>NZ_CAKC01000035.1 GCF_000296855.1 Lactobacillus gigeriorum DSM 23908 = CRBIP 24.85 | reverse complement strand
AGAAAGGAGCTCCTTTTTCTAATGTTCAGGGAATAAAATTTAAGGAATCGTCCATCCTTACACAAACTATTTTACAGTCTCTTTCAAATTCTTTTAACTCGCGGTAAAATAATGGTATCAGTATAATTTTTCTAGTAAGAAAGGGTACTATTATGAAAAGAATACTAGAGTTGGGAGCAATTGCTGGAATAGGAATTGGCTTGTTGGCAACTACCAATCAACCTGTTCAAGCTGCAAGTAGCTACAAGGTTAAAGTAACCAAACAATCTTTTGTTTATGATAAGAATGGAAAACGCCAAAATACTTTTTGGTATAAAAATAGCGTTTTAAGGGCCTCAGGAACCAAGAAAATTAATGGCAAGGTATATTACAAGCTTGAAGGGAAAAAGGGCGGATATATCTTAAAAAACACGGCTAAGAAGCTAGTTACTCATACGAACAAGAGTGCCAATGCTAATAAGGTAGATGATTCAGTTGACTCACAATTTAGAGCACAAGTTCAAACTGAATTTATTAAATTAGTTAATAACTGGCGTAAAACTCAAAAATCTGGAGCTATGAAGGCTGATAGTGGCTTGAAGAAATTTGCTACTCTTAGAGCTCAAGATCAAGTGGTTGCCTGGAAGCAAACCGGAGATTTGGATAATCATAAGGGCTTTTACAACTACAATTCGGCTGGAAAAGCAGAATGCTTAGGAATCGAACCAAAAACGGCAACTGCCAAGGCTTTAGCCGAAGCAATGGTTGATAAGCTGATCTACCATGATGAATCAAGTAATTGGGTTCACAGAGATATTTTAAAGGCTAATAAGTATCACAAGATTGGTGTGGGTGTAGCTGCAAATGATGAATACTACACTTATGCAGTAGAGCTAAAATAGTTAACTTGAAGATAGGATAGGCACGTTTGATGTCTATCTTTTTTTGCAAAAGAAAAACAGATCTTTTCAGATCTGTCTTCTTAATAGAGAATGGGGCAATTAGTTATTCTCTACTTAAACTATTACCATTCATAATCAGTTGGGTCGATTCTACCCATACCTGTTGCTTTATCAAGCATAATTCTTTGCTCGTAGTGGGCAACATTACGTTTAGTAGTCTTAACCATATCTGGGTTTACAGATACGTAGTCAATACCACTTTGTACTAAGAACTCAGTAAATTCTGGGTACTCTGATGGAGCTTGACCACAGATTGAAACGGTCTTGCCATCACGGTGAGCAACCTTGATTAAGTGTCTGATAGCACGCTTAACTGCTAAGTTACGTTCATCGAACAAGTTTGAGATAACTTCATTGTTTCGGTCACAACCTAAGATCAACATAGTTAAGTCGTTTGAACCGATTGAGTATCCGTCGATGAATTGGTTGAATTGATCTGCCAAAATAATGTTTGCAGGAATTTCAGCCATCATGTAAATCTTGAAGTCTGCGCTACGCTCAAGACCTTGTTCACGCATAATATCAGTAACTTTGCGAGCTTCATCCACTGTACGGCAGAATGGAATCATAACATTCAAGTTCTTCAAGCCGTAGTCATTTCTTACCTTCTTAATAGCTTCCAATTCAAGCTTAAAGGCTTCGATGTACTTAGGGTTGTAGTATCTTGAAGCACCACGCCAACCTAACAAGTCTGCTGGTTCGATTGGTTCGTACTTGTCACCACCCTTTAAGTTGCTGTATTCGCTTGACTTGAAGTCTGACAAACGAAGGACAACTGGGCGAGGAGCCATAGCACGAGCAACTTTGCTAATACCGTTTGCTAATTCATTAACAACTCTTTCTGGATGTCCAGTTTCAATCAAGTAAAGTGGGTGTTGGTGAATGAAAGTAGTCCACAAGAATTCTTCTCTCATTAAACCAATACCATCTGCTGGAAGACTTGAGTAACGATCTACTAAGTCTGGGTCACCTAAGTTCATCATTACGTGAGTTGCTGTAGGAGGGAAGTATTCAGCTGTAGCTACTTGAGTTTCATGGGTTTCATGGGTTTCAGTCTTAGGCTTTACAACATCTTCAACAATACCGTCGTAAACAATACCGTTCTTTGCATCAACCGTAATTTCTTGACCAGTTACTAAAGTCTTGGTTGCAGCTGCTCCACGACTAGTAGTACCTACAATACATGGAATCTGCATTTCACGAGAAACGATCGCAGCGTGGCAAGTCATACCACCGTTGTTAGTTACAATTGCGGTAGCCTTCTTCATAGCTGGTACCCAGTCAGGTGAAGTCATCAAAGTTACTAAGATTTCACCTTCTTGGAACTTGTTGATATCCTTAGGATCGTCAATTACGTGAACTTTACCAGCAACGATACCTGGTGAAGCAGGTAAACCTTTCAATAAGGTCTTATGATCTGTAGTTACGTTTGAGCTTTCTGAACTTCCTTCATGATCTTTATTGCGTTGTGACCAAACTGTTTCTGGACGAGCTTGTACCATCCATAACTTGTTGTCTTGGTCCAATGACCATTCAGTATCCATGTAGCAACCGTAGTGTTCTTCGATTTGTTTTGCGTAACCAGCCAATTGGATAACTTGTTCATCAGTCAAGCAAGGCTTAGTAGCAATGTCTTCAGGAACTTGACGTTCTTCAACACCACCGTCTTGCAAACGAACCAATTCAATGTTCTTGTTGTTGATTGTCTTGTCCGCAATAGTAAGTGTTTCTTTGTCAACGATGTAGTTATCTGGGGTAACAGTTCCTTGAACGATGTATTCACCTAAACCCCATGAACCTTCGATCATGATCTTGGTGTCATCACCAGTAGCTACGTTAACAGTGAACATAACACCTGAAGCCTTAGAAAAGGCCATCATTTGTACAGCGGCTGACAAGGCTACTTTTTCTTGTGGGAAGTTTTGTTTAATTCTGTAGTAAGTTGCTCTATCAGTGAAGAGGGATGCGTAACATTCTTGAACTTTCTTAATTACGTTGTCACGTCCGTGAACATTTAAGAAAGTATCTTGTTCACCAGCGAAACTTGCGTTTGGTAAATCTTCCGCAGTGGCACTTGATCTAACAGCAACGAATGGTTCGTTGACGCCCATTCTCTTTGCTAAAGCGTCATATGCATCACCAATATCTTTGGCTAAATCATCCGGCATCTTTGCTTCGTTCATTAACTTACGAATCTTTGAACAAACTCTGTGCAATTCTTCTGAGTCTTCTGGATTCTTTAAGCTGTCAAGCAAAGCGTCAACTTTAGGGTTTAATTCCGTTTCAGCCATGAAGTGGCGATAACCCGCTGCAGTAGTTGCATAACCGAAAGGTACGGGAACATTTGTGCCGGAAGTTAACTCACCCAAAGATGAGGATTTACCACCAACAATATCAACATCTTCACGATGTAATTCATCAAACCATAATACATAAGCGTTATTTTTTGTTTCCATATATATTCACAACTTTCTGTTTACATGTAACCGCTTACTTACATATTTCATTATACCTTTAACATACTAGATGTCAATAGACCCTACTTTTTGTAAAATAATTTTTAACTAATATGATAAAAGACTATTTTGGTTGAATATATTGGGTTTATTAACATTGCTATATCACTATAAAGATCATTAGAAACTTCTTTTAATTAGCAAAAATTAACCTAAAAGCAGAATATAAATTTCAAAAAGATGTTCAGGAAAAGCAATTCTATATGAAAAAACAAAATGCGATTGAGTCAATAGTACTATAAAGACCCAATCGCATTTTTTATATTTAGAATTTAGCCCAACCTAAGGCATGTTGTGCAGCTAAGTTAAGAAGACTCCATTGACGATCAAAACTTGGTGAGAAGAAGAAATCTTGTTCAGCGAGGTCTTCAAGCGTTAGTTTATGACTAATAGCTAAGCTAAGAACATTGCCTTGACCAGTTAAATCATAAGATGACATAACTGCGCCACCGAGAATTTGATGGCTAAATTTGTCAAAGGTTAATGCCACGTAACCCATTGGATTATCTTCATCCGGAATAAAATTAGGACGGAGATGATCAACATATACAGCAGTGTCAGCTTCAATTCCAGCAAATTTAGCCGTACGTGAATTTAATCCAGTTACAACAGCATGAACATTACCGAATTCTAATAATTGTGCTCCGGCAAGCCCATGGAATGGCTGTGATGGTTTTTGTTCAAACAGATGATTTACTAAATATTGTGCCTCATGTCTTGAAGCTGAAGCTGAAGGAATAGGGATGTTTTTGCCTGCAGGAATTGAATAAGGCCAAATAGCATCACCAAGAGCATAAACATCTGGCAAGTTGGTTCTGAAATACTCATCAGTTGAAATATATCCAGCTTTATTAAGCTTTACGGTATCCTTCAACCAAGAAGTATTTGCTTTAATACCTACAGTTACGATTACTAAATCAGTTGCAACTTCACCCTTGTCAGTGATAACTGCTTCAACAGTATTATCGCCTTTAAATCCGGTTACTGTTGCTCCCATCACCAAGTTTACCTTTTTGTCGGTTAATTCCTTGCTGAAAACAGCGGTGAATTCTTCAGGCAAATAGTTAGCAAGCGGAGCATCATTATTGTCAATTAAAGTTACTTGTTTATCATGGCTTAATGCAGCTTCGACTGCAGAAACTCCATTGCCGGCACCAATAACTGTAACATGTTTAATCTCTGGATCGTTGAGAGCCTCGTTAATTTTGCTAGCCCAATCATATCCTCTCATTAAATAGATATGATCAAGGTTGTTTCCGGGAACAGGAATATTTTGAGGCTTCACCCCAGGTGTCAAAATTAATTTATCATAGTTGACATCGGTAGTGGTGTTAGTCAAGGTATTCTTGATAGTTACGGTTTTGCTTTCAGGGTTAATAGCAACAGCTTCACTATTATTTTGTAGCTTAATGCCACGATTGGTTAATTCATCTGGTGAAAAATTACGGACATTATCTTGTCCAGTAGTTTTTCCTTCAAGGAACAACTTCATCCCACATGACATAAAGGAAACAAAGTCGCTTGCTTCGAATACTGTAATATCAAGGTCTTGATAACGATCAGCCAACTCGATCGCTGCTTCGTGTCCTGGGTGGGATGCACCTATAATAACAATTTTATCTTTAATCATATAAAAACCTCCTTAACGTCACATAGCATAACACAAATGATACCGCTATCAAAATTATTTGCTTAGAGATTTGTTTTCGTGAAATTGAAAATTTTAGATAACGGACTTTATAGTGGAAAAAGTCTTGTTAAAAGCAAAAAAATGATATAATATTTAAAAATTATAATTATTTTAAATAGTTACGGTTTTTATGTGGAAATGTATGGAAAATATGTTAAAAATATTTTCTTTGTCAGAAACAGATAGCAATATCTGCGATTTAATAGCTTTATCTAATCAAAGTTATTAAAACAGGTGGTTAAAAATGAATAAAAGACAATTTTTCAAATTTTTATTTTCTGGGCATCGTACTTTATGGCTAGGAATTACTTTGGCGAGTGCTATTACCTCATTAGATGGAATAGTTTCGCCATATATCATTGGTGCGGTTACTAACATCTTGTCACAAAGGCAGTTTGGTCAATTGCCACGAATCTTGGTACTTTATTTATTGCTGTTTTTATTGTTAACCTTGGGTTCTTGGCTATGGCAATATCTGTGGGCTAAAGTTAGACAAGTTGCCAATATAAAAATGAGAAGTACAGCCGTTGAAAACTTCTTGGCTTCACCGTCAGAGGAAAGGATGTCACAGGTAACCAATTTTATCAATGTAGATGCTAAGCAAATTGAAAACCAATTCGTTAATCCAATTGTAACGTTAGTTTATTGTATTGAGCAGGCAATTTTTTCGCTCGTTTATGTTCTAAGCATTAATTTTACGGTATCTTTGATTTTCTTAGCCTGTGGGTTATTACCGTTTTTGGTTCCACGGGTGACGCAAAAGTGGGTAGAAACTGGCAGTAGCAAATGGAGTATCGATTACGAGCGGTATAATACGCAGATGAACGATGCGATTCATGGCTTTAGTACGGTTACCCATTTAGGAGTTGCCAATGAGTTTCGGCGTTTAGTCAAAAAGGCTTTACTTGAAGAAGAAAAAGCGTACTTAATAATGAATTTCCGACAGACGACAGCAAGTTTCTTATCACAATTGACATATGCTGTTTCAGCGGTAATTGCGCTAGCGATCGGCGTATTATTCGTAGTCAAAGGTCAAGTTAGTGTCGGTGGTTTGATTTCTTTGTTTTTAGCATCTGATCGCTTGACCAGTCCAATAATTACGATTGCACAAGTGTTTAACCAATTGAATGCGGCCAACCCGTTGATTGCTAATCCTGCGCTAGAAAAGCCTACAGGTAGAGCCTTTAATAATTTAACAGTTGCTGATGGAGCTACTGATACAGTTCTAGAATTACGAAATTGCAATTTGGGCTATGATAAAACCATTCTGAAAGCCGTTAATCTAACCCTTAAAGCTAAAGAAAAGGTATTAATTGTTGGTAGATCAGGAATCGGTAAATCCACTTTATTTAAAACCATTCTTAATGAGCTTCCACTTTTAGCAGGGAAAATTGTAGTGGCAAAACCCTTGCTGACAGACTTATTGGAAAAAGTGGGAATCATTAGCCAAGATACTTATATTTTTTCGGGAACATTACGGTTTAATTTAACATTAGGAAGAAAGATCGCTGATGAGAAACTGTTTCAAGTCTTAAAGCAGGTTGACCTTGAATATTTAGCAACCTCTGAGCATTTAGATCAGCTGATAGGTGAGAAGGGACTAAAACTTTCTGGTGGTGAAAAGCGTAAGTTAGAATTAGCTAGGGTTTTGTTGGCTAAAAGGAACATTTTATTAGTCGATGAAGCCTTGTCTGGGTTAGACAATAAGAGTGCCAACAATATATTTGCTTTGCTACAACAATTCCCAGGAACGATTTTAGAAATCGAACATGCTGTCTCTAATGAACAACGAGAGAAATATGATCAGGTGATCGATTTGGATGAGTTTGCTGAAAAATAAAAAGTAAAAAAACGACCTTATGAGAATAAGATCGTTTTTTCGTATCTATGGACTAAGTAGATACATTTTTATTGATATATTTGTTAATTAAGATTTTTGGAAATACGTATTCAATGAAGAAAACGCTTTCTATATTCTATCATAACTAACAATATTTTGAAAAGGCTTTTTTACTATTTTTCTAGTAAAACTGCCAAGTCAGGTAAACTTGCAATGTCATTCATGTCAAGGTATGAATCCTTTTGACCCTTAACACCGTACAAAATTAAAGTTTCTTTGCCAGATTTAACAGTCTTGGTGCGGTCAACTTCAACTTTGTCACCAGCAGTTAATACCTTCTTACTTGCTTTGCCTTCTGCATCATATACTGGGACCTTAGTATCATTATTGTGTTTACCTAAAGTTACAGTTTGGAAAGCAGCATATAAAGGCTTGTTGTCTACATAGCTTACGTTAGCTACGCGAACATAGGCATTCTTGCCAACGCTGTAGTATTGATGACCTTTAATGTTCTTGTATGTCAAAACAGTCTTGTTGCCATTGTTGTCAACTAAGAATCTGAATGAATCAGCATTGGCAGCCTTAAGGGAAGCAGTGTAGTTTACGATTTGTGACTTACGCAATAAAACTGCTTTCTTGCTTACACCGTACTTAGTTACACGTTTGCCGTTCTTGTCATAGACATATGAATTCTTAGCAATATACAAAACGCCCTTACCATTTAATTCGGAAATTGCGGAAGTTGGAACGTATTTGTTCTTAGCAATTTTGTAGGTATATTCGTAGTTAATTAACTTTGGTGCACCATAGTATTTAAAAACAGTACCGTTCTTAATACGTTGGTTCTTTTGCTTGCCAGCAGCATTGTATACGCCAATAATATTGCTATCGCTGTTGTTGCCAACAGTAATTGTACCAGTGGCCTTCTTAGTAGCTGCTTGAGCAGTGGTGGTTAATGGGTTTACAAGGCTTGCAACTGGTGCTACTCCTAAAAGCAAAGCTGCAGCGCCCAAACTAAGTGATTTAATAGTTTTCATGACTATTCCTCTCTTTTCTTTAAAATCAACTTTGTTTTTCAACTCATATTATATCCTCTTTCATACTTGAAACAGTTTAAATTTATCTTAAGTAATAGCTTATGCTTGTCCTTATCTTAACCAAATGAAAGGGCTTTTGCTTACTTATTGCAAGTATACGTTTTTGAAATCATATGGTACGCCAGTTGGATTAAATGAAACGCCCTTGACATTGGTCTTAAGCAATTGTGGACGAGCAGATTGGATCAATGGAACAGTTCCTTGATCTTCCATTAATACTTTTTCAGCAGCCACCAATCTTGCCCAACGCTTAACTGGTTGGTTACCATAGATATTTTCGGATTCATTTAATAGTTGGTTGAAACGGTCGTTGTTCCAACCATTGTTGAGATAGCTAGAACCTTTTTCAAAAACATCAAGGAAGTTGATTGGATCGCCAAAGACGGCTTGCCAATTCTTAAGGGTAATTTCGTAGTTTCCTTGGGTTTGACGACTAATTAATTGAGTAAATGGGATGTTTTGTACAGCTACGCTAACCCCTGGAAGACGATCTAATTGGCTTTGTAAAAATTCAGCAATTTGTTTAGAAACATCATCATCGCTTGCAAGCAAAGTTACTTTTAGGCTCTTGGTGTTGGTTTCTTTAAAACCAGCAGCTAAGAGCTTTTTAGCTTTGCTTAAGTCGAAACTTACAGCACTCTTGACATAAGCATCGTCTTGGAATTGTGCGCCAGTTTCAGGGTTTGTACCCATGCCAGATGGTACGAAACCTTTAGCAGGAATTGAACCATCTTTTAAGACATTATTTGCTAGTTGCCCACGATTAATTGCTAGCGAGAAGGCTTGACGAACTTTTAAACTCTTAAAGGCTTTAACTGTATTTTGATTAAGTTCAAGTCTTCGAATTGATGAAGCTAGACGAAGGTAGTAACCAGCTTTGTTTTTGTTGGCGGCTACTTGTTGGCCTGTTAAGGCAGTTTCGTCGGCTTTGCCAGCTTGGAAAAGATTATAGCTGGTCGTTGTTGATTCGCTGACTTGTTCATTAACTTTACTTAACTTAACGTGTTTGGCATCCCAGTAGTTCTTATTTTTGACTAAAGTCCAAGCTTTATTGTTGCCGTTCCACTTGGTCAAAACAAATGGTCCTGAAGAAACGGTATATTTGGCTTGAGTTCCATATAACTTGCCATACTTGTTGACCACTTTTTCGTTTTGAGGGAAGAATAATGGCCAAGACAATAAAATTTTGAAGTAGCTTAATGGACGGGTTAGTTGGATGCGTAAATGATGTTGACCAATTGCCTTAACACCAAGGGATGATGGCTTTTGCTTCCCTTCATTGATAGCTTTAGCGTTTTGAATTTGATAGAGGTAAAAGGCCATCTGAGATTTGGTAGCAGGGGTAAGCGTCCGCTGGTATGAGTATACGAAGTCCTTAGCAGTTATGGGATCACCGTTTGACCATTTTGCATTATCGCGCAAAATGAAATCATAGGTCTTGCCACCGTTAGAAACTTTGACTGATTTAGCTAATGAAAGTTGTGGTTTATTGTTTTCGTCTAAACGATATAACCCATCACCAGTATTTAATAGTCCTTGAAAACTAGTAGTATCTGTAGCAAGGGATGGATCCTGAGTTGAAAAAGTAGTACTTTCAGACCAATTTAAAACTTGATCTTTGGTGGAACTGGAAGATTTTTCTTGCTTACCGCAAGCAGCCAAAGCAATAGTTGAAATCAAAATCGTTGAAGCAGTAAATACTTTTTTACTTAAATTCATAAAAACTCTCCTTTATTTGCACAAGCAAAGCAAGAAAAAACGCCCCACTAGATCATATCGATCTAATAGGGCGTCTATTGAACGCGGTACCACCTAATATTTGTGAGAATCGTGAGAATCCACCTTTATTCACGTACGGCCACGAAAGCGATACGCTACCGCTGTATAGGGCGGACCCTGAAACCACTAAATATCGCAGTTCCACGCTCGAAGGCCATTTTCAAAAGCAGTACTAACATTTCCTTTCACCAAAATGGAAACTCTCTGTGGGAAATACGACTTTTTACTTTCCTTGTCTTTGCTTAATTTATTTTTAAGTTGTAATAAGCATAAAAGCTGGCTGAAAAATTGTCAACTATTTTTTCTAAAAAATTTTTTATTTGTGATTAACAAGTGATAATGTCTTATCTGTTAACTTAGTAAAATGTCCTATTTGGAATTGATTATGGCATAATCTCTATTATTGGAGGTTATGGTCAAAGTGAAGAGGATCAGTTTAAGCATGAAATACGATAAGCAGTATCAAGTTATTAAAGACCTAGTAGATCATCATGGTAACAAGAAAAGAGCCGCCCTTAAGCTAGGCATATCCGTTAGATAGGTCAATCGCAGGATCAAGCAGTATCAGGACA
>NZ_CAKC01000036.1 GCF_000296855.1 Lactobacillus gigeriorum DSM 23908 = CRBIP 24.85 | reverse complement strand
AGCGCGGCTACGTCCTACCCTCGCAGGCAGTCGCCCACCAACTACTCTCGGCGCTGAGAAGCTTAACTTCTGTGTTCGGCATGGTTACAGGTGTATCCTTCTCGCTTTCGTCACCGCACTCTTTCTTGAGCTTGCACGCTCAAAACTGAATCCAATCCTCAAAAACCTTCAATTCTCCAAAATCGCTTCGCCTTCGGTCAAGTCCTCGACTGATTAGTACCGGTCCGCTCCACAGATCGCTCTGCTTCCACTCCCGGCCTATCTACCTCATAGTCTCTGAGGTGTCTTACTGCTTTCGCAAAGGAAATCTCATCTTGAGGGGGGCTTCGCACTTAGATGCTTTCAGCGCTTATCCCCTCCGCACATAGCTACCCAGCGATGCCTTTGGCAAGACAACTGGTACACCAGCGGTGCGTCCATCCCGGTCCTCTCGTACTAAGGACAGCTCCTCTCAAATTTCCTACGCCCACGACGGATAGGGACCGAACTGTCTCACGACGTTCTGAACCCAGCTCGCGTGCCGCTTTAATGGGCGAACAGCCCAACCCTTGGGACCGACTTCAGCCCCAGGATGCGACGAGCCGACATCGAGGTGCCAAACCTCCCCGTCGATGTGAACTCTTGGGGGAGATAAGCCTGTTATCCCCAGGGTAGCTTTTATCCGTTGAGTGATGGCCCTTCCATGCGGTACCACCAGATCACTAAGCCCGACTTTCGTCCCTGCTCGAGTTGTCTCTCTCGCAGTCAAGCTCCCTTATACCTTTACACTCTGCGAATGATTTCCAACCATTCTGAGGGAACCTTTGGGCGCCTCCGTTACACTTTAGGAGGCGACCGCCCCAGTCAAACTGCCCACCTGACACTGTCCCCAGCCCGGCTTACGGGCCTAGGTTAGAGCATCCATCAAACAAGGGTAGTATCCCAACATTGCCTCCAGCAAAACTAGCGTCCTGCCTTCCCTGGCTCCTACCTATCCTGTACATGTTTAACAGATACTCAATATCAAGCTACAGTAAAGCTCCATGGGGTCTTTCCGTCCTGTCGCGGGTAACCCGCATCTTCACGGGTATTATAATTTCACCGAGTCTCTCGTTGAGACAGTGCCCAAATCATTACACCTTTCGTGCAGGTCGGAACTTACCCGACAAGGAATTTCGCTACCTTAGGACCGTTATAGTTACGGCCGCCGTTTACTGGGGCTTCAATTCGAACCTTCGCCTAAGCTAAGCTCTCCTCTTAACCTTCCAGCACCGGGCAGGTGTCAGCCCCTATACGTCGTCTTACGACTTTGCAGAGACCTGTGTTTTTGATAAACAGTTGTTTGGGCCTATTCACTGCGGCTGGCTGTTACGCCAGCACCCCTTCTCCCGAAGTTACGGGGTCATTTTGCCGAGTTCCTTAACGAGAGTTCTCTCGCTCGCCTTAGTGTTCTCCACTCGACTACCTGTGTCGGTTTGCGGTACGGGTACTTTCGATCTCGCTAGAAGCTTTTCTTGGCAGTGTGACTCTTGAGCCTTCGCTACTTTGATTTCGCTCCAGGTCACGCCTCGTCCTTTCGAAAGCAAGCATTTGACTCGCTCTCAGACTCGACGCTTCTACATGCTTCCAGTCGCATGCGCTCTTCGCCTCCTGCGTCCCTCCTTCGCTCAAACGATCTCAAGCAGTACAGGAATATCTACCTGTTGTCCATCGACTACGCCTCTCGGCCTCGCCTTAGGTCCCGACTTACCCTGGGCGGACGAGCCTGCCCCAGGAAACCTTAGTCATTCGGCGGATAAGATTCTCACTTATCTTTCGCTACTCATACCGGCATTCTCACTTCTAAGCGCTCCACTTATCCTCTCGATTAAGCTTCGCCGCACTTACAACGCTCTCCTACCACGCATGCCTTTGCATGCATCCACAGTTTCGGTACTATGCTTAGCCCCGGTACATTTTCGGCGCAGCGCCACTCGACTAGTGAGCTATTACGCACTCTTTGAATGATGGCTGCTTCTGAGCCAACGTCCTAGTTGTCTACGCAACTCCACATCCTTTTCCACTTAGCATAGATTTGGGGACCTTAACTGGTGATCTGGGCTGTTTCCCTTTCGACTACGGATCTTATCACTCGCAGTCTGACTCCCGTGCATGGATATGTGGAATTCGCAGTTTATCTGGATTCAGTAACCCCTGACGGGCCCCTAGTCCAAACAGAGCTCTACCTCCACTATCCTCTTCACGAGGCTAGCCCTAAAGCTATTTCGGAGAGAACCAGCTATCTCCAAGTTCGTTTGGAATTTCACCGCTACCCACAGCTCATCCCCGCAATTTTTAACTTACGTGGGTTCGGTCCTCCAGTGCGTTTTACCGCACCTTCAACCTGGCCATGGGTAGGTCACTTGGTTTCGGGTCTACGTCAAACAACTTCTCGCCCTCTTCAGACTCGCTTTCGCTGCGGCTCCGTCTTTTCTGACTTAACCTCGCTATTTAACGTAACTCGCCGGTTCATTCTACAAAAGGCACGCCATCACGCTTTAACGCGCTCTGACTACTTGTAGGCACACGGTTTCAGGTTCTCTTTCACTCCCCTCCCGGGGTTCTTTTCACCTTTCCCTCACGGTACTGGTTCGCTATCGGTCACTAGCTAGTATTTAGCCTTGCGAGATGGTCCTCGCAGATTCAACCGGAATTCCTCGTGTTCCGGCCTACTCAGGATCCTGCTCGGCTTGGTTTGGATTTCGCTTACGGGGCTCTCACCCTCTTTGGCTTACCTTCCCAGATAATTCGGCTATCCTCTCCAATGCGCTTATGCAGTCCTACAACCCCAATAGATAAATCTACTGGTTTGGGCTCTTTCCGTTTCGCTCGCCGCTACTCGGGAAATCGATCTTTCTTTCTCTTCCTGCAGCTACTTAGATGTTTCAGTTCACTGCGTCTTCCTTCCGCTGAGCTATCTTTTCACTCGCGGATGCCATTGCTGGCGGGTTCCCCCATTCGGACATCTCCGGATCTCTGCTTGCTTACAGCTCCCCGAAGCGTTTCGTCGTTTGCCACGTCCTTCATCGGCTTCTAGTGCCTAGGCATTCACCGTGCGCCCTTTTCTACTTGACCTTACCTCAAGTCTTTTCTCTCTTGGTCGCTCTACAATTTCTTCAATGAATTGTCTCGGTTTTTTGCTTTGGATTGTCTTCAGTTTTCAATGTGCTAACTCTGGACGCTCTCGCGTCCGATGGAGGCTAACGGGATCGAACCGATGACCTCCTGCGTGCAAAGCAGGTGCTCTCCCAGCTGAGCTAAGCCCCCATGTTTTATTCTCTTTTTTGCCAGACATAACTTTACCGCTTTTCGCTCGCTATGTCAATGGGCCTAAATGGACTTGAACCATCGACCTCACGCTTATCAGGCGTGCGCTCTAACCAGCTGAGCTATAGGCCCAATTTACGCTTGGCGTTTATTCTTTCAGAGAGCTAGTGCTCTCAAAACTAAACAAAGTTTCTCAGTGTGCTTCCGTACCGCGCGGATTCTCTTAGTATCTCTAC
>NZ_CAKC01000037.1 GCF_000296855.1 Lactobacillus gigeriorum DSM 23908 = CRBIP 24.85 | reverse complement strand
TCGAGTCTGACAGCCGGAGCTAGCGGAATATGAAAGAGGCGGGGGCCAGAGGCTTCCGCCTTTTTGTGTGCTATTAAAGTCTATAGATCGGTTAAGTTGATTATTGAATAATTCTATTGTATCTTTTGCGTTAAACGCCAAATTGTAAGCTTTTAGTGCAGTAATTGGTTAAAATGTATAAATAGATTGAATAAAAATTCTCTTCTTAGAGCGCTTAATATTGCTTTTTAAAGTGGATATTTTATCTGACAAGCAGAGAAAAAGGATGCAGAACGCATCCTTATTTTATTTCTGATTTTAGATCTAGTTTTTGAAATAATTCGATCATATTTTGTAATTTAGGTGAAACTTCATGCTTCTTCTTAATTGCCATAAAGAATTCGATTTTAAGCAGGCTATCGTCTAATGGTAGCAAATTTATTGGAGTATGATTCATTCGTTTTAAGATGCTTGCTGCAGAGATTGTGAGTCCTACACCTTTAGTAGCAAGGTTGGTTGCAGTTAAAATACTGTTGGATTCTAATACGATCTTAGGGGTAATATTGTATTTTTGGAATAAACCATTAACTTGGTGCCTAATTGCTGATTCAGGAGCACTCAATACTAGTGGTTGTTCTAGTAGCTCCTTTAAATCTAGTTCGTCAGGTTCTAAAATAAAGCGATCCTTTTGATAGAATGGAGAATTAGGAGCAATTACCACGTAGTAAGTTTCACCACCATTGACATACACGTCGAGTCCTTTATTTAAAGTTTCTGGAGTTTGCCCTAAGTAACAGTCAATTTGTTCATTTAACAGTCGCTTTTCGGTTTCGCGAGGAAAAGCCTCGAATAGTTGAATCTCAACGTCAGAATTTTCTGCTAAAAATGGTGGAAGAAGAACAGATAATAAAAATGTTCCCAAACTCTCTAACACACCAATTTTAATAATTTCATGGTCAGGACGGATGAACTGAGCCAATTTACGATCAAGTTGTAAATGATCATAAGATATTTTTTCCAAATATTGATAATAGATTGTTCCAGCTTCAGTTAAGGTAAAAGGAATAGAATCGCGATTGATGATCGGAGTTCCTAATTTCTTTTCGATTCGTTTGATCAACTGAGTTAAATATGGCTGTGAAATGTATAATTCGTGCGCAGCGCGGGTAAAATTGCTTTCGCGCAATAAAACATCTAAATAATGTTGTAAGGCTTCTGGATCATGCATAAAAATAGTTCCTTTACTATGTTATATAACTAGATTAGCGCGGAAAACCGTTTAAAACAATAAAAAACGTCAATCTTACCCATTAATTGAGTTGATTGACGTTTTTCGTGTTCCAAAAAATTACCTTTTAGTAATTGAGAATATAAAAAAAGCACCGTCTCCTTGCAGTTCCTTCCTTATATTAGTGGGTGGCCAGGGGATCGAACCCTGGACCCACGGATTAAGAGTCCGTTGCTCTGCCAGCTGAGCTAGCCACCCATATTTAACTTATCAGCTGTATCGCTGACAGTTAAATATGTTATCAATTATTTGATCTTAATGCAAGTGTTTTTTTAAAAAAAGTAAAAATTACTTGTTCGTTGTTTTGCCAGCAAAATATACAGGACGGGTACTATTTTTATTAGCCTTATCGATGACTAATTTACCTGCAGTCGGCTTTGCTGCTTTAAAAATTTGTCTACTACGGCGGACTTTCTTGTGATCATGTGAAGAAGCAATGGCGTCGCCAGGGTTAAAAAATACATTTTCGTTGTTCATAAAAATCACTTCTTTCCCTATATATATTGTATCGTGGAAGCAAGAAAGATACAAAAAAGCACAACCAAAGTTGTGCTTTTAAAAGATGGGTGGCCAGGGGATCGAACCCTGGACCCACGGATTAAGAGTCCGTTGCTCTGCCAGCTGAGCTAGCCACCCATATTTAATTCATCGATAACCGACATCAATTATTATGCCTTGTTTTCAGAAAAAAAGCAAGTCTTTTTTGCATTTTTTTATATTTCTTGTCTATAATAGATAAAGACCAGTATAATAAAGAGGCAAAGGAGGCCAGACTCAATGCCAAAGAAAATACTTGTAGTCGATGATGAAAAACCGATTTCTGATATTATCAAATTTAATTTGACTAAGGAAGGTTTTGACGTCGATACTGCTTATGATGGTGAAGAAGCTGTCAAAAAAGTTGATGAATATGATCCTGATCTTATGATTCTTGATTTAATGTTGCCTAAAAAAGATGGTCTAGAGGTAGCACGAGAAGTTCGTCAAACACATGACATGCCAATTATTATGGTTACAGCTAAAGATACCGAAATTGACAAAGTTTTAGGTTTGGAAATGGGAGCAGATGATTATGTTACTAAACCATTTTCTAATCGTGAATTGGTTGCTCGCGTTAAGGCTAATTTGCGTCGACGCGATATTGTCAAAAAGGCTGAAGCTGCGACCCAAGAAGAAACTGACAAAAATATTCAAATAGGAAACTTAGTAATTATTCCTGATGCATATATTGTTGAAAAAGATGGTGACAAGATTGAATTGACTCACCGTGAATTTGAACTGTTGTACTATTTAGCTCAACATATGGGGCAAGTTATGACGCGAGAACACCTTTTGCAAACTGTATGGGGTTATGATTACTTTGGAGATGTACGGACTGTAGACGTAACTGTTCACCGATTGAGAGAAAAAATCGAAGATAATCCGATCCAACCACAAATTTTGATTACTCGGCGTGGAGTAGGATATTACGTTAAGCAGCCGACTGATGAATAAAAAGGAAGTCTGGAATTAACCAGACTTATTTTTATATAGGGACAATGAAGAAGATAAAGGCAAAATTACTACACGTTTTTAATTCAATTAATACTAAGCTTGCGATTGTATTTATGTTGATGCTGCTAGCAACGATTGAAGTGATCGGGGCTTATTTTACGCGACAATTAGAGCAGAACAATATTGAAACTTTTCAGAATTCTTTGCAAATTCCACAGATTGTCACGTCGCAACTATCTAGCCAATTGACGAGCAATAAAAGAGAAAGCAATGATCATTTGAATCGGATTATTAGCGATTATAATAACGATTCGACGATTAGCGAATTAATGGTTGTTGATAGCAAGGATATCATTCGTGCAGTCTCTAATTTAAATGATAAGGGACGGATCGGCCAAAGGGTCAATAATAATGATGTTAAGCAGGTTACTTCAACGGGACGACAAATAACCAAGACTCTTCAAGAAAATGGCAATAGCTATATGATCCAAATTACCCCTTTGACAAGTGGCAACGGATCGACGAATACGGTTGGCGCTATCTATGTTCGCGCTAGTATGCAGAGTATTTTCAATGACTTGCGTAATACTTCATTTGCCTTCTTAGTTGCATCGTTGATTGCTGCAATTATGGGGGCAGTGCTTTCCTTGGTAATTTCGCGAGCAATTACGCAACCAATTGAAGATATGCAAAAGCAGGCTTTAAGCATTGCGGACGGGGATTATTCCAATCAAGTTAAGATCTATTCTAATGATGAAATTGGTAAATTAGGTAAGGCATTTAATACGCTGTCGGTTCGTATCGAACGTTCGCAGGAAGAGTCGGATAGTGAGCGGCGACGTTTGGATAGCGTGCTGTCGCACATGACTGATGGAGTGCTAGCTACCGATCGTCATGGAAACGTAAGTGTTGTTAACCAGATGGCGTTAAATTTCTTAAACGTTGAAGAAAATGATGTTATCAATAAACCGATTAGTGAAGTGCTTGGACTAGATGAAGCACCGTCAGATTTGATTTCTGAACAAAAAGAACTCGTAACTACGGTTAATGAAGGTACGCGTGATGAGATGATTTTGCACGTAAGCTTTTCGTTGATTAAACGGATTACGGGTTTTGTCTCAGGAAGCGTGTGTGTATTGCATGATATTACTGAGCAACAACGAAACGAAAATTCACAACGTCAATTCGTATCTAATGTTTCTCATGAGTTGCGGACGCCTCTTACTAGTTTGAGTGCCTACATCGACACTTTAAATGCTGGTGCATGGAAAGATCCAGATATCGCGCCTAAGTTTTTAAAGGTAACGCAAGAAGAAACTGAACGAATGATTCGAATGATCAATGATTTACTAAGCTTATCGCGAATGGATCGTGGCGTCTCCAAAATGGAATTTGAGTTGGTCAATTTCAATGATTTTGTAGCTCATATTCTTAATCGGTTTGATATGATCGTTAAAAATGAACAAAAAGATGCCGGAAATAAAAAGTACACGATTAGACGTGAACTAGGGAATCAAGCACTTTGGGTAGAAATTGATACTGATAAAATGATGCAGGTAGTCGATAATATCGTAAATAACGCAATTAAATATTCTCCTGACGGAGGAGTTATTACGGTACGATTGCTTCAAAGCCAGAATCGGATTATTTTGAGTATTTCTGACCAAGGACTGGGAATTCCACGTAAAGACTTAGATAAGATTTTTGAACGGTTCTATCGAGTTGATAAAGCTCGTTCACGTGCTCAAGGTGGAACGGGACTTGGACTAGCTATTGCCAAAGAAATCGTTGAAGCTCACCATGGTAAAATTTGGGCTGATAGTAGCGAAGGCAAAGGGTCGACTTTTTATATTTCCTTACCATATGAACCAATGAGTGAAGGGGATGACTGGGATGAAGTTTAAATTTAAACTGAGCGAAGTATTGTTGGTGACAGGTACGATTGCTGCCATTGTGCTTTCGATCGTGTTATGGATTTTCATCATGACTAACGATCAACGTTTCAGTCGTCTGAGTCAAACTAACAATGCCATTTCTCGTCAGCAGACCAGAAGCAAAAATACTAAATCAAACTATGATTTATATATTCCAACTAAAGCCTATGGCTTTATGAAAGGAAAACCATACAGTTTGTATGATTCCAAAAATAATTTGTCTTTTGAATTTTCAAATAATTTACAACAAGCTACGGTTAAACGCATTGTTAAAATGAGTGGAAGTGTTGCTAATTATAGCGTTTTAATCAATAATCCTAACTTTTTACAGCTATCTTACCCAGATAAAGTAACATTTAATATGTTTGCTGATTTTGGTAATAAAAAGGATAACCGTGAATTTAATCGCTTCTTTATTACTAGCTCCAATAAATGGATTTATGTTGGTAACGATCAAACTAGCGCGCTTTATCGCGTTTATTTGAAAAATGCTAACTTTGATCGCCTGCGCAGATATGCTAAGAATGCCAGCCAAAAAGTACCGATCAGTTTTTATAAAATTAGTACCGGATATGCGACTTTTTATACTCAGCCAACTAAGCTTAAAGTCTATAGCTATTTAACTAATCGACAATCGGATGCTTACTTTGTTTCGCGTTTGTTGGGAACGTCAGGTGTATCAAGCCGTACCAATAAAAAGGGAGTAACCACTTATTCATTAAGCTATTACACGAGACTATCAGTTCCAACTATCCGTAGCGATGGACCAAATAATTATGTTTACACTCATTATGATAAAAAAGATAATCCTGATGCTGAGGTAAGTCTCACTAATAAGCTTTTGAATAGTATTGATTACGTGCACCAATTAGGATTGACTGAACAAGATCTCCGCTTCTTCGATGTTGACGATAATGGTGTTAGCTATACTAACTATATTGAAGGGATGCCAGTATTTTTAAATCAACATGACTTGCAAATCGTGGTTGGCTCATCATCTGATTCAGCTACGACAGTTACTTTTAACAGTTTAAACTTCCAGATTCCAATTCCTTTCGATGGTCGCACTACGACTCTAGAAGCTACTAGAAAAATGTTGAACGATCTTGAAAATCATGGAATGCGTGAAAATGAGGTGCAACGAATTGTTGTGGGTTATCGAGTAGAAAAGGATAATAGCTATAACAATTTAGTTAATCTAATTCCAACCTACTACTTGAAAGCTTATGGTGAATGGAAAAGTGCTGAAGAATGGGCTAAGCAAGACATGAATCTTTATAATTTAGCTGCTGATCGGAAGGGGGATAATTAGAATGGATCATAGAAGAATAGAATGGTTATTTTTAATTGTCTTCGTATTAATCGATATCTATCTAGCTTTTGAAATTTTGCGTTCACCTGTTAATTTAGGTAGCGTTGATACCAGCGATACAAGTACTAGTAGTATCAAGATGGAGATGCGGGCGGATGGCATCGACTTACCGGCTAAAATTTCAGAAAATCAAGCTTCAGGATATTACATGGCGATCAAAAATCGCGATTATCTGTCTGGAAAAATATCTGATTTAACCAAAGTCAATGCCACCTACTCTAAGTCTGACAATAGTATTACTGCTACCCCAAAGCTTTCATATCTAGTAACTGGTAAAGGTAAGGCTGCGATCAAAGCTTTAAATACCTTTAAAAACGATCCACATAATGTTCCTTACGGTAAGCAGTATGTTTACGAACCAAGTATGTCGGGGTCTGGAATTTATACTTTTGTACAAAAATCAGAATATGGCAAAATTTACGATAGCTCTGCCCAATTGGTGATTACGGTCAAAGACAAGGTGATTGATAGTTACATGCTAACTTATATTGGCCCAGTCAGTCCGGTGCGAGAATTGCAGTCGACAATATCACCATGGCACGCGATTAAGGCGATGTATTTAGATCGTGAATTGGCTAATAATTCAAGAATTGTAAGAGTAAAATTGGCTTATTCTAAATTGACGGTTGTTCGTGGTAGTACGATCTTCTTACCAACTTGGTTAGTTTGGGTAGAAAATAAAACAACCAAAAATACAAGCTTAAAGCGGGTTAACGCCTTTACGTCACAGGTATTGCCAGCTAGTTCAACTTACAGCTTAGAAAAATAATAGGGAAGGAAATTGTCTAGTGCAGGTTTCAATCTTAGCTAGCGGTTCAACTGGAAATACCAGTTTGATAGTTACTAAAAAACATAAAATTTTGATGGATGCTGGTTTATCAGGAAAAAAGACGCAAACTCTTTTGGGACAAGTAGGTGTTGATCTTAGTGAGATTGATATGGTCTTTTTGAGCCATGATCATAGTGACCATAGTGGTGGATTAGGGGTACTAATGCGTAGATATCCACAAATAAACGCTTTTGCGAATTCAGGAACTTGGCAATACCTTTTGAATACCAATAAAATTGGTAAGTTACCGGTTGATCAAATTAATGTCATTGAACCTGGCCAAAGTAAAATCTTCGATGATTTAGAAGTTACTGCTTTTGCGACTAGCCATGATGCAGCTGAACCACAGTACTACGTCTTTACTAGCGAGGGTAAGCGGATAGCATTTTTGACGGATACTGGCTATGTTTCTGAAGAAGTTGAAGATACGATTAAGGCAGCTGATGCATACATGATGGAATTTAATTATGATCCTATGATGCTAAGAGACGGCCCTTATTCATGGTCGCTAAAAAGTCGGATTTTATCAGATGTGGGACATTTATCAAATGATCAAGCAGGACAAGCACTTGCGGATGTAATTACTAATCGCACTAAGCACATTTATCTATCGCATTTAAGTCGACATAATAATACGGAGTATCTTGCTAAAGAGACTGCATGGGAGATGCTGGATCAGGGGGATGCCGAAGTCGATCAGGACCTGAAACTTATTATGACCGAACCTGATGAACCAACAAAATTGACAGAAATTTAACAGATTCGCCGAAAATAGTTCACGCAATCTTCAAATTTGCTGGGTATATTATAGTCATCAGATGAAGGGAGATAATAAAAAGATGGAAAACAAAAACATGCAAAACAATGAACAAGTAAAAACTAAGAGTACTAAAGGATTTTTCGTAAAGACTGCCGCAATTGGCTTGGTTGCCGGAATATTAGGTGGTGGTGCTTCATATGCAGCAATGAATGCGATTAACAATGGTTCAATTACTAATCAACCAACGCAAACTACTGTAAGCAATTCAAGTGCCCAACTTTCAAAAACTAGCGCTAAGAATAGCAGTTCAATGACTACCGCTTATGATGATGTTAAAGGTGCAGTAGTTTCTGTCATCAATCTAAAGCGCTCAAGTGGACGTTCAAGTAGCAGCATTGCTAGTCTTTTTGGTAACGACGATGACAATGACTCATCAAGTAGCAATGGTAAGCTTTCAACTTATGCTGAAGGCTCAGGGGTAATTTACATGAAAGCCAATGGTAAAGGCTATGTAGTAACCAACAATCACGTGGTTTCTGGTGCTGATGCCGTACAAGTAATGTTAAACAACGGCAAACCTGTTGATGCGAAGGTAGTAGGTACTGATAGCACCACTGACTTGGCAGTGTTATCGATTGATGCTAAATATGTAACGCAAACCGCTGAATTTGGTGATTCTAAGAGCTTAGTAGCTGGACAAACAGTTATTGCAGTAGGTTCGCCACTTGGTAGCGAATATGCTTCGACAGTAACTCAAGGGATTGTTTCTGCTCCAAGTAGAACCATTACGACTTCTTCAGCTAACCAACAGACAGTTATTCAAACAGATGCTGCCATCAATCCTGGTAACTCAGGTGGTCCACTTGTTAACTCAGCTGGTCAAGTAGTAGGTATCAACTCAATGAAGTTGGCCCAATCTTCAGATGGTACCTCAGTTGAAGGTATGGGTTTTGCAATTCCATCTAACGAAGTGGTCACAATTGTTAACCAATTAGTTAAGAATGGTAAAATTACGCGTCCACAATTGGGCGTTAAGGTAATTACTTTAGGTGAAATTCCAGAAGCTTATAAAGCTCGCTTAGGTATTACTACCAAACTTGAGAGTGGTATTTATGTAGACTCTGTAACGAAGACTGGAGCAGCTGCCAAAGCAGGAATGAAGGCTAAAGATGTTATTACCAAAGTTGACGGTAAAAAAGTCAGCGACGTAGCTTCGTTACACAGTATTTTATACAGTCACAAGGTCGGAGATACGGTAACTGTAACTGTAAACCGTGATGGTAAAGACGTTAACCTTAAAGTGACGCTACAAGGTAACTAAAAATCGTAAAATCAATGATCAAAAAAGAGGTGATCAATGGCTCTACTAAGCCGTTGGTCACCTTTTTGTTAACTTTATAAATGTGTAACATGATAAAGTTCGTAATTAAAACTTGTCAAGTTCTCAGAGTAAAGTTAACATGTTGATAATTGTGGAAAAAACTGTGGATTGTGGATAACTATGGAATATTTACCCAGAATTACTTGTTGATAACCTGTGAATTGTGTGTAACTTAATTCGGATTTAGCACTTATAAAAACCGCTAACAAACTTGATTTAATAAGCACAAATAGGTAAAATTTGTGAAAAGTAGTTATCCCAAGGCCAAATGTGGGAAAATAAATCAAAAAATTTTTTAAAAACTGGTATAGTACAATAACTAGTATAAATAAATAGATAACCACAAAATATAGATTCTTATTTTTCACAGGTGTGGATAAACTGAGTGGAAATCTTGTACATGAAGGGGAAAATGTATGAATATCAAAATAGTCTGTGTTGGTAAGTTGAAAGAAAAGTACTTTAAAGATGCAATTGCGGAATATCAAAAACGCTTGAGCCGGTTTGTAAAAGTAGAAATTGTTCAAGTACCAGATGAAAAAGCGCCTGAAAAATTGAGTGCGGCTGAAGACGAGCAGGTTAAAGAAATTGAAGGCGAACGTATTTTAAGTAAGATTAAGGATAAGGAATATGTTTATGTAACAGCAATCAAAGGTAAAGAGCGGAGAAGCGAGGATTTTGCTAAAGAAATCCAAGATTTAGCTACTTATGGTCATTCCGATATTACTTTTGTGATTGGGGGTAGTCTCGGTACTAGTAAGGCAGTTAATCAGCGTGCAGATGATTTAATGAGCTTTGGCAAGCTAACGATGCCTCATCAATTGATGCGAGTAGTGTTAATCGAACAAATCTATCGTGCTTTTATGATTAATTCAGGTAGCCCATATCATAAATAAAAGCAGCTGTCTAAAAATAGACGGCTGCTTTTTAGCCTAGGGCAAATAAATTAATGTTGATAACTAATAAGATAATTCCGGCCCATAACCAGTCACTGAAGTTTAAAGCTATTGGAACAATCACTGATCGTTGCTGACCTTCGACGTAGCCGTGTGATTCCATTCCCTGAGCTAAATTTTCAGCTGAAGTAAGGGCAACTAATATCGCTTTAAAATAAAGTTGGGGCGACCAAAAAGAGAGATACATGCCACGCATCATTCCAGCAACTCTAATTTGTTTTACAGCGCTAGCCATTTGCGGGATGATGTTTAATGCTGCTAAAACGCCATAAGCAAATTTGCTTGGTAAATGGAGATTTTGTTCAAGTGAACGAGCAAAATCCACAGCAGTCGTGTCATGAGCCACGCAGGCAATCGTTAAGGTATAAACGTAAACCCTTGTTGCCAAGCTCCAAGCATAATAAGGATCGCTTTTTTTAGTGAACCAAAAGAGAGTCGCAAAAACGGTGAAGGCAGCTAAAAAAGGAACTAACAGTAGTAGCAGTAACTTTTTCAACTTAATTTTACGAACTAACAGGTAGCCGATTGCCAGAACAATTACAATTAAATTAGTATAGAAGCTATTTTTCAAAGATAGCTCAAGGGAAATAATAAAGGCGAGTAAAAATTCAATACTTGGATTCATCGATCTATCTTTCTACATATGATAAGTGTTGATTTTCAAAGACTAAATGATAATCGCACCATTGTCCGAGTTCGGCAATTTGGTGACTGATAATCAACATGGTTTGTTTAAGTTCGCTTTGACAGCGTTGCATTAACTCGATGACCTGATGGACTGATTCATGATCAAGACCACTAAGCGGTTCATCGATAAGTAGCACTTCTTGGCTGGAGAGTAACATTAACAAGATTTGCAATTTTTTCTTTTGTCCCCCAGACAGTGAGTAGACAACTTGGTCTTGGCGATCGTATAGGTCAAGCATTTTCAATAGTTCAGCTACTTGGTCTTCTGAATAACGAAGATGAGGATTATGCTGTTGACTTAGCTGCAGCTCATCGGCGACAGTCACTGTTAAGAATTGATCGCTAGCTGATTGAAAAATTTGACCGACATGAGTTAAGTATTTTCTAGCTGGAATTTTGCGAATCTCGCGTCCTTCATACTTTATAGAGCCTTCATAAGTAATCAGTTGCGTCAAGCCTTGGAAGAACGAGCTTTTACCAATACCGTTAGCACCAGTTATAAGCGTTGGTTTACCTTTAACGATATCCAACTGCTCTTGATTCAACAATAAGCGATTTTGCTTAATTTGGGTTTGCTTAAGGGTAAAAACGCTAGCCTGCTTGTCCGGCAAGGAAAAGTGCAAATCTGGGGTTTGTTCGGCGGTTGCAAAAAGCTGCTCCATCTCGTCATCATTTAAGCGCACTACGCGTTCTTGCTTGAAGGCAAAAATTTGATCGCAGATTTCCTGATAATCAGATAAAACATGGTCGCTAATGATAATCGTTTTGCCGTGATTGCGTAGCTCAGCTAATTTAGCAATTAAGAACTTTCTTGTTTCGGGGTCACAACTGGCAAATGGTTCATCTAGGATTAATAAATCAACATCCATGGCTACTAAAACAGCTAAAGCAACGCGTTGCTTTTCGCCACCGGACATCGTAGAAATTTTTTGATCTAATAGCCGTTCAATTTGTGAGAAGGCAACCGCTTCTTTCAAGCGGACTTGATATTCCTCAGGACCAATTTGAAGATTTTCAAGGGCAAAAATAATTTCTTCACGTGGAGTTGCCATGGTAAATTGTTGACCGGCATTTTGAAACATCATGGCTTGGCGGTGGCCGGCGAGATCAACTTGCCCATTGATTATTTGTCCACCATATTTAGGATACAGTTGGGCTAAGATTTTCATTAAGGTTGATTTGCCACAACCGGTAGGACCGATCAGTAGTGAAAAGCTCTTAGTAGGAATCGTCAAATTGAGCTGATTAAGTAATGGCTTTTTAGTGTCATAGCCAAAAGTGAGATTATTAATAGTGATAAATTTCATGCTGTTCTCGTTCAATAAAAAAATCGCTCCTTATAGGGGCGACTAACTAGCAATCAACATCATTTTCCCTTCGCTGGCATTATCCAGAACAGGTTCAATGGGTCTCATCTCAGCCTTGATAGGCACCCCGTTTTTCACAATCTATTGTACAGAAAGCGCTTGAAAATGTCTAACAATGTGATTATTTTAATGAAAAAAGACAAGGGCTTGCTTTATAATATAAATAAAAGCATAGTAGGGGGCAGAGTAATGGCAGCGATTATCTTAGAACAGTATTTAAATAATATTTTAAAAGTTCGGATTAACGAGGGCGATGAGTTAGCACTAACAGCAGCAGATGAAAAGTTCTCGTGGCTCACCTTATGGCTGGAAAATCAAACTACCGGGCTCCACTTCTACCAACCGATTAGCGATGAATTATTGTTTGCTTATCAAGGAAAAGTCAATTTAACTGTTAATGGTAAGGAGTTGGCTTTATCGCAAGGGGATGTATTGTTGCTTAAGGCTGGGAGTAGCTATCAAGTTGGCAGTGAAATTAAACGGGCACTCTTGCTTAAGTTCAAGTTTCAATCACAATTTTTCATTGAAAACTTTGTAGAAACTTTAGTTAAATCGCAAAGCGAACAGACTTTGAGCAATCGGTTTAAACAAACTATTACTCAGGATCGCAGTTTGTTGTTCACAACCCGAGGAAACAATAAGGTAGTAACGTGGCTAAATGAAATGGCAGAAAGCTATTTACAAGATACTGAGTTTGTCGAAAGCTTCTTGCAAGCTGATTTAACGCGAGTATTAATTAACCTGATTCGTCACAATAATTTGACTAATACGAAAGCAGGCGTGGTTAAGGTTAAATTCAGTCAAGCAGCACTAGATGATTATATCGCCGATCATTATCAAAAACTTACTTTGCAAGATGCAGCCACGTATTTTGGCTTTAATCGTAATTACTTCTCGAATTTAGTAAAGTTAAAAACTGGTAAAAGCTTTGTTGACCATGTTGATGAACGACGGATGCAAGAGGCTAAGATGCTGTTGGCCCAACCTGATATTTCTTTACGTGATATCATTACCCGCGTAGGCTATTCTAGCAAGTCCTTCTTTTATAAAAAATTTGGCGAATACTATCATATGACGCCGGCAGCGATGCGGAGCGAATTGTTCCGCCAAGCTAATATTAATCTTAAGTAAAAAGCTGAACCTCGAAATCATAAATACGAATTTCGAGGTTTTTTAATATGCAAAAAAGATTTGGGGCAAATTTTAAAAACTTTTGGATTGCATAGATTATAGATTGATGATAATATCATTTTGAATATTTTTTCATTTTATAGGCGAAAAAGAGGAGAAAAATCATGACCTTAAAATTTGCACCCAAAAATAAAGTCTTTTTATATGTGATTTTCGCAATTATAAATGCCTTAGGAAACGTTACGGTTGCATATACTTCTAAAATCATGTTGGATTTAGCTCAGTATCGTAAAGGTAAACTGAATGATCTGATTTTAGTAGCTTGTGTAGGTGCGGGAACAATAATACTTATCATGTTGGCCAACTTTATCTATAGGTACATAAAAGTGGATCTCGTAAGGACAATTAATGTTGTACTTAAGGATAAAACTATGACCTATCTGGTAAATAAGCGCGATGTTTCTCAAAAAGAGGGTCTGAGCTTAATGACCAATGATTTGAAACAGATTGAGACGCTAAAGATAACTAATGAATTAATGATTATTTCAGAATTGGTTTCATTTGTTATCTCAATTGTGGTGGGCATTTTAAATTCATGGATTTTAACTTTGATCTTCTTAGCTACTACCTTAATTCCTGGTTTTGTCCAAAAATGGTTTGCCAAACCTATCCAAAAAAGATCAGGGCAATGGGAAAAAGCTAATGCAGAATATACCCAAAAAGTCAGTGATGCATTAAACGGTTCAAGAACTACTAATTTATACGATGCTCAAGTCCCTGTAATTAGCCAAGTAGTGGAAAGTGCTAAGAGAATGGAGCTGGCTTTAAGAAGATTAAACTATGCTCAGCAAGGAGCTTATGAAATAATCGTGGCTGTTGCAGATATTTTCAGTTTTATTATTCCCTTTTTGGTAGGATCGATCTTGATGTATCAAGGATGGTTTGGTGCAGGAACCTTGATAATGATTGTTCAGTTATCAAACGAGTTTGTTAACCCCATCGTTAATATCTTCGATCAAATTAATGCTATTAAATCGACTAAACCAATGTGGGATAAGATCGAACCTGCGCTGACCTATAACTTTGTAGCAAGTCATGAATTTAGTGACATACTAGAAGAATTAGAAATAACTGATGTCAGTTACACAGTCAATGGGCGACAACTATTTAACAATTTATCATTGAAAATTGAACCAGGTCAAAAAGTATTGCTGATGGCTCCGAGTGGTTGGGGAAAAACAACTTTTCTGCAATTACTGATGGGTCAACTAAAACCAAGCCACGGCCAAGTAATAATTAATCATAAGGACATGTCAGGAAATTATCAAGAAGCCCATAATTTCTTTGGGTACATTAATCAAAGACCATTCATTTTCGACAATAATTTGAAATTTAACCTAACTTTGGGCCGAGAGGTTCTAGACGCTGACCTTAGCGAAGCCATTAAATTAGCTGGTTTAAGCGAATTGGTGGCGGAAAAAGGGTTAGATTATGAGCTGGGTGAAGCAGGAAGCAATTTATCAGGTGGACAGATTCAAAGAATTGAAATTGCGAGAGCTTTATTATTTAAACGTCCAATTTTGTTAGCTGATGAAGCTACAAGTGCACTAGATCCCGCAATGTCTTTAGCAATTCATAAAACGTTGTTGAATAATAAGGACATAACGGTTCTTGAAGTAGCTCATAAAATTACTGATGATGAAACTAAGATGTTTGATCGGATTGTTCACCTTGACAAATTGGTCGCTGAATAAAAAGCTGAGTCTCTCAAAGGAGGCTCAGCTTTTTTAGATATCACATTTGTTCTAAGCGTTTAATTCGTTCAGCTGTAGGGGGATGCGTATCAAACAAACCGGCTGCTTTTTTCAACGGATTTGAGATATACATTCCTGCACTTGAGGGGTCAACATATTGCATTGGTTGACTGCCTTCAATTTTTTCAAGCGCTGAAATCAAACCATGTGGATTACGCGTTAATTCAACTGAGGAAGCATCAGCTAAGAATTCGCGGTTGCGCGAAAGTGCCATCTGTGCGAGGCTAGCTGCCAAGGGTCCAAGAATTAGCACGAAAATAATTGCGACGATTTTAAAAATTGCTTCAATTGGACTGCTGTCTCGATCATCATCACGATCTCGACGACCACCGCCCCACCAAATCATACGACTGGCAATTCCAGAGATAAAGGAAATTACGCCGACTAAAACTACTGCAATTGTTGAAAGCCGGATATCGTAGTTACGAATGTGAGAAATTTCATGCCCGAGTACGCCTTCTAGCTCTTCCTGGTTCATCATTGCTAGTAAACCTGAAGTTACGGCTACAGCACTGTGATCAGGGTCACTTCCTGTAGCAAAGGCATTGGGACTGGCATCATTGATAATAAATACCCTTGGCATAGGAACTTTACCTACCATCGCCATATCTTCAACGATATGCCAAAGTGTAGGATTATCTGCTTCATGAATCTCTTGGGCGTGATTTAAGCTCATAATCATGTTAGCCGGATTTTGCATAACGATGAATAAATAAATTAAGCTTCCGATAACTGCGATAATTACGCCACTTGTTGGCGAATCGCTAATTAAATAGCCTAAGCCAGCACCGACTAATGCCAAGATAATAACGAAAACTACCATAATAATGCTACTCTTGCGTTTATTATGGCTAATTTGTTGATACAACATAGATAATCACTAATTTCTAAAATTTAACTTTTGGCACTTCTTTTTCAGCTTCTGGAGTTTCCAAGTAGTTAACCTTTTGGAAGTGGTGAATCTTGGCCACAATGTTTGATGGGAAAGTTAACAACTTTTGGTCATATTGAGCAGCACTCGAGTTGTAAAGTTGACGAGAATAAGCAATCTTATTTTCAGTGTTAGTCAACTCTTCCTGTAAACTTAGGAAGTTTTGGTTAGCCTTTAAGTCAGGATAATTTTCTGATAAGGCAAAAATAGTTTTTAAGGAATCTGATAACTGGTTGGAAACTTTAAGAGCTTCTTCATGGTTGTCAGCAGGAATTTGCGTTAATTGATTCCGCAAGCTGATAACTTGAGCTAGGGTTTCCTTTTCGTGGGATGCATAACCTTTAACAGTTTCTACTAAATTAGGAATTAAATCATTACGTCTTTTTAATTGAACGTCGATTTGACTCCAGCTTTCTTCAGTATAGACTTTTGCCCGTTGCAAACTGTTGTAAGTTGCAATGTAAGCAAAAACCAGAAGAACGACAATTGCTAAAATAATCCAAAGTAACATAGAGACCTCCATAATTAATACTTAATACTTAAATTATAGCGTAGTTCAAAGTAGAGATGTAGTTTTTAGTTTTAAATCCTAAATTATCAAAAATTAAAATATGTAACTCCTGCTTTTCGGCGATATAACTTTAAGATTATAGCCATAATCATCAACAACTCCACTTAAAATAACGACTAAAAATATTAAAAAATAATTGACTAATATCTATAAAAAGAGCAATATTAAAACAATCAAGTTAAATTAAATCAATTTTATTTTATGTAATAGTTTTTTCATAAATTCAATATTATTTGCAGTCGCAATGAATGCAAGCTATTTTGATAATTTGGAGAAGAAAAATGAAACAATTGTTTAAATATGTGCGACAAGAACCTGGAAAAGTTGCTGTTGTAACATTTTTAACGGCTCTTGCGTCAGCTTTTAGAGTGGGACACTCACTGATTCAAGTAATGGTCTTGAATAGTTTGATTAAGTTGAGTGTTCATGATTTTGTTAAGTATGTTTTATTTGACGTCTTAGTTTTTGCGTTGCTATCAGTAGTGCTAGTTTTTCAAGAAATAGCTAAGGCTTGGACAATTCAACATCTATCGTTACATCTGAGGCAGGATCTGGCACGAAAAATTTCGCGACAATCGATTGTACAATTTCAGAGTCGAGATACTGGAGCCTATTCTTCATGGCTAACCAATGATGTTAACATGATCGAAGGCCAGGGCTTTGAATATTTATTAAGTTCCATCCAAGTAATTACTGATCCGTTATTTTCTTTAATTGCTTTGCTTAAATTTAGCTGGACTTACCTACCATTGATTGTAGTATTATCCTTCTTCACGGTCTATTTCCCACAATTAGTGCGTAAGAAGTTGGCCCAATCCAACCTATCAACAACTAAAGCTAATGAAAGTTTATTAAACACTATTAATGATGTTTTGCGTGGCTTCTCCAACTTAATGATTTTTGGTGCTGAACGTGAAATCGAACGTCGAATCACTATAGCCACCAGAAACTTAATTGCTAAAAAGATTACGCAAGCTAAATATACAACCATGGCTAATAATATCGCAGGCTTTAGCAACATTATTGGTCAAACCTCAATACAAGCATGGACAGGCTATCTTGCATTAACTCATGTCGTTACCGTAGGTGTAATTGCCTCTGCAGGTGGATTGGCATACAACGTTTTCAATTCACTAGCAGTTATCGCACCAATTTTGACTTCTTTGCGTTCGCTTGATCCCGTATTTGAAAAGTACGATATTGGTGAAAATGCGCAACTCCAATCTACCCGGAAAATTGCGAATGACCAAAGTTTGAATCTAACAGCTAAAAAACTAAAATTCTCCTATAAAGATAAGCCAGTCTTTAAACAGGCTTTGAATTTTACTATTAAAAATAATGAAAAAGTTGCCATTCATGGACAATCAGGTAGTGGAAAGAGTACGGTTTTACGGATTCTTTCTGGACAATTGCCTAATTATCAAGGAAGCGTTGAACTTAATCAAGTCGAATTAAAAGATGCAAATTATGATTCTTTGCGTGATTTGATTGCTTACATTGACCAAACGCCATATCTGTTTGCTAAGTCAATTCGATACAATTTGACTTTAGGTCAAGACTTTGATGATGAACAGTTGAAGAAAGCATTGAAAGAAGCTGATTTGTTAGACTACGTCAATAGCTTGCCAGAAGGATTAGATACAGAGATTCAAGAAGGTGGAACTTCGATGTCCGGAGGGCAAAAGCAAAGACTTGCATTAGCTCGTGGTTTGTTGCGGAAAAAGAAGTTATTCCTGTTAGATGAATCGACCAGTAATCTAGATCATGAAAGTGCACTGGCAGTAGAAAATAATTTCTTAAAGCAAAAAGACATTGCGGTAGTCTTTGTTAGCCACCAATTGCATGAAGAAAACTTAGCTGACTTTGATCAAGTGATTGAGGTTTAACATGAAAGTTAAATGATCCTACGAAAGTAGGATTTTTTATTTGCCAGAAAGAAATACAATAGTAAGCAATCAAAAAGCTAATCCACGCAGTGTGAATTAGCCGATAATCATGTTTAATTATCTTAGATTAATAATAGTAGCCAGCCAACAATTGTTAAGATCAATAATCCTAAGAATTGCATCGCAGTCCATTCTTTGAAGAACTTAGATTTATCAACGCTAGCGTGTTGATTAAAGGTCTTAAGTACCAACATATTGGCCATTGAACCAACAGCTGAGCCAAAACCGCCAATATTTGAGCCAAGGAATAAAGCTTCAGCGTAATTGGTGAATTTACCAACTAAAATCGTTGATGGAACATTGCTCATAACCTGACTTGAAATAATTGAAGTCAAGTAAGTTGAAAGCTCTGAGTGTACCATCATATGAATGCCGCCAACTATCGCAGGAATCTGTTGGATATCGCTAATAAAGATGAAGAATCCAGTAAAGGTCAACAGTAAAGCATAGTCGATTCTCAGCATGATTCTCGGATTGATTAAGAGTGCTAACGCAATTGCAGCAATCATCGGATAGATGATTGGCACTACACGGAAAACGCCGAAAAAGAAGAAAATAAAAATCAGCGTTGTTAACAAGGTTGGTCGCCAACTGATACGAATGCTTTCAGTCTTTTGAACGGGGATGTCTTTTTTGGGAATGAATACAAAGACGATCGCCATGATGATCAATGAAACCAAGAGATATGGAATTGACCATTTGAAGAATTCGACAGCATTGACGTTATATCGACTGACCAAAAAGATGTTGTGGGGATTTCCCCATGGCGTAAATGCTGCCCCAATATTAGCTCCCATACCGATTAAGGTAACTGGTAAAATTTGCGGTAAACGATACTTTTTAGCAATATTCAAGTAGAGTGGAATTAAGGTCAAGACGGTAATGTCATTTCCTAAAAACATACCTGATATTATGGATAAAAGGGTAAACAAGATATTTAATTTCCGAGTATTGTCCGCAATGCTAGTTAACTTGTAAGCTAAAACATCCAACACGTGCAGATAAGCATAGATTTGGATGAGCGTTAACATAGCAGCTACCGAGAATAACGTATGGAAATTGATATCTGCTAACCTAGGCCTCGCAAAAAAGAGACTAATAATGGTAATAAAGATAGTTATTTGTAAGATTTTATCTTTCACAATATTTTTAAAGACGGTCATAAAAGGTCCCCCTTACATCTATAATCGTCTGAAAACCCTATGTACCATTGTGAGCCTTTTTACCAATGATAGCAATAATTAATTTTAGGTTTAGTGGGAATTTTTCGGATTTTCCTGAGCTGATTCTTTTAAAAAGTAAGAAAAAATTGTTATACTTATAGCAAAATATAGTTCACGATATGGAAGGATGATTGCAATGACAGTTACAATGAAAATTAAACCTGAAGCAGCCGAAATTCTTGAAAAACATGTTAAGAGTGACGATCAATTAGTTTTGTTGGCTTTAAACGACGGCTCAACTAAGTACTCTAAGATGGGTGGTACTTGTACCATTGGTGCTAACTTCCAATTTGTCTTTGTAAAGCAAGCAGATCCTGATTATACAATCAAAATTGAAAACAATCTTGACTTAAACCTTTACACTGCTGAACCAGAAATGGGCTTTTTGGAAGATAACTTGGTTGTGAATGCTCGTAATTCAACGATGAGTTTGTCAGATGATAGTGGAATCATCGATGGCGCAGTTACAGTCAGTGATTATGAACCTGAAGAAGTTACTGAAAAGGATCTGCTTGAAGGCAAGACCTGCTAATAATTTCCCAGGGAATTTTTGGTCTAACCTTGCTATATAGTGCTATTCATGCTAAACTAAACTAGATTTTCGAAAATCTGAAAGGAAGTATAGTACTATGCGTAAAGGTGAAAACTACAACACTGGTTGTGAACCAAACCAAAGACCTAAGAACAAGAGAAACGCAAAGAAGCGTGTTGCTCACGTAGCAGCAGTTGTTGCTTTCTTGAACAAGGCTGCAGCAGACGAAAACAAGTAGTTGCTGTATAAGATAAAGAATAAAAAGCAGTTTAGTGCAGAAGATGCATTAAACTGCTTTTTTGTTAGCAAATCGAGATAAATTGTAACTTTATAAAATCGCAATAATTTTTAATAAAAAATCTAGCCATGGATATTTAAAAGTGTATAATTTACTAGCAAAATTTTTATTGGGGTGAAATCGTGAAACTAAAAGACAATCAAGCAGTTAGCTTGGGATTCTTTGCAGCGATCGCTTTTCCGATGCTGATAATTTGGTTTGCCCAAAATTATACCAAGGATGTTCAGACGGGAGCAATCGCAATTTTATTGTTGGCAGTAATTGCGGGTTTAACTTTAACTGACATTTTGTTGAGTTGGCTGCTATTGGTATTGATGACAATTGCCGCAGCCGTTCTGTTGCTGGGGTACGTAGTCATTGCTCGGGCTGCGAAGCTGATTTTATTAGTTTCATTTCCAATTGAGGCGGTGCTAGTTTTTTATCTGCAACAATATATTATTAATTGGCATTCAATAGGAAATAATAAGGATTCAATCAATCGCTATGTTAACCGTTTTGATAGTAATGTTAAGCTATTAACAACCTATACTGCAAGAAAGGTTTATAACAAGATTGCTCAAAATATTAAGTCACGTCCGGATTTGGATCTTTGGGTACATGCGAGTTTAATCCAATGGACCAATCACGAGCAATATGCTCAAGGCAATCGCTATGAGCATGATCAAATTTTGCGTCAATTAGCTAAAATATTGAAACAAACCAGACTGTCAGCTGAAGGAATCTACTATTTAGGCAATGCTGAGTTCTTAATTCTATCCCCTGAGATTCAGGATAAGACAATCTCTGAGATCGATGCGGAAACCGATGCAGAATTAAACAAACTTAAGCGGGAAATTCCCGGTGGGATAAAATAGGCTAAAGTACGCGTTGATCAAAGCAATATTGCAAAATTATCTGACGATAAAGAATTAGAGAAGCACTGGCATCGTATTTTACGTATTCGCAATTGTTTATCGTAGTATCAGTACATGCCGTTACCTCAGTAATGCTAGATCGCATCTTTAAGCATGATAGTACTAAGTGGGTTAAAACTAAACGATTTGCAAATTAGGTGAGAAATGAGACAAAGGATTAATTGGTATATTTTTATTGGGATAATAATTGCTTTCACGGCGGTTTTATGGCTGGTTAGAATTGACAATGAAGAAAAAATTCGCGAAACTCTGGTCACTGATTGGCATAAATACTACGTTATGCGCGAACATAATTTAGCCTATGTGAATGCCACACCTAAGAAAAAGTATCAAAAGGTGCTTTCTGAGGGCCAAGGATATGGGATGGAAATTGCAGCTATGAATCCGAATGGAGATAAAGCTACGTTTGATCGCTTATATCGGTATTATCTTGATAATCGAGAAATGGGATCAGAATTAATGTCTTGGCGGCAAATTAAGCGTGATGGCAGTGGCATTATGACAATAATAGCGCTACTGATGGGGATGTGTTTATCGCCTATAGCTTGATTTTGGCAGCTCGGCGTTGGCATGATGAAACTTATCGCCATCAAGCAGTGAAACTGATCAACGACATTATGGCTAAGAAAGTCAACAATGAAACTAATTGTTTAACTGTTGGAAACTGGGCTGATCAAGATTCTAAGTATTATTATTTGCTTCGAACATCTGATTGTTTACCTAAAGAACTGACTGCATTTTATCAGGTAACCAAAGATGAACGCTGGTTGTTGATTAGAAAAACGATGTTGAAACGAATGCGTCAATTAAGCAATCAGAGTAAGAGTGGACTAATACCTGATTTTGCTTGGGTAAGCAGTACTGGAGTTAAAGCAGTCAAGGGTAAAGCCGTTAATAGCAAATATGATGGCGATTATGCTGCCAATGCTTGTAGAATTCCAATGAACTTAGCTGGTGTTAAGGACCGAGATGCGAAATACATTAGTCGCCGTTTGTTAAAATTCTTTAGTAAACAAAACACGGTGACAGCCGGATACACTATGGCAGGTAAAGCACTTAATGATTATCAATCTCGAGCTTTTAGTGCACCGATTTTTTTAGCTGCATCGGATTATCGCAATCAAGTTTTTGATAGTTTGTTTAGTTCTCAGAAATATGTTTTATTGCAAAAACTGACAGGAATTAATTATTACGATGCAGTTTTAGTAACATTGACAGCTTTGGAAAAGTAGCATTGGCTTTTAATAAATCACTTGACTAGTTCTAAATAATAAATTAAGATATAAGAAAATAAATGAATAAAAGCTGAGAAGATGAGTAAGCTGATTATCTTTTTAAAGAGAGCTGTATCAGGTGAAAGGCAGTAATTGCATAGTTAGCCGAACATGGTCTTCATATTTGGCATAAGTTGTAAGCGTCGTGTTAGCAACTTACGATTGACTTTCGATATTAAGTCAGGATTTTCAGTAGAAAAGCCAGTGAGGATTCTAGTCGTGAGGTTAGAATTAAATACAGGGTGGTAACACGCAAAGGCGTCCCTTCAGAGTAACTAACTTTGAAGTGGCGTCTTTTTGTTTAACAGCGAGGTAGAACAATGACTAGTTTGACAGAATTTGCAAAAGAACATTTTAAGGATTACAACGAATTTTTTGAATTAAAAACAATTGCGGCTCAACATCTCAATCAACAAAAAACAGCCGATTGGTTGCTTGCTAAATTTAAGCAGTTAAAGGCTGATGTAGTTGAAGAATGGAACGATCATGGTGGACCAAGCAACGTTTTTGCAGAATTCAAAGCTGACAGCGATAAAACGGTTCTTTTTTATAATCATTACGATACCCAGCCTGAAGGGGATATAGCTGATTGGGATAGTGATCCTTATCGGGTTACGGTGAAAGATGGTAAGCTCATTGTAAGAGGGGCTTTAGATGACAAGGGTGAATTAGTTACCAGACTAATTTTGATTGATTATTTGAAGCAGACTAATCAATTGCCAGTCAATGTAAAATTCTTCGTTGAAGGTGAAGAAGAGATTGGATCAAGCCATATTGTTGAATATACCAACGCATATCGTGATCGCCTAAAAGCAGATCTTTGCATTTGGGAAGGTGGCGCCAAGAATTCTAAGGGACAGCTAGTTGTTAGTGGTGGCTTAAAGGGCGTTTCTTGTATTGAAGTTAGCGTTGAAACTGCCAATACTGACTTACATTCATCTCAAGCAAGCTATGCTGAAAGTGCGCCATGGCGTCTAGTGCAAGGACTAGCTACCTTGCGTGAAGTTGGAACCAATCGAATTTTGATTGACGGAATTTACGATGATGTTGATCCAATTAGCGATGAAGAGCGAGAGTATGTAGAAAACTATGAGTTTGATTCAGCTAAAATTACGCAGGATTCGGCATTAACCCGACCTTTACTAACTGATGATCCCAAACTTGCTTTGGTTAATGAACCTACAATTACTATTAATGGCTTGACGAGTGGCTATCAAAAAGAAGGCGTTAAAACGGTTTTACCACGCTCTGCAAAAGCAAAAATCGATTTCCGCTTATCACCAAATCAAGATCCAGAAAGAGTAGCAGAATTAACGCAAAAACAATTGATTAAAAATGGCTTTTCAGATCTAAAGGTTAAATATCTTGTTGGTCAGCCGGGTTATCGTGCGGACATTACTGATCCTGTAATTCAGTTAGTACTTCAGCAAGCAAAAGAAGTTTATGGTGAGACAGGCGTGCAGTATGTGCTAAACGACTTTGTGGCCGGACCAGCTTATGCTTTTGGCAACAATCTTGGCTTACCATTGATTAATTATGGTATTGGAAATTCAAGTTCTAATATGCATGGTGCGAATGAAAATGTTCGTTTTAGTGACATTGAGCAAATTCTTACTCTGCATGAAAAAGTTTTACATGAGGTTAAACAATTATAAATATCAAAGACGATGAAAAAATATAAGTACATTTACTATTACATAAGCATACTTTACACAGTAGGCGTATCCTTATGGAGCGGGACAATCTATCTTTTTATGCGCCATGTTGGGTACAATTATAGTCAAATAAATTTATTTCTCAGTATTTTCTGGATCGTGACCTTTTTCGCAGAAATCCCATCTGGCTATATTGCAGATAGATTCGGTTATTTAAAGACTATTATCGTTAGCGCTATAATTCGGGCGATTGGACTCTTGATATTGGCATTTAGCCCATTTAATCTAGCATATATGGTTTTAAGTGGAATCCTGACTGCGATAGGAGATTCACTCCAATCCGGAACCATGGATTCATGGATTGCAAATAAATCATCAATTCATCATGCCAAGAATGAGCTTGGCTCGATCTATTCAGGTTATAGGATAATTGCGACCCCAATAACCATGTTAGCGACATTTGTTGGGGCAAATATTTTAGGAAATATTAATTTGCAGCTTCCCTTGATTGCTGGTGCCTTTTTCTTGATCATCACCAGCTTCACTATTCTTCCTTTGCTTAGATATGATAGTCAAAACTTACAAAGCAATGTAAAAATCTGGTCCGGGATGAATTTAGTTAGTGACGTCAAAGAAGCTGTTAAACACGAAAGAAAGACTTTAGGTCTGATCTTGCTATTGTTGCCGATCGCTATTATTTCATCTGGGCCTTTGGATCAATGGCAAATTTATTTTCAACATGGAAAATACGTTAATTCAGGCACGATATCTGTTTTCATGACTTTATCAGGGATGCTGGCTATAACTATCTACAATCGATTTGTTTCAAAGAAACAACTAAAAGATAACAATCAACTAAAATTAATTGTTATAAGCTCTGTCATGATGACCTTCACTATTTGGGCGGTTGTGATGACAAAATCAAATTATTATGCTTCCCTTGCTATATTTATGATACATACTATGTTTGGTAGCGTAGAAAATTTGATCGCTGGAGTCGTATTACAGACAGCTATTGAAACAGAAAATCGCAGAGCCACCATTATATCTGTGTCTAATGCGCTAGATGCAGGAATTGAAGTAGTTGCGCTAGCTGCTAATGGATATTTGTCTGATCGTTATGGAATTGGTCCGGCTTGGATTAGCCTTGCTATTTGTGGATTAGTGATTTTCTTGATAGGTTACTTGGTAAGTCGTAAAAGATTGGTGTGATAAATAATGGCATTAGAAAGATTTTTAAAGGACGGAAAATTGATAACCATTCCGCGTAAACAAAAGGCGAAAGAAGCATTGTTCGATGCTTTAAGCGAAAAGTTTGAATTTGACCGCGACTATAGCGAAAAAGAAGTCAATGCAATTCTGGCTGAAGTATATGATGATTATGCAATTCTGCGTCGCTATCTAGTTGACACTAAGCGTTTAGCCCGTGATGACTATGGTCATCATTATTGTAGAATAAAACTTGAAAAGTAAATTGTAGATAATCTTTCTTGCATCTGGTTTATAATTTTGGTAACATAGTAAAAATTTTAGCTAGATGGAGGGACTTTTTTATGGGATTAAATGCATATATTCAAGGTTTCAATAGTTTAGAGTCAATCGATCGAGCACCAGGCTACTTTAAGTATCATCATCATTCAGTAGCCGATCATTGTTTTAGAACGGCTGAATTAGCTCAAATGATGGGTGACATCGAAGAAGTTAAGGGTGGTCAAAAGGTCGATTGGAAAGCTTTATACGAAAAGAGCCTTAATCACGATTATACTGAACGTTTCATCGGCGATATCAAGACGCCTGTTAAATATGCAACGCCAGAATTGCGTAAGATGATCGGCGATGTTGAAGAAACGATGACTAATAAATTTATCAAAGACGAAATTCCTGCCGAATTCCAAGAGATCTACACCAAACGCTTATCTGAAGGGAAAGATGATACTCTAGAAGGTAAGATTTTATCAATTTGCGATAAACTTGATCTTTTATATGAAGCTTATGGCGAAATTGAACTAGGTAATCCAAATCCAGTCTACATGCAGATGTTCAAGGAAAGTTTGGAAACTATCAAAAAATTCGACGATCTTGTATGTGTGCAATACTTTATTAAGCATATCCTACCAGATTTATTTAAAGGCGATTTTGCCGGCAAAGACAAAATGCAACGAATTGCTTTTAGTATCTTGTTAATGGGTGAGTAGGGTGAAATTTCAATGTAGTTCTTGTGGCTTGCGCATGGCATCGTTGCACTTTAAGCAAGCAGGGTTAATGAATCCCAAATTAACTAGTATTTGCGATATTTGTATTCAGCGAGGGCGTAATCCTGAGGAATATGCTAATGATGCAGTCGCAACTTTTGCTAAAGCGTTGCTCTATGCTTTTATAGGAAAAGAAGATAAACAAGAAGTTGAGTGGATTGTTAAAACTAGACAATTGCAAAAGCGCTATGAAGGTTTTATTCAAGATTATGACAATAATCGTGTGGCTTTACAGCAACTAGCAAGAGTTGATTTCAATCAAGCAGTTATCGCAAGCCAAGATGGTGAGGGTTTTGTTCCTGATCCAGGACGCGAGTTTGCTTATAATCTAGAGCAAATGGGTTTGAAGGTCGATTTTCAATTGAATGAAGTTGATTATATTGATCGTGAACGCATTAGAGCTAAGTACCATTATCGTTGCCAATATTGTGGTCGAAGCGGTAGGAGCGTCGATCATAAAGATCCAGTCTCGCTATCGCACAACAATGATTTTTCTAACTTAATTCTTTCTTGCTCAGAATGCAATCGGATTAAGTCGGATATGCCATATGATTTATTTGTCAGCTTGAATGAACAGATTAAAGGTATCAATCAAAAACTAGTTAAGTATGAAAATAGCCTCGGAACTTTGAAAGAAGAGTTTCAATATCGTCGTAGCTATTTAGCTGCACAGGTCCATTTGAAGGGAGTAATCGCAGATCCAGAATTGAATGCGATTCGTCAAGAAAATAAAAAATTGCAAGATGCCATTGACACCTTGCAAAGTGATTATGATGAGTTGCGCCATGTTAGAGAGACATACTTTTCGACTCAGTGGCGACTACATGAATTAGAACAAAATCCTGATATTGTTTAGAAGTTAACGTTTGATTTCTTTGATGAAGTCAGGCGTTTTTTAATTGGCTTGATTCCAGGCATCGATCCATTCTGGGCTAGTGCCATCGGCGTTGATCAATGTAAAACCGATACCATTTAAATCACCATGAATATCATCATAATAGAATCTAGCTGAAATAGCTCCATAAGCATAGCGTTCTTTCATTCCAGTGAGTAGAGGAAACTCAATACTGTCGCTGTTTTCTTTAAACATATTGAATAAACGATCAGCTTTAGCTTCGGGAGTTTTAGGAACAGACCAAGTACCGTAATAAACGCCATATTTTGAGTCATTGCCAATTGCATCAGTATAGCTGAAACTATGTGCCATATTTAAACCCAAACGTGTTAATTCAGGAAGGAAACTACCAATATGTTGGTAATTTTGGCTTACCATATTTCCCAAAGACTTAAATTCTGGTGTTCCAGGTAAAGCAACTTGGTTGGCTAGATGAGTTAATTCCGCATTTGTTTTGTATTTAGGATATCCCTGCTGGCATACTTTTTAGCATAGTATTCATCCCTGGCAGTAATAGTCGGTGCCGTTTTAGTAGAAGATTTAGTTAAATTTTGACGTTCTGAGTTAGGAATATCTTTATTTTTTGTAGGCTTTTCAGAATGCTTAGTTTTATCATTAGCAGTCAAGCCATATTTGCCATCAGCTGTTAAACGTGTCTTTGCCTTCTTCTTAAAGTTAGTAGCCTTTAAGCAGCTTGCCTAACCGAGTAATTTTCTTCCCTTTGGCATCATAGATATAAGCATTGCTGGTCAAAGTTTTAGACGTGCCAGCAAAAGTAGTAGTTGTTTGACTTAAGCCAAATGCTAATAAAGCTGAACTGGCTATTAATAAGGTGATTTTTTCATAATGTTTCTCCCAATAAACATGCAATCTTTATGGTGATTTACCTAAGTAAATTTTACCGTTATGTGATTATCAGGCGCAAATAAAGCGATAAGTATCCAAGATTGAGATACTTATCGCTAATAGTGAGGAGAAACAAGAAAAAAATTTAGAAATCGTTTTGCTTAAAGTTGCGCAAGAATTTTTGCGTCTTTTCGTTTGCTGGGTGATCAAAGATTTGCTCAGGAGCGCCTTCTTCAGTAATAACACCATCACTGATGAAGAGAACATGATCAGAAATGTTCTTAGCAAAGCCCATTTCGTGAGTTACGATTACCATTGTTAAACCAGTAGTGGCCAACTTTTGCATAACATCAAGTACTTCGCCAACCATTTCTGGGTCAAGCGCAGAAGTTGGTTCATCGAACAATAAGACTTCTGGGTTCATTGAAATCGCACGTGCGATCGCCACCCGTTGTTGTTGACCACCAGATAATTGCTTAGGCTTAGCATTGATGAAAGGCTCCATCCCTACCTTGCGCAAGTTTTCCAAGGCAATTTCCTTAGCCTCTTCTTTTGCCCGCTTCAAAACCAATTCTTGACCAATCATGCAGTTTTGAAGGACGTTTTTGTTTTCAAACAAGTCGAATTGTTGGAAAACCATGCCGACTTTAGCTCTAAACTTGTTGCGATCGTAGCCAGCATCCAAAACATTATCGCCGTGGAAGCGAATCTCGCCACCAGTTGGTTCTTCCAAAAGATTAATGCAGCGCAAAGTAGTAGACTTACCACCACCGGAAGGACCAATGATTGAAACGATCTCGCCCTTATTGATATCAAAAGAAATATCGCGCAACACTTGGTGTTCGCCAAATGCCTTTTGTAAATGATTAATGCTTAAAATCTTGTCGTTATTTTCAGCCATTAGTTATTTCCCTCCGAATTTTTAGGATTTCCCACTTGAATTTGATTTGCCATCAAGTTGTAGTTACGGTTACCATCGAGTTTTCTTTCAATCAAATTGAAGATTCTTGTAATAGTAAAAGTAAGTACCAAGTAGATTGCAGAAATCGTTAAGTAAGTTGGGAAGAATTGGAATGTTTGACTAGCAATCGTCGTACCAACAAAGAATAATTCTGAAACAGAGATAATGCTCAAAACGGAAGTATCCTTAATGTTAACGATGAATTCGTTAGTAATTGATGGCAATGAATTTCTAATTGCTTGAGGCAAAATGATGTGCCACATTCTTTGGTTATGGGTCATACCCAAAGCACTAGCTGCTTCAAATTGACCTTCAGGGGTAGAAATAATACCACCACGAATAACTTCGGCTAAGTAAGCACCAGTATTAATAGAAACGATAATCAAAGCAGCAAGGGTACGGTTCAAGTTCAAGTGCCAGAATTGAGCAATACCATAGTAGATTACCGCAGCTTGAACCATCATAGGGGTTCCACGGAATACTTCAACGTAAACTGACAATAACCAGTTAACAATCTTTAAACCAATCTTCTTACCAGTGGTAGTTGGGGTAGGGATAGTTCTTACGATACCTACCAATAAACCAATAATGAAACCAGCAATCGTACCAACTAAGGCAATTAAAAGCGTCATGCCGATACCACTAAGGATCATGTTGCCATATTGGTTCCAAGTAGTTACTAACCAGCTTTGCTTCTTGCCAGTCTTTTTATCAGTTGATTCAGTCTTAGGTTGTTGCTTTACTGCAGTAATCATTAATTGTTGACGCTTCTTTTCAGGAATCGTCTTCAAAATTGCATTAACTTCGTTTAATAACTTAGTATTGCCTTTCTTAACCCCGATACTAGTTACAGAGTCTGAATAAGGAACCTTGAAACCAGGCATCTTGTTAAGATTAATGGCAACGATGTTAGGGTTAACGCCCTTGTAGCTTTCGTATTCAATATCTTCAGCGACGTAACCGTCGATAGTACCTGAAATCAAGCTTTGGCGCATTGCTGAGAAGTCACGCATTGCAGGTTCACGCTTAGCACCTTTTAATTGCTTGATCAAGCCGTAGTGTAAAGTACCTTGTTGTGCAGTTAACTTAGCACCCTTAAAATCTGAAAGGCTCTTAGCAGTAACGTACTTGTTGGTCTTATTAAGGATAATAACAAAAGTACCCTTACGGTAAGGAACTGAGAAGTTGATGGCCTTGCGTCTTTCGGCAGTAGGACTCATTCCTGCAATGATCAAATCAATCTTACCAGAGGTAAGTGATGGCAACAAACCATCCCATTCAGTCTTTTCAACTACAACCTTACGGTGTAATTTCTTACCAATGATCTTGGCAATTTGCACGTCGTACCCATTTGCATAAGCATGAGTGCCATCAATTGGAACTGCACCATTGGCATCGGTAGTTTGGGTCCAGTTGTAAGGTGGGTAGTTAGCTTCCATTCCCACTTTTAACACATCACTATCATTAGCAGCTTCAACTCTTGTTGAATGATTGCCAAAAGTAATGAACAACATCAATATTGTCGCAATTAGTGCGAGTAATCTAGTTCTTGACTTCAATGAAAAAACCTCCAAAATTTTCAAATAAAGCCAATACAATAAAGCACAATAAAAACCTCGCTAGCAGTATCTGCAGCGAGGTTCACTTTTAATCATCAGTAATAAAACCAAATCATATAGCGCTCCCCGGGGACTGACCGGGACAGTCTACAGCATCTTCTCCTGTAGCCCAACCGAATTGATTCACGAAAGCCAATTCGATTTCGGCGATAGCTCTCAGAAGCAAGTTCACAGCGTTCGTGCACTCCCTTGATTCTAGTAGTTACCGCAACCTCTATTGCATTGGATAAATATTTAATTTAAATGAATGTTAAAACATAGTTAGATGCTTGTCAAGCGCCAACCTAAATTTTTTTGGAAAAATTTTTTCTTCATGGTTGAAACATATGGATTTCCCTGAGGATAGAAGCGAAGTTTTTGCCCGGCCCAATAAGGATCTCGCTGGGTAACACCAACACGTTCGGCAGCAATAATTTTTTCAGGAATTTTTCGCTGACTTAAATCAATTGCAAACGGACTGTCGCCAATAAACTGACAATCCCATTTGCGACTAGTAATTCCTAAGGCCTGCATCATTTTTCCTGGACCATTGGTTAAAAGTGGGCCAGTTTTGCCATGACGGTTAAGCTGCATTTGTTCGATCCCTAGGCTAGGTTCAATGGCGCGGATCAATATTCCTTGAGGTTCATTTTCTGCCTGAGTTGCAACATCAAAGAAAAAATATTGACGTTGGGAATAGATGTAGAGCGTTCCGGCTTTACCATACAAACCTTCATTAGCGCTAGATCTGTGTCCGCCAAAGGAATGGGCGCAACGATCGTTTTTGCCTAGATAGGCTTCAGTTTCAACAATATAGCCACCTAAGATTTCTTTGCCTGTGTCAAAAGTAAGCAAGCGCCCCAATAGATCCTGTGCTATTTCGGCAGTAGGTGCGCTTGAAAAATAAGTTTCGTAGTCCATTTTTTACATGTGCTTGTGTCCGTGACGCTTAATTTTCCAAAAGTGGAAAATCACGGTAATTCCTAAAACGCCAAATACAACAATTGCAAAGGCAACATTTGGCATTTCGTAATGGAGTGGTGGCAAGGCTAATAATAATTTTAAGGCGATGATGCCAATTAATACGTAGGCCATTGGCTGCAATTCAGGAATAATTTCCATCAGCTTAATAATAATTTCAGCTACGCCTCGCATGCAAAGAATTCCGATCATACCACCGATTAATACGACAACTGGATTATCTGAGACTGCCAAGGCTGCCAAAACTGAGTCGATTGAGAAAACGATATCCATCGATTCAATCGAAATAACGGTTCGCCAGAACAAAGAAAAGATATGCTTGCGTTGCTTTTTTTGTTTGTGAGGATGTTCGTGGTGGGCAGCCTTTTCAGGGTGATGTTGATCATAAAAGAATTTAAATGACAGGTAGAAGAGGTAGATACTACCAGCTAATTTAATTTCCCAGAAGTTGATCAAATAAGTCCCGATACCGATAACGATAAAACGAAAAATATAGGCGCCCCAAAGCCCATAAAGTAGAGATTTTTCTTGTTCTTTTTTCGTTGGCAAAACCTGAGTCTGTGCTGCCAATACGACGGCATTATCAACCGAAAGCAAGCATTCCATTAAAATTAGCGTTAAAATGATCATCCAATCTTTGCCACTGGTCAAAACGTGTTCCCAGTTGTGCAAATCAAAAAATGGGGCATATAAATTAAAAATTGAGATAGCTTCCATAGTTTCAATCCTTTTCTAAAGTATTCTTTGATAGCTTATCAAGATGTGCTAATTTGTGCAATTTATAAGTTAGGAAAGACATCTAGAGCATCCCCAATTATTTCGTTAATTCCTTGTGCTGGAAGTGGAGTCTTATTGACTGCCCAAATTTTGGCTGCTGGATTGCGATAAGCTAGCAACTGTGCAAAAGGATAAACGACAAAGCTAGTACCGGCAATGATTATCAAATCAGACTGACGCATGATTTCGACCGATTTAGTTAGCGTTTCGGGATTGATTGCCTCACCGTATAGCACGACTTTTGGACGAATAATTCCCCCACAATCTTGATGACGGAAATCTTGGGCATAGGCTTCATAGCTAACTGGTTGGTGGCATTTAGTACAATAGATCTCATACAGGTTGCCATGAAATTCTAAAACGTGTTGGTTGCCTGCTTTAGTATCCAGACGATCGATATTTTGAGTGATCAAATAGCCTTTTTCATTGCAGATTTTTGCAATTTTTTCATGAATTGGATTTGGCTGAGCGTCAGGGAAGTACATATTTTGCATAACAAAGTTGTGAAATAATTCTGGTCGTTGGTAAAGTGTATCTTCGCTAAGAATAGTTTCAGGTGGTTCAGAAATACCGTTATAAATCCCAGTTTTTGACCGGTAGTCAGGAATTCCAGAATGAGTTGAGATTCCAGCTCCAGTTAAAAAGACTACGTGTTTTGCTTCTTCGATATCGTGTTTTAAAGTGGTGATTTTGCTTGTGTCGATCATGATCTTCCTACTTTCTATTCCAGTTAATTCTAAAACCATTATAAGACAAACTTTGTTATACTTTAGTTAAAAGACTTTATTAAGGACAATATTTATGCAAGATTCTTTATTTTATCCTATTGTTGACGTTTTATTGTTAATCTATGCTGTTTATAGCTGGTATTGGCAAGCTAAAGTAAATTTACGCGCTAAATTTCGTATATCATTAGTGATTTGGACGCTTTTGATCATTGGGGGCTTTTTCTATAGTGGCTATCTAAATCCGCAAATGCCAGCCATCAACTTCTTTTTGGCACTATTATTGTTGACGAGTTTAATTGATGGCTCAACTGGATTGGCTCAGAAGCGGGCTGTGGTATCGGGCTTTTTTAAAAGAACGATCGACTACAGTAAAATCAAACGCGTTTTATTGATTGACTATTCCGGCGATCAGCGTGATCGGGTTATCTGTATTTTGGGAACAAGCGATAATCGCCAATATTATTTACAGTTTGCGACTAATCTCCGCACAGTAATCCAAGCGCTCGAAGAGCATTTGGGCAGAGACGTGAAGTTTGAAATAGGCAAATAAAAAGCTACCGAATGCGGTAGCTTTTTAAAGTATCGGTGATAACATGCGTGAAAAGCTTTGTAATGTTCTAAGCCAGCGACTTTGCTGGGCAATCATTTCTTTAGTTAACAAGGTTGATTGTTCCATGTCTTGTTCAAAACTAGCAGCTAATTGAAGATTAAAATCGCGATCGTAAAAAATTGCTAGATCCTCAAAATTAAGATCATAAGAACGATAATCTTGGTTCATCGAGCCAACGGTTGCATAAAGATCATCGACTACGATGGTTTTAGCATGGATAAAGCCGTTATTGTAGATATAAATTTTGATGCCACTGCGTGCTAATTCATTGGCATACCATTGCGTTGCCCGATAGATAAAAGGATGGTCGGGCTTGCAAGGGATCATGATACGTACGTCAACGCCAGAATGAGCAATAATTTGAAGGGCAGCAAAAACAGCATCGTCCGGAATCAAATATGGCGTTTGAATCCATAGTCGCTTGCGTGCTAACATCATTAAGCGAATAACGCCATTACGCATATAGCGTTCGTCGTTATCTGGTCCATCAGAAATAATTTGCGTAGCAATATCGCCATTGGAGATATTGCTTTCGTCCAGATCAGGGAAGAAGAGGTCGCTGTAAGTGATGATTTGGGAGTCTTTAGTAATTGAGGCATTCCAATCCATCACAAAGCGTTCTTGGAGTAGCAATGAAGCGGAGCCCACAATACGAACATGGCTGTCACGCCAATAGCCAAACTTCTTTTTCTTGCCAAGGTATTGATCGCCAATATTAAAGCCCCCAGTCCATGAGGTTTTGCCATCAACGACCACAATCTTTCGGTGCAAGTGGTAGTTAATCCGGTATCGCGTAATCATATTGCGTGAAGTAACGAATTGAAGGACGTGACCACCGGCATCAGTTAACTGCTTAAACCAAGACCGGGTTGCCCCCATTGAACCCCAAGCATCGTAGAGTACGTGAACATTGACGCCTTCTTTAGCTTTAGCAATTAAGAGCTCGAGGATTTTATTGCCGATCTCATCGTTGTAAAAAGTGTAGAATTCAACGTTAATCGTTTCTTTAGCCTGTTCAAGATCACGAATCATGTCCGTGAACATTTCTTGGCCATCGGTGTAAAGCTTTACGCGGTTGTTTTTCGTAAGCGGAGCTTCATTTTTCTTGTTAAAAAACTTAATTGCGATCTTAGCCTTGTTGCTGGTATCGGAGTCGCTGATTTTTTTCGGTGGTGCAGAAGTAATCGAACGTTGAACATTGCCTAAGCCGATGTGACGCTGTTTATTGATGGCAAAGAGATTTTCCTGGGAAATACCCCGTCCAAAGAAAGAGTAGAGCGTAATTCCGATGACTGGAAGTACCAAGAGGATGATCAACCAGGCCCATGTAGTAGCTACCGAACGACGGCGGTGGAAAACAATATAAAATGCTAGGATTGAGTTAGTGATAATAATAATTCGCCAAATATCCGTTAAAATTGCCAAGTTAATCACCTCCCTAATAATCTTTCAAGCCAACAAACTTATTGATGATATCAATTACGAATGGATTGTCATGCATGATACTATGCTCAGCATATTTTTCACCACGAATTTCAACTTCTTGATAGCGATGTGCGATTGGAGCAAGGATATACCGGATACTTTTAGCAGAAACTACTGAAATGAACCGATCAGTATTTGTTTGATCAAGGATGTTGCCATAGATATTTAAAACGGAAATATTCGGATTGAATCGTTTGCGATGCCATAGCAAATATAAATAATGTGGGTTCATCAAGTTGGGGCGACCTTTTTCATTTAGTCGATTCACGTTAGGAATGTCTCCCAGATAAGTAACACCATTAAATGGACCAGCAACTAAAGCACACTTATCTAAGTGGGGGAACTTTTTGTTACGAGAGTGCTTGATCTCGCTTCTTATGATACAAGGGCAAGATAGTGAATGGGCTACAGCAGTGTAGCGATTAAAGTTATAGCGTTTAGCCAAAAATGGCAAGAGCAGGCTAAGGTAATAATCGATTGTATAAATGCCAACGATTCTTTGTCGAAAAACGACTTGAACCATGGGATGAAGATCATTAGTCCAAGTTCCCTCTAAACGAAAATTTCCCCAAAGATCGACGGTGACTTTGAGAAAATCGTTTTTACCCTTATCTTTTAAACCTTGTTCAACCATGATTTTTGTAGTGTAATCACCACCACGAAAGCCATGGAAATAAATAATCGGAACTTGTTCATGGCGCACTTTGCTAGGCTCTTGCGTTGTCAAATCTTGAACGTGTTGCGGATGCAAGCGCAGCAACGGTCTAGTAAGCGCAAAGGAGGCTAAAAAAGCTAATGAAAGCATGTTAAACATGCTAGGTTCTTGCCAAAGATTAGCTTGCCGATTTTTTTCTGCTTCCTGTGCGTACTTTTTTGTGTTGAAGAACATGTTCCCCCGCCTTATAATTTTCCTTGTGTATTTAGATATATTTTAACATGGAAAAAATAAACTGCTTAAGTAATTTACCAATAGTAAGGGATGAAGCAAATGACAAATGACTATTATGCAACGATTTATACCGACGGTGGCACACGCAACTCTGGAGCTGGCATCAAAGGCGCCAAAGTAGCTCCTGATGATCCAGCAGCTTGGGCTTATCGAATTGAATGGCAAGGTCAAGAAGTGCACCAAGCGGGTGGAGAAAAGGGCAAAACCAACAATCAAATGGAATTGACCGGTTTTATTGAGTCCCTGCATAAGCTGATTGAATTAGGAATCAACCAAGAAAAACTATTGTTTGTACTTGATTCGAAATATGTACTAGATCCCATCAATCAAAAATGGCTTCAAGGGTGGAAGAATCGTGGCTGGAAACGCGCAGCTGGTCCGCTTAAAAATAAAGAGCTGTGGCAAGAAGTTGATCGCCTATTGCCAGAATTTCCTAATGCTACTTATAGTTGGACTAAGGGTCATGCGAATAATGCTGGCAATGAATTTGTCGATAGCTTGTTAAACGAATTTATGGATCAAGAATAAAAAAAGAGACGACTAGCATATTGATGCTAGGTCGTCTCTTTTTTTATTGCCAGCTTATTTGAACAGGCTGGTAAAGAAGTTAACGATACTATCAATTAATTGTTGGAAAAAGTTGCGATTTTCAGGAGTATTCAACTTATCAAAAATATTTTTCGCTCCTGCCTGAATTTGCTTTGATAATTCTGCAGCTTGTTGCTTAAAATTGCTGTTTTTCAAAGCACCAGAATCGCGAATTTCAATTAGGATGTTGACAATTTGGTTCTTTTGTTCGTTGGTAATCGTATCGCCTAAATGATTGATATTGATTTGATTGGTGACAATATCGCGAATTTGACTATCAGAAATATTATTGCCGACTTTCGCCATTTGCGATTTAGCACCAGCTACGGCATTGTTAAGCTGTGAATCAGTATAGCCGTCTTTATCTTTATTTTCTTGAGTAATGCCACTTAAGGTATTGATTTCATCTTGAGCCGCATTGACTTGTTCTTGATTTAAAGAATTGCCGTTTTTCGCATAGGCTGCATAAACGCCGGCCAAAGCGCCAGAGCCATCGATTGGCACGGCACTGGTAACATAAATATTGGCATCGGTGATACCAGCAGTTAAAGCAGCGTTCTTATATTGATTTGCAGTAATTGTCGTAATGTTGTTTTTGCCATTGTAAGATAAAATTTTAACGTTAATGCCGGAACCAGAACTGGTTTTCTGGATCATTGCACTAGACCAAACTCCTGATGAAGTGGTGAAATTATCGCCAGATGGATTGAGATACTTAACCAAATCGCTACCAGTAACGGTGATCGTTTGGTAATTACTACCGTTAAGAGGCTGCGTAAGCGTATCGATTGTACCTTGACGCTGGCTTGCAGTTAGCGAGCCACCTAAGGTAACCACTGGGGTTTCAGTATCGGCAAGAGCTTGTCCATGATTGAAAGCAAGGAAAGTCCAACTTGCCAAGAGGATCGAAATCATCGTAATAATCTTTTTCATAATTTTTCTCCTTCGCATAATATGGATATTATAATAGACAAAAATTATTTTTGGTCAAGTTGTACTATACAAAAATAGTAATATTTAGTAAAATTTAAGTTTTATGGTGAAAGATGCAAGCCAAGCCTTTAAGATGGTATAATTGGAACAATATGGGGGAATAATATGTTACAACAACCTGAACTGACCGTGATTATGCCAGTTTACAATATGGAAAAATATCTGGCGCGAGCATTGGATCATTTAGCTGAGCAAACTGATCCTAATTTTGAATTGTTAATCGTAAATGACGGTTCGCAAGATCGAACTGCTGAAATTGCAGAATCATATCGTAATAAATTTCAACATTTTAGAATAATCAATAAGGCTAACGGTGGGTTATCTGATGCTAGAAATGTCGGTATGCAAGCAGTGACCACGCCATATTTTACTTTCCACGATGGGGATGATTGGGTCGATCCCGATTATACGGCTTATTTCGTTAAGGCTTTTCATGAACATCCTGAAGCAGCCATGGTAAGTTGTGGCTTTTGGATTGATTATGAAGGTAAGCCGGCAATTAATGCTTGCAAGAAGGCGATTGAAAAGAGTATCAGCAAGCGTGAAGCTTATCGCTTAATTGTCAATTTCTGGGGTTCATTTTTCTTCAATCATGCCTTTGTTTCACCAGTAAAAGGCTATACCTGGAATAAGGGTTATAAAACTAATGTAGTTAGAAAGCATAAGCTCCAATTTGTAAAGAAATTGGCCTTTATGGAGGATCAAATCTTCAATGTTAAATATCTCTCTTTAACTGATGGCTATTATTGTAGCAGTCGCCCACTTTATCATTACTGGCAAAGAGAAGATAGTATGGTTCACAATTTCAATTTGAAGATGGTGCCAGATAATTTTAAGGCCAACTATTTGGTTTGGAGCTTGATTGCTAAAAGTTTGTGGAAAGAGTATCGGTCAAGTAAGAGCTCAGAAAAATTGATCAGCATCAACGAAGGGAACAACAATGAAAGAAAAGGTTAATGGCGTCGAGCTGTATTATCATAAGTTAGGAACCGGGGAGCCACTTTTGTTGATTCACGGACACCACTTGGATGGCGGGATGTACGATAAAATTGTGTCGCCACTGTCATTGCATTATACGGTCTATGTAGTCGATATGCGTGGCCATGGTTTAAGTGATGGCGATATAGCAGAACACTATCAAACCGAAGTTGAGGATATTTATAGTTTTATCAAGCAAATGGGCATTGTTGGCTGCTATTGCTTTGGTTTTGATGCTGGTGGATTAGCTGCGATGATGCTAGCTAGTCAACATCCTGATGCTTTTAAGAAACTGATCGTTGCCGGAGTTTTTGTTAATGGTGCTGGCATCAAGCCTCATCATTATTTAACTGAAGGCTTCCACCGCTTTTTACGCTTAGATCGCGATAGCCGAGTTGAGCTTACCGAGAGTTTTATGTCAGAGGATATGCTGAAGAAGATTCAAGTTCCAACTTTGTGTGTGGTTGGTGAAAAAGATTGGGTCAAAGTTGAGCATGTGCGTTGGTACAGTCAGATTATTCCTAATGGTCGGTTGATTATTATGCCACGACAAAAACATGATAGCTATACGGTAAAGAGTTTGAAGCTGTTAGACTTAATTAAAGACTTTTGTAAATAGCAGCAACTAGCAATAACCTAAAAATAGGATATATAGTTAGTTTTTTATCGGCAAAAAATAAACTATCTAGATTTAACAAGCTTTTATTGCCAATTTTAGTTATAATAAAACTGTATATTGTATTTTTACAGAAGAGGTAACTATGGATAAGGAAGAGCTTCATCAATTATTACACCCAATGAAAGTCATCGGCTTGGGTGGTAATCCGGTTTTAAATGAAAAGATTGCGCAACAATTACACCAACCATTGATTGAAACTGCAGTTCATCATTTCAGCGATGGGGAAATTCAAGTTAACATTGGCGAATCGGTTAGAGGATGCGATGTTTTCGTAATTCAATCGATTCAAGATCCAGTCAACGAAAACTTCATGGAATTAGAAATTGTGCTTGATGCTTTACACCGCGCTTCAGCACACAATGTCAATGTCGTAGTTCCTTACTTGGCATATTCACGTTCTGATACCAAGACTAGATCGCGTGAGCCAATTACTGCAAAGTTGATCGCTAACTTATTGCAGCTTACTGGAATTGACCGTTTGATTTCGGTTGATTTGCACGCTTCGCAAATTCAAGGTTTCTACAATATTCCGGTCGATCACTTGCACGCAATGCCAATCTTGGCACAATACTTCCTTGACAATGGTATTGCTAGAAAGGGCGACGATGATGTTGTAGTCGTTTCTCCAGATCACTCAGGGGCTAAGCTGGCTAGAAACTTTGGTCAATACTTTGATGCTCCAATTGCTATCGTTGATCAACGCGGTGCACGTTATGACACTGAAATTCACGATATGATTGGTGATGTTAAGGGTAAGAAGTGTGTTATCGTTGACGATTTAATTGATACTGGTTCAAGAATTGCTTCATCGACTAGATCCGTAATGGCAGCTGGTGCTAAGAAGGTTTACGTTGCCGCTACTCACGCATTGCTTTCAAAGAATGCTAACGAAACCTTGAATGAATTGCCAATTGAGCAAATTGTGGTTACTGATACTATTATGCATAAGAATTATCCTGACCGCATGGTAAGAATTTCGGTTGATCAATTGCTTGCTCGTGGTATGGATTATGTCTATAACGATCGTTCAATTCACCAGATTTTTGATGAACAAAATCGTTTGAAATAAACGATATGGTAATAAAGTACAGCTTTTAAAATAATCCTCAAAAAAGTGAGGGTTATTTTTTTGTAGAAAATACAAAATGTTATGTATATAATTAGATGATTGATATAATATTAGTAAAACATACGGAAGGAAAGGTATAGATAAAATGGCAAGACGTAAAAACATGAAAAGAAGAAGAGAGATTCTTGGAAATACTTTTCGCTTAATCAGAGAAAAAGGCTTGGAGAATGTATCATTACAAATGATTGCAGAAAGATCCAATATTTCGAAATCATTATTGCAATCCTACTATCCTCATAAGGCAAGATTGATCAACGATATTGCGCGTAATTTGTTGACCACATTGAGTAAAGAAGTAGATAAGTACGATGACATTGATCACACTTCTTCTTATGCTCATATGAAAGCATTTATTTATACAATCTTTATTCTTGGTTCAAGAGATGAAGGGCTTGATCGGATTATTTCACAAGCAATTACTGCTAATGATTCACTTGATAATTGGGGCGACATTTTGTTTAATTGGATTCAAGAAACTAATGTTTTCGATGGTATCAAGGCAACTGAAGATGAAATCGAAAGTGGCATTACTTTTATTACCGTTGGTGTTGGTAGATTGTACCATGAACGCAAGAAGCATCATTTAACGCCAGAAGACTTGTCTAACTATGCAACTAGTTCATTGATGTACAGCTTCTGCCATGCAAAGCCTGAAGAAATTGAACAAGCTTTGCGCGATGGTCACCGCATCATTGCTTCAGCCGACATGATTAACGTTCATCGAGCAATCGATCACATGTTTGACGAAGACAAAGAAATTATCAGTTAAAGGGGTTTTTAGATGGCAGGACGATCACGTGCTGATCTTAGAAGATTAAGTCAAGAACAGAGTCATGAGTATAAACGGACGCTGGCTTTTGTGCTGTTCTTAATTGTTACTCTGTCTATGATTACGGCAACGTTTTTAAATCCGTTTTTTATGAAGAGCCAGATTAGAACTAGTAGCAATCAGGCGGTAATCGTTCGTCAGGTTAACAATAACTTCGATAAATTGGCCGATTTGCTTAATGCACAAGGTGAAGAGGCCTCTAATTTGTTGACGGAGAAGCAGACGCAACCAATTGCAGATCATATTATCGACTATAGTTTGGGTTTTCACTGGTTTAAGGTCAGCAACACAGATCTGGCACAGCAGATTTTGAATGATATTGATGCTAATATCGATCATGATTCATCTAGCGAAGCGCAGGTGATCAATAGTCGTCTGAAAAAGCAAAAAAATAATCAAGTTTATTTGGTCAATCAGGCATTCAATTTGAATGTGGTTACGCTTGGAGCCAATATTGCTGGTTTGTTATTGGTAGTTAACATTGTGATCATCATTGTTACTATCATCACTTTGGTCTCGTTGATGCGGGATTTACAATCACGTTCAAGTTTGAAGGCCTTAATTCATACAACTACTGGTGCAGGAATGTGGGCTGGTTTTTGGTTAATTCTAATTTGCGGAATTTTGGCAATTATTCCAGTGTTGTTTAATGTAACGACAACTTCTTTTGCTGGCATGGGTTTCTTATTAGAGATCAGTAGTGGTATCTTTTTGGAATTTGTAATCGCTGGAGTGATTATGTATGTGTTGTGCGCCTTGCCTTGGCAAGCGACAACTGCTAATTAATAAGTAGATAGGGGTAGAGTTTTTGCTCTACCCTTATTTTGTGTAAATAAATAATGTGGTACTCTAGTAAGCAAGTAGTAACAAGGAAGTGGGAGGCTAGATGAAACTACCAAAAAAGACGATGATGGCAATCATGACCAGTTTATTGGCATTTTTGACCATTTTGCTCACGGTAATGCCAGTAAAAGCTGCAGATCAAGTGACGAATAATTCAGTTATGCAGCGAATTAAACAAAAGAAAGAGTTAGTAGTTGGAACTTCGGCCGATTATCCACCATTGGAATTTACGGCAAGTGAAGCTGGGCAGACTAAATATGTTGGCGTTGACATCGAATTAGCTAAAGATATCGCCAAAGATCTTAATGCCAAGCTTGTTATTAAGAATATGAGCTTTGATTCGCTGTTAGTAGCATTGGAAACGGGCAAGGTTGATATGGTAATTTCCGCAATGACACCAAGTCCAGAGCGTAAGAAGAGCGTAGATTTTTCTAAGATCTATTACCATCCAAGTGGCGAATTTTTCTTAATCAATAAAAAGGATCAGGCAAAATATCGTAAAATTGCGGACTTTAAAGGCCAAACTTTGGGAGCACAAACTGGCAGTATTCAGTATGAACTGATCCAAAAGCAGATGAAGTCCAGCAAAGTCAAGGGCTTAAGCAAGATTAATAATTTAGTCTTAGCCGTACAATCAGGTAAAGTCGCAGGGGTAGTAGTTGAAGAATTGATTGCCAAAGCCTATGCTCAAAATAACCACAATTTATTAGCGGTACAATCAGATTTAAAAGAAGCTCAAGCCGGTAACGCTGTAGCCATTGCTAAAGGCCAAAAGGATTTAGTAGCTGCAGTTAATAAGACGATTGCTCGAGTACAAAAAGAGCAACTGATCGAACACAAGTATTTGCCAGCAGCAGCCAAATATATGAAGACTGCTAAAAAGAACAATTCAATGATGAAATATGCACCATACTTTGTTAAAGGTGTGGGCTATACAGTTGAAATTACGATTTTTTCAGTCTTGATTGGAGTAATTTTAGGGACGCTATTTGCTTTGATGCGCTTATCAAAGATTAAGCTGGTCCATTGGCTGGCAGTAGCTTATATTGAGTTCATTCGGGGAACGCCACAAATGGTACAGATTCTTTTCGTTTACTTTGGCGTGGGCTACTTTGTTTCCAACTTGTCAGCGGTCGTAGCTGGAATTATTGCGATCGGTTTGAACTCAGGTGCGTATGTAGCTGAAGATATTCGGTCTGGTATCGGGTCGATTGCTAAAGGCCAAACTGAAGCAGCAAGATCACTAGGCTTGAGTCAAGCTAAGACTTATCGCTACGTAATTATTCCTCAAGCGCTAAAGAATATTTGGCCTGCCTTGGGCAATGAGTTTATTACCTTATTAAAGGATAGCTCCTTAGTTTCAGTAATCGGAGTTTCAGAATTAATGTATCAAACGCAATTAGTTCAAACTTCGACTTATCGAGGCGTATTACCATTAGCGATTGCCATGGTAATTTACTTTATTATGACTTTTACCTTAACGAGATTGTTGAATTACTTTGAGAAACGGATGAAGCACAATGACTAAAGCAATGATTGAAATCAACCACTTGAAAAAACGCTTTGGCAATAATGAGGTGTTGAAAGACATTTCCGCTGAAGTCGACAAGGGTCAAGTGATCTGTATTATTGGACCTTCAGGATCAGGAAAAAGCACCTTTTTGCGTTGCCTCAATGTTTTAGAACATCCTACTGAAGGAAAGATTATTTTTGATGGAACTGATTTAGCAAAGTTGAACGAAGGCAAGGAACTCGACCAATTGCGGGAAAAGATGGGAATGGTTTTCCAAAACTTCAATTTATTCCCCAATATGAACGTCATTGAGAATATCAAGTTAGCGCCAATGAAAGTTAAGGGGATCAGCGAAGCTGAAGCTGAAAAAACTGCTTTAGAATTGCTAGCGCGTGTTGGTTTAGAAGATCGGGCAAAACAATATCCGAGCAGTTTATCTGGTGGTCAGCAGCAACGGGTGGCAATTGCTCGTGCTCTAGCAATGAATCCCGAGGTAATGCTATTTGATGAGCCAACAAGTGCTTTAGACCCGGAAATGGTTGGTGAAGTTCTAAAAACCATGCAAGATCTAGCTGAATCTGGGATGACCATGGTCGTGGTAACTCACGAAATGGCTTTTGCCCGTGAAGTAGCGGATGAAATTTGGTTTATGGCTGATGGCTATTTACAAGAAAAAGGCGCGCCTGAAGTGATTTTTACTAATCCAACTAGTCAACGTGCAAAAGACTTTTTGGCTAAAGTTTTATAGTAGTCGTTTTGGAGGATAAGAATGACAATTAAACAATATTTGCGTTTTGTAAAAATTCATACTTCGGTACTATCATTATTCGGTTATGTTTTGGGAGCAGCTATTATTTTCTTTATTGGTGGTAGCTGGAATTTACAAAATAGCTTGATCTTCTTCGTAGGCTCAATGATTTTTGACAATATGATTACTGGCGTTAATACGGTAATGGACTATGTTATGGCCAAAGACGATCACTTCAAAGAGATCAGCGTAATGACAGTGGAACATATTTCAGTTAAGCAAGCTTTCAGTGTGATTGGTGCCATGGTTACCATCGGATCAGGATTGGGCTTATGGCTCTGCTTTAGAACTAATTGGATGCTCTTCTTCTTGGGTGGAGCCATGTTTTTGATTTTTGCTTTTTACACCGCTGGCCCATTTCCTATTTCACGGATGCCATTGGGAGAGATTTTTAGTGGTACGGCACAAGGACTAGGAATCCCATTTTTATTCATTTTTGTTAATGGCAATTACAATGAATTGTTGGCTTTAAACTTTACCCCAGCAGCTAATGGCTACAACTTTACCATTAGTGGCAATGTGTTAACTTTATTGACGGTAGTGTTAATCTGCGTTCCTGCTTGGTTATTAACGTCAAACGTAATGCTGGCCGATAACTTGTCTGATCGTGTTTTAGACAAAGCTAATGGTCGTCATACCTTGCCAGTAGTCTTTGGGGCTGATAAAGCATTGGTATTATATCAAGTACTAGCATACTTCCCATATATCTTTATTGCTGTAACGGGAATTTTGCACATTGCACCTTACATGTCGTTATTGAGCTTGCTTACTTTCCCATTGGTAAGAAAAAACGTGCAAACTTTCTTACACAAGCAAGTTAAATCTGAAACTTTTGTAACAGCATTGCAGAATTTCCAAATCGTAGTTACGGCACAAGCAATTACGATCTTTTTAGGGACGCTATTACATTTCTAATAAACTAAAAAAGAAGTCATCTAGGCTTCCTTTTTTAGTACAGTTTTATAAATGTAGGTCCTTAAGGAAATTATGAATGAAGAAGTTTTGCTTCCATTGTCCTTTCTTTAAGGCATCAAAGTAATTAAAAACTTTCCGAGATTGATTCTTGGGATTAAACATAGCCCAAAGTTTCGCGCTTTGTGTCGAGAACGCCGACTCTTGGTTCGCGTTTTTTTGTGGCGATGCCGTTTGATATGTTTGGGCTTTTTCCTGGGTTTCTTGGCGACTACTAACTGTTTCTTGTCTAAAGAATTTAAAACGGTAGTTATAAAGGTCTTTAATTTGCACGTGGTATTCATGACCCTCAATCAAAGGCGTTTTACCAGGAGAGTAGGTGATGATGGTTTTGAAATTGCCATAGCCTGAACTGCTATAGTTAGTCACATCAGTAGCTTGATAGTTCTTACCAGTATCAAGATCAGTAATCGTGATTTTAGGCTTGCCCAGGTAGACCTTGTTGGAAAGGTATAACGACCAAGCAATATTTTTTCCTTTACCTAATTCAATTGGAAATAATCCAGCTGCCGGATAGCAGATCAATGGCTGTGAGGGTTCGTTAAACAAATCCTTGATATTCAAAACTTTTTGTACTGAATAGCGGTAGCCATTAGTTCCATAAGCAGCACCGATACCAGTTGTCGTTAATCTAGTCGATAAAATCCAAGCCCGGTGTCCTGTATCAGAACCGGTTAGATTGTAGCGGTCTGTCAACAGATCGGTAATTACGTCACCTGCAGATTCATTATTAACATTGAAGTTCAGGTTAGAAGTTTCAGAAGTATCTTGAGCTAACTTCCACATTGAAGATGAAAGGTAGTTGGGCTTAGTTTCATTGGATAAACCATGTTGATTGATAAAAGGGTTGGCATTAATTGCGGCCATTACAGCTGCAGTTTGTTGGGCATTTTCATTAGCAATCTCAGTAGCCGTAACTGGCATCAAGCCAAATAGGCTACGATAATAGTTAATGTAAGCTAATTGCGCTTCAATATACTTGGGCTTAAGTTTACCTGCTGAAAAATCAGTCGCAAAGACAGGTGATTTTTCATAGAGACTATTCCGATCGTAGCGAGTCTTATCAAGATCTGCATAGTTTTTTTGAAATTGATGAACTTGCGTAATTTCGCCTTGGCTAAAATCTGCTGCCAAAACTGGACTAGCGGAAACAAGGGCTAAGAGCGAGCTTAAAGCAATGGTCATCAATCTTTGTTTAAGCGTCAATGTCATCATAACCAATCCTTTCACCTTAATTATAACCTGTGTCCAAAAGCTTTAGAAAAAATATTCCTCATTTTTACGTATTTATTAAGCGTATTCGTTTATAATTAAAAACAGTGACAATAAAATTGATGATTAAAGAGGATTAGACTTATGACTAAAAAAACACAAGTAGGATTAATTTTTGGTGGAAATTCATCTGAATATGAAGTATCAATTATGTCTGGTAGCAATATCTATGATGCAATTGATAAAGATAAATATGACGTTCACCCTATTTGGGTAACCAATGATGGCTATTTTGCAGATGAAGCAGAATCTTTCAAGGTATTGAAGGATCCAACTTATCAAGTGAAGAATCCACATAAAGTGACTAACTTATCTAATTTGATCGAATTAACTAATCTACCTGAAATCGATGTCTTTTTCCCAATCGTTCACGGTAATTTGGGCGAAGACGGTGGTTTACAAGGTTTATTCCGTTTACTTGATAAGCCATTTGTTGGGGATGACATTTTAGCAGCCGCTGTTACTATGGACAAGGAATTTACTAAGATTTTGGCACAACGCGTCGGCGTACCAGTTGCTGATTGGTTGACGATTAAGCGTCCTGAATATGAAGATAAGGCTAATGACAAGCTTAACTATGATTTCGTTAGTCAAAAATTGGGAACAGATCTATTCGTTAAGCCATCAAATCAAGGATCTTCAGTTGGCGTTAGCCATGTAACTAACAAGGCTGAATATGAACAAGCCTTAGCAGAAGCATTCAAATATGATGATAAAGTTTTGGTTGAAGAAACAATTCCTGGTACAGAAGTTGAAACTGCTGTTTTAGGCAATGATCACCCCATCGTTTCTGGCGTTGGTCAAATTACAAACGCTGCTGGTTCATGGTATTCATACGAAAACAAGTATGCTGCTGATTCAACTTCAACTTTGGAAATTCCAGCTAAATTGCCAGCTGAAATCGTTGAACAAGTTCGTAGCAATGCTCTTAAAGTTTACCAAGTAACTGAATGCTCAGGTTTAGCAAGAATCGATTCCATGCTTACGGCCGATGGACGCGTAGTTTTGACAGAATTAAATGCCTTGCCTGGATTCACTAACATCAGTATGTATCCTAAGCTATTTGAAGAAGCTGGAATTCCTTATACTGAATTAATCACTAAGTTGATTGAAACTGGTCAAGCTCGTTATGCCCACAAGAAGACTTTATTGCACAAGCACGATTAAATAAGGTTAGTGGGAGTATTCAGATATGACAATTGGCAAAAGAGATTTTGAAGAGTTGACAGCACCAGCTAGTGCAGCCAAGCAGTTAGGAATTAGTGCAGCTACGCTTCGCAAGTATTCATTGATCGTTGAACAAGTAACCGGCAATCCTGATTACTTTGAACGAACTAAGCAAAAAGCGCGCCTATATCATCAAAAAGACTTAGAAGATTTAGATGCATTGCATAAGTTAGCTAAAGAAAAGGGTAAAACGCTCAAAGAAGCTGCAAGACAAATTTATGCAGTTAGCGAAAGTAAACCAGACGAAGTTGAAGATAGCACCGAAAATCAAGCCTTGATGGATACGGCTCAAGTCGTTAAATTGCTGGGTGCGCTCCAGCAAACAATTGCCAGCCAGAATCAAGCGATTAAGCAATTGCAGGAACAATTGGCACGGGTAGAAAAGCAAAATCAGACTTTGCTCGATAACCAAAAGCAGTTAGCAGCACCAAAAGATCAAGAAGTCGATCCAGCGATTGCTGCTTTACCTGATATTTCGGGAATCGTAGTTAATAATGGTCCAACTCGCAGTGAATCAATGGCGGAAGAAACCGCTAAAACACCTGAACAGAAGCGTCAGGAAGTAGCTGCTGATCGAAATAAAAGTCAACAAGAAGTTCATGACGAAATTTTGAATAAGGCCAAAGAAAATGCTAAAAAACGTGCAAGTGCAAATGTACATCGAACATTGGAGGATATGCAATTGCGCGATCAAAAGAAGCATTGGTGGCAAAAGTTTTTAAATTTATAAAGTTTTATTGAGAGGTCGGGACATTTGTCCCGACCTTTGCTATAACTGATTCTAGCTGAAAACTGCAGGCTGAAAGAAGGATAACTATGATTCTCAAACAGAAACGCTTTTGGTGGGCATTAGGAGTTCTGCTCTTAGGGTCGATCTTAACGGCTGTAACTTATTTTGCCACTGATATTTACCAAAAAGATGAGGTAGCGCTAGTTACCGATCATCAAATCGAAGATCGGTTAATTGAAAATAACCGAGATGTTTATAACAACTATGACCAGACAAGAGAACAAATTTTACATTTACAAATTCTCTCAGGTAAACAAAAAGGAAAGACATACACAGTAAAAAACGTGTATTATCCATCACAATTAGTAACTGAAAAGTACCGTCCACGCCAACGGGTTTTTGTCAGTTTAAAAAAGGGTAGCTTAGCTTTGGTTAATCCTAAGCGTGATTGGGTATTGGTTTTGACTTTGACGATTACACTAGCGTTGATGGTATTAGTAGCAGGGAAACACAGTTTATTATTGATCCTCTCAATGGCGCTTAGCTGGTTGATCTTCTATGGTGTGATTGTTCTTGATGTTAAGCTTAATGGTACACAGATTATTCTAGTCTTCGGGTTAGCAGACATCATCTTTTCATTTGTAAGTTTATTGATAGTTCAAGGATGGAATCGCAAGATGCTAGCAACTTGGGTCGCGACCTTGCTAGGAGTATTCGTTTCTTTTGGATTAGCCTTTTTGATCATGCAGTTAACTGGGCAGTCAGAAATGAAATATGAAACTGGTGATTATGCAACTCAAGATCCTCGAGGAATTTTCTTAGCTCAGACCTTATTAGGGGTTCTAGGAGCAGTAATGGACGAAGCTACGGATATTGTGTCCAGCTTATATGAAATCGTCCAGCAAAAGCCTCATATCACGGCTAAAGAATTAATGAAAAGTGGTCGGACCATGGGACAAGAAATCATGGGCCCATTGATTAACGTCTTAGTGCTGATTTTTATGGCAGAAGCATTGCCGATGACTATTCTATATTTACGTGACAATAATACTTTAGGTTCAGCCTTTGGTTTTACCCTGTCATTAGGAGCAACGCAGAGTACAATTTCCGCAATCAGTATTGTTTTGACCGTTATTTTTGCGACGGGCTGCAGTTTATGGTTTTTAAAAGTACAGAAATCAGGTGAGAAAAAGTGAGTACCTTATTGGCATTAGTAATTGTATTAGCGATTTTGATGACGGTAGTAGGGGGCGAAACGGGAATTCGTAGCTTTTTCAGTGTCTTGATCAATACTTTTTTATTGATCCTGGTTGCAATGTTGATTTCATGGGGCGTAAGTATTCCAATAGTAACGGTAATCTTTATCCCGCTAAAATTGGCGACGATCATCTATCTTGGAACTCATGATTATACCGTGGCGAAAAATTCCTTTTTGGCAGCTTTCATAGTATGTTTGTTAGTTGGACTCTTGATTTTAGGCTGTCAATGGCTAGCACAAGCAGCAGGGCTTGGTCCAGAAGCAGGGGAAGTGCTGGTTGGGTTATCGCAAATGCCAGGAATCAGCTATCCATTGATTGCAGTAACAGTTGCAATCTTTTCAACCTTGGGAGCCGTAGCTGAAGCAGCGGTTGCGATGAGTTCAGGATTATTGGAATTGAAAAAACATAATCCACTGATCACCCCACTAGAACTAGAAAAAAGTGGTACGAGCATCGGCAAGGATGTGTTGGGAACGGCAATGAATACCATTTTGTTCGGAATGTTCGGCAGTTTTTTGTCCCTATTTTTATGGTATTTCCGCCTAGGCTATTCTTTTGGTGAAGTAGTCAATGAAAAATTATTCGTTAACGAAGCGTTGATTATCATGTATTCTTTAATTGGGGTATTGTTGACCGTACCTTTAGCAACAGTCTTAATTTCAAGAAGCATGATAAAAAATGAGGCGAAAAAATGAAGCAAGCAAACTTAACTTTAAAGAATTTTGCTGGTCGCGAGTTCACCTTAAGAACTTATGCGGCTGAAAGTGGTAAAAGACCCGTAATGATCGTCGTTCCCGGAGGTAGTTTTGATCATTTGTCAAAAAAAGAGAGTACTCCAGTGGCTTTGGCATATTATGAAGCGGGATTCAATACGGCTATCGTTGAATATAATTTGATAACTGATCCAGGCATGATCTATCCTGATGCTGCCTTGGATGTGTTGACGACAGTTAAGTTTTATCGTGATCATGCCGATGAATATGGTACTTTTACGGATGAAATCGTAACGCTTGGTTTTTCAGCTGGTGGACATGTAACTACAACCGCTAATTATTTTGCGGTTAGTCCAATTTATCAAGCAGAATATGGCTATGATAAAGATGAAGTCTTGCCAAATAAAACGATTTTGGGCTATCCATTAATTGATATAAAAAAGATCGGCTTCCCTATGCCTGAGGGAAGGGATGACTTATTGCCAGCTGATCCTAAGATTAACGATACAGCTCTAGCAGTTACACGTGAAACACCAGCAAGCTTTATCTTTCAAGCATTAGATGATCGAATTGTTCTAGTAGAAAATTCAATTAGTTATTTACAAGCTTTACGGGAAGCTGAAGTTCCTGCTGAGCTACATTTATTTGAAACGGGTGGCCATGGCTTTGGCTTAGCAAATTATCATGAACATGGTTGGCCAAACGACGAACATTTAGCCAGTTGGTTTAAGCTGAGCTTGACTTGGCTAGGGATGTAAAAAGACGGCACGTGATCATTTTTGATCAGTGTCGTCTTTTTATTTATTCAGTTTTATCAAAATATGACTTATCGCGATAGAATACGACTTCTTTTCCTGCTACCAGTGGGCCTGAAGATTGATGAATCGTTAATCTAACGGCGCGAGCTTGAACGTCACGCAAGCCAATAACTTTATTTTTGCTGTCAGCTTTCCAAGCATAATGGTTGCCGTAAGGTTCGAAGTTTTGGCCATCAAGTGATAATTCTACGCTAACCTCAGTTGGATCATTTTGATGATCGATATTATGTGGAACAAAAGTCATGCGACTTAGTTTTTCCAATTTATCGAAAGTAAAGGTTAAAGTCAGCGGATTAGTTTCATCAAACTTATCCTTAGTTTGCCACTCACTAGCTGATTTTAGATCGGTCAAATAAGCCAATGGATGTTCTGGATTAGCTTCATAGTTTGATTTTACTTTAACGCCATGGATTGCATAATCACGGGCAGCACGTTTAGTAATTGCTCCAAATGGCTCGGACCATTCAGAAGCTTTGTTGCCTGAAACATTTCTTAATCTCATGAGGTAGCGCGTATTAGGCGTTAATTCATGGAAAGTATAGCTATCGCCAGAAATACCATCGTACAAAATACCATTGATTTCTACTTGTACTTGATCTGTAACTTTTGGCCAAGTAATTGTGAGTGAATGAGCCGTAATTTGATCTTGATCGACGCTTGGCTGCTTAGGTGAGCGAAGCAAAGAATCAGTGATTGAATGAACTAAGGTTTGAGCTCCATAATTGAAGTTACGGATAGTCAATTCAATTTTACTATCGGTAATTTCACGTGGCGCAAGTTTAATTTGAAGAGCAGTTTGACCCTTAGGCTGATATTGAGCAAATTCTGGCAACAAGTTGTAGTTGGTATTGTAGAAAAAGCCTTCTCGTGCATGTGCAAAAGTATCAACTGTACCGTATTCTTGCATTTTGACTGGTTGATCATTGATTTTTAGACTAATGCCATCAGGATACTCGTCACATAAGATAACCAAATTAGTGGCTTTTTCTGTTGTCATTCCAGTGAAATCACCCTTAGTAGGCTCAATTACGATTGTTAATTGACTACCCTCAAGAGTGCTAGACACTTTAGTCTCGGTATGATGGTGAAGATAATCGATATTACCGTTGTCATCATAGAAAGTGATCTCGCTTTGACCATGAGGATAAAAGACAAAGTTGCGATCACCCAAGTCGAAGATAGCCCCACCCTTAACAAAGATTGGTAAATGCCAAGTTGGGTAAGACAGTTGGTTATAAACGCGACCACCCATATATTTTTCACCAGTGAAGAGATCGATCCACATCATGCGGTGACTTGGTAAGTAGAGATTATCTTTACGTGAGTTGCCGGCGCCATCTTCGCGACCATTCGTGATTGGTGCTACTAACAAGTTGCTTCCAAGCATAAATTCATGCTTAACCTGACTGGTGTAGTTAATCTGTTCATGTGGAAATTCCAAGAACAAGGCTCTGACAATTGGGTTGCCTAATTGTGCTTGGTATAGCAGAGTGTACAAGTAAGGCGTTAAGTGCTTGCGCAAAGCTAAATATGAACGATTGATTTGCGTCATTTTGTGATTGTAGGCAAAGGGATGCTTACTGTAGTTACCTTGATCATCAATGCTGAAAAGTAGCGGCGTTAAAGCTTTCCATTCGAAATCGCGAATTGCAATCTGCGCATTGCCACCACCAAGCGTACCATCGACGCTACTACCAACAAGTGGTTCTCCTGATAAACCAGCGCCAATGAAACCGGCAACTTGGGTACCGATATTTTCCCAATTACCACCATTGTCGCCGAAGAACAAGGCAGCTGACTTTTGACTACCCGCAATGCCATTATTGGTTAAGATAAATTGTCGTTTATGATCCAGCAATTCTTTAAGGACATTGCTGCTACGCTTCAAAGTTTCTGATGAGCTGTCGTTAGTGGCTAAGAAGCTAAAGCCTTTGGCAAAAGCAGGACTAGAGTTGGTCCAGAGCCCACTTTCAACGCCTTGGGTTTTGGCATACTCGCTGAAAGTAGCAAAAGTTGCAGCTTCTACCGGCACTTGATAGTTAGGAACAAACCAAGCAAGTGGGAAATCGCGTTTGTGGAAACGATCGATCATTGCTCTAGCTGAAAATTGATATTCCTCTTCACCATTTAATGATGCTTTGCCACTTGCTGCCGTTTCGTCTTGGGTTCGTACATAATAACCACCATCTTCAAAAAGATTGGCGTTACGTTGCTTAGCTTCACTCGGTTGCCACATTGTAGAGACAAAATTACCAAGGTAACCCAAGCCTAAACTATATTTTGGTGGCATTAAAGGCTGTCCTGTCAATAAGTAGTATTTAGCCAATAATTGGCTTGGGGAATCGCCGAGTAAGTAAAAATTATCGAATATGCCGTCATTATGGGCGATCTTGCTAGCTTGAGGATTAATGCTACCAAAGTCATAGCTACCGTTAGCAGTAGTATTACGAAATTCCGCAAATCCAGCATTTGACCAGAAAAATGGTACTTGGCTAATTACACCGCCGGCTCCTGTAATTTGGTCGTGCTTAATTTCAATCTGCTTGCCTTTATGGCTAAAAGAGCCATTTTGCAAACCACCACCAAAGTAGAATTCATTTTTATTTTGCTGTAGAATTTCGCACGTTTGAGTTGGAGCAATTTCAAGCGGGCTCAATTGACTCATCCGACTACGATGCAAATGGTTATCGAAAATCGTCATCGTTGCTGGCTTTTGTTGGAAAATCAACTGATAGTCGCCAGTTTGAATAATCAAGGAATCGCTGGTAGCACGAGGACGAGATTTTTCAAAGTAGCTATTGTCGAAATTCTCAAGTTGAACTAGATCAGTATGTGCTTCGTCGAAATTATTATTAGGATCGAGAAAATAACGGAAAATTCCATCCGCTAAAATATATAAATGGGCAATCTCGCCAGTCGCATAATGTAATTCATAGAAGTGTTCGCGTTTATTTGCGCCGACAAGTTGACCTAATTGGTGTCGATTTAATTGCATAGCTTGTATTATGTGCTTCTTCCTATTTAGACTTTGTTTCTATTATAACCAAATTATGGCTAAAAACGGAATTCAATTGGCTTTATCCGCCAACAAAAACTGGTAAAGACCAATTTCTTTGGTTAAAATGGAAAGTAGTATTTTAAACAGGTAATGATTGTAGAGAAGGTAGAAAAAATGACTTATTACATTCATGCGGATAAATTTTTCCTAGAAAATCGAACTGAAAACGGCGGCTATCTTGAAGTCACTGATGATGGCAAGTTTGGCTTCTACTATCCAGAAGCTAACAAGCCAGAGGGCGAGATTCGCGACTATGTTGGCAAGTGGATTGCCCCTGGGTTGGTTGATACCCACATCCACGGCTCGGTCAAAGAAGACGTCATGCACAGCGACTGGGACGGTATCAATAAGCTTTCTGAAGCTTTGCTCAGTGCCGGCGTAACTTCATGGCTGCCAACCACCATCACGGCAGCTGACGAGACCCTGACCGAGATTTGCCGTATGTTTGCCGCTCATCGAGGCGAAGAGACGGGAGCCAAGATTCAAGGAATCCATTTTGAAGGACCGTTCTTTACCGAAGAGCATGCAGGAGCTGAGAACCCTAAGTACATGCTCGATCCTGACATCGAAGTCTTTAATAAGTGGCTTGAAGCTTCAGATGGCATGCTTAAGAAGATCTCGATGGCGCCTGAGCGCAAGGGCTCTAAGGAATTTATTCGTCAAGCAGTTAAGGAAGGCGTAGTCGTTGCCTTAGGGCACTCCAGCGCTAGCTTTGACGAAGCGGTAGCTGGGATCGAAGCCGGAGCCAGCATGTTCACCCATACCTTCAACGGCATGCCTGATCCTGCTCACCATGGCACGACGATTTCTAACGCAGCCATGGCTTTGAACAATGTTACCGACGAATTGATCTGCGATGGCCACCATGTTGAAGAAGCAATGGCAAGAGCCTTGATCAATGCTGTTGGTCCAGAACACGTTGCCTTGATCACAGACTGCATGGAAGCCGGGATGATGCCAGATGGCGACTACATGCTGGGTGAATTGCCAGTATATGTGAAAGACGGCATGGCTCGACTTAAGAAAGGCGATAATTTAGCTGGAAGTATTTTGCAATTGAAGCAAGCGGTTAAGAATGTCGTTGACTGGAATATCGTAACTCCAGAAAAGGCGATTATGATGGCGTCATACGTGCCAGCGAAGAGTGCACATATCTTAGCAGACTGCGGTTCGATTAAGCCAGACAAGGCTGCCGATTTCATTGTCTTGAACCCAGACCTGACTTTAGTAGAGACTTATCTTGATGGTGAATCAAGATATAACGCATAAGAAAAGAGCTGATCGGATGATCAGCTCTTTTTTAATAAACAGCACCCTCATAGTAGTTAAAGCGAGGATTGTTGAAGTCATAATCCTTGAGTTCACTCATTTTAATTACGTTGTCAGCAACTCCCCAACTCATCAAGTTGATCGGTTTGCCATAATATTCATCAGGAATGACCAATAAAATGAACTTGCCACGGCTTAAAGCATAGCCTAGTTCCATTCCTAAACCAACGTCTTCTTCATCTGGAAGATAAACGCCGAGCATGATATCGCTGGTTTTAATACCAATTAGATCATTGTGGTAGGTTGCGGAAGCCCATTCGATGTCATGAAGATATTCAGGATGTTCGTCAACCCTGATATCTTTATATTGGTTTTGTAAGGGTACGTAGCTGTTTTCAAGATCAACGGTGGGATTAGCCTTTAAAGCAGCCATAGCTTCATCATAAGCCTTGGTTTGCATATCGTTAAACCAACCTGCACCAAAATAGACGGTCTTTGTTTTTGTCATAGCGGTCCTACTTTCTAATAAATAAACAATAACTACTTATACTTTATCATGTTATCTAGCATTCTAGGCAAAAAAATAAGCCAATTTCCTTGGCCTACTTTTCAAGATAAATTCGTCTTAAGTCCATCAAATCGCCACTTGACAAGTGCATGATCTCACGCAAATAGTCGTTGACGCTACCGTAGCTGTCGTTGATGACTTTGATTGCATGATCAAGATATTCTGGATAAACGGTTTGAATATCGTAAATTGATTTCAAAGTGTTTTCGTTCTTGCCAGCCTGACGTTCTTTTTCAATTAAGTGTTCAACAAAATCTTTAGTTGTGATACGCGTAAGTAGATAGTCTTCACGAATTGTGGCTAAAGGAACGCCTAAAGCGGTAAGAGCTAGCAGGGCTCCAAAGCCAGTTCGATCTTTACCAGCAGTACAGTGGAAGATTAAAGCTTCGTTTTCAGCGGAGTTCGCAAGCATAGTTGCAAAAAGCTTGCGGTAAGCATTGCGAGCAGATTCGCTACTGATCATATCTTCATAGGCAATCAACATATGATCGAACCCAAATTGGGCATCATTTTGAGATAATTCGTCTAAACGATCGATACTCTTAGATGAATTGGTCAAATCTTCACTGAATACAGGGTCGAATTCATAAGTAGCGCCCTCTGGTACTCGATCTGGCTGCCTGGTTACTTCTTCGCTACTTCTGAAGTCAACGATATATTTAACGCCATAATCAGCTAAAAAAGCTTGATCTGCTTCTGAAAGGTCAGCTAAATGACCGGTCCGCAATAATTTGTGGAATTTAATTCGTTTGCCAGATAAAGTTTCATAGCCACCTAGCTCGCGAAAATTTCGACCGCTAGTAACGCCAAGTAATTGATTTTTAAGTTTTTCCATGAAAAAATCCCCCTTTCGAATTTTTAGACATGAGTTTAATTTTAACAAGAAATCAGCTTTCCGACAATTAAACAGGATTAGATAAGGAAAAATTATGATAGAATAGATATGAAAACGTTAATATAATTCCTAGGGGATGAAACAATGACAAATTCAAAGCAAAGTATTCTTGTTCCAGTTGATGGTTCAGAATCTGCCGAAAGAGCTTTTGACAAGGCAGTTAAAATCGCTAAGCGCGATGGTGCTCATGTGGATGTTTTGAACGTAATTGATACGCGTCAATTCATGGGCGAAATGCAAGATACATTAATTTCTGGCGATACGATCTACCAAATGACCCAAGATTCAGAAGAATATCTTAAGAGCTTGCAAAAGTGGGCTAAAGACAATTTTGATTTTGAGGATCTTGACTACCATATTCGTTATGGTAGCCCGAAGCGGATTGTTTCCTATGATTTCATTAAGGATCACCACAATTCTTTGATCGTAATGGGGGCTACCGGTTTAAATGCAGTTGAAAGAATGTTGATGGGCTCGGTTACCGAATACGTAAATCAACATGCTTTAGCTGATGTTTTGATCGTAAGAACAGATATTGATAATAATCCAATTAAGCCAAAAGCTTAATTAATAGAAAGATCAGCAGGTAAAGGGCTGATCTTTTTTTGTAAAATATTACTAAAACTCTTGATAAAATCCGAATGTTTCTGTTATCATCATTACAAACGGACGCAACTTCTTGAAAGGTGGGGGAAATCGACATGGCATGCTCAAAGATTGTAAAATTTAATGCAATTGTTCCAATGGTCGTAGTGTCTGCTTTCGTGCCCCAATTTCAATTCGTTCGCTTTTTAATTAAAAATGCTATTTAGAAGACTTAATATGATCGGTTTTTTACCGTTTTCATATTAAGTCTTTTTTATGGTGTTGTTTGTTAGATAGGTTTTTCATCAATTCATATGGGAGGACAAGATGAAAAAGTTAAAAAAACTGCTCGTAGGTGCACTTACCTTATTAGTAGCTGCTGGTGTTGCAGCATGTTCAAAAGGTTCAAGCTCAAGTAATAGTTCAAAGAGCTACACACCAAAATCATTGAACATTCAATTTGTTCCAAGTCAGGCTGCAACTAAATTGGAAGCTCGTGCTAAGCCTCTTGAAAAGATGCTTTCAAAGCGCTTAGGTATTCCAGTTCACGTTTCAATGTCAACTGACTACAACACTGTTGTCGAAGCTATGAAGTCAAAGAAGATTGATGTTGGCTTCTTGCCACCTGATGGTTACGTTTTAGCCCACAAGCAAGGTGCAGCTGATTTGCTTTTGCAAGCTGAACGTTATGGTATTTCTCAACCAGGTGGAAAGCAAACTGATAAGCTTGTTAAGTTCTACCGCTCAGAAATCCTTGTTAAGAAGGGTTCAAAGATCAAGTCATGGAAGGACCTTAAGGGTAAGAGCATTTCCGTACAAAACCCAACTTCGAGTGCTGGCTACATTTTCCCAGTTGCTGAATTGAAGGAAAAGGGCCTTGATGTTGTTAAGGACTCTAAGTTGGTTACTGTAACTGGTCACGACCAAGCAGTCTTGAACGTTTTGAACGGCGATACTGATGCAGCCTTCGTCTTTGAAGATGCACGTAATACTGTTAAAGCTGATAATCCAAAGATTATGGGCCAAGTTGTGCCAATTTACTTTACTAAGCCTATTCCAAACGACACTATTTCAGTTCGTCCAGATATGTCAAAGGCTTTCCAAAAGAAATTAGCTAAGGCCTTCATCGCTGTTGGTAAATCACCAGAAGGTAAGAAGGTTATCGAAAGCGTATACAGCCATGAAGGTTATGACTACGCAAAAGACAGCGACTTCAATGTAATCCGTAAATACGATAAGATTGCTGCAGCCGCACAAAAGTAAAAATAAGTTAGGGGTTAATAATCAATGGCAGATTCCGTAAAGCCAATTATTGAATTGAAGCATACAAGTAAGGTTTACGACAACGGAACCGTCGGCTTAAAAGATATTAACTTAACGATCAACCAAGGTGAATTTGTGGTGATCGTAGGTTTATCTGGTGCCGGTAAGTCGACTTTGCTTCGTTCGATCAATCGTTTGCATGATATTACTGAAGGCGACATTTTAATTGATGGAAAATCAATTACTAAGGCCAAGGGCAAGAACTTGCGTTTGATTCGCCGGGATATTGGTATGATTTTCCAAAGTTTTAACTTAGTTAAGCGTTCTAGCGTTTTACGCAACGTTTTAACTGGTCGAGTAGCCTATTATCCAACTTGGAAGACTACGTTCAACTTATTTACTAAAGAAGACAAGCAAAAGGCTTATGAAGCACTGCAACAAGTTGGCTTGGCTGAAAAAGTTTATGCAAGAGCTGACGAATTGTCTGGTGGTCAACAACAACGTGTCGCAATTGCGCGTGTATTGGCACAAAATCCTAAGATTATTTTGGCCGACGAACCAACTGCTTCGCTTGATCCAAGAACATCTGAACGAGTTTTAAATGACTTGCGAATGCTCAATGAAAAATATGGTATGACGGTTGTTGCCAACTTGCACAGCGTTGAACTTGCTAAGGAATTCGGTAACCGCGTAATTGGTATCCGTGCTGGTGAAGTTGTTTACGACGGCAAGATGAGCGAAACTCCTGAATCAGTCTTTACTGATATTTACAATGGTGGAAATGGAAGTGAGGACGAAGATGAGTAAAACTGAGCAAGATTTAATGAGCTTGCCCAAGAAAAAATTCAAATTCATGAATTTGGCTTGGATAGTTATTCTCGTTGCGGGTTTATTCGTCTCCATCAATGTAACTAATACCCACTTAAGCGAATTATTTGCTAACTTCGGTCAATTTACTGAAATCTTTGTGCAAATGTCGCATCCTGACTGGAGCTACTCCAGTACAGTTATTCCCCTCTTGTTAGAAACGATCAAGATGGCGGTATTGGGTACGTTGTTTGGTTCGATCGTAGCGTTTGTCTACTCACTTTTAATTGCGCGTAATATTGTGAAAAATAAAGCCGTTACTGGAACTTTGCGAGTAATCATGAACATCATCAGAACGATTCCGGATCTGCTGTTGGGTGCAATTTTCGTTGCCATCGTAGGTATCGGACCAGTTGCTGGTATCTTAGCTTTATCTGTGTTCACATTTGGTGTGGTAGTTAAGCTATTTTACGAAGCCATTGAAACCATTGATCCTGGTCCAATTGAGGCTTTAATTGCTGTTGGAGCAAATAAATTGCAAATCATTCACTTCGCTGTTTTGCCTCAGATCATGACCTACTTCATTTCTTATGTTTTGTATGCTTTTGAAATCAACGTCAGAGCTTCAACTGTTTTAGGTTACTTGGGTGCTGGTGGTATCGGTTTATACCTCCAACAAACGTTACAAGTCTTTGATTACGCTAAGACAGGTACGATTATTATCGTTATCATCGTAGTAGTGGTAATCATCGACTACATTTCATCTAAATCACGGGAGGCTTTGATGCGCTAATGAATACGACATATAAACAGTTACCTCCAAAACCAGTTGATATGAAGAAAAAGATCATTCACTGGGCAAGTACTATTTTAACAATTGCCTTGATCATCTGGTCATGTATAGGAATTGACTTTTCAGGTATCAAAGCCACGGCAGCTCAAATTGCAGGAGCGATTTTCTCTGGGATTTTGCATCCTGATTGGAGTTATGTCTACAATGGCAGTGGCGAAGACTTGGTATCGCAATTGTGGCAAACGATTTGTATTGCTTTCTTAGGTACTTTTATTTCTGCCATTATTTCCTTGCCTTTTGCTTTTTGGGCAGCTAACACTAGACATAAAAAGTGGTATGCATCTCGAAGCGGTAAGATTGTTTTGGCAATCATTCGTTCGTTCCCAGAAATCATTTTGGCTTTGATGTTTATCAAGGCCGTTGGTCCTGGTTCGGCAGCCGGTGTTTTAGCATTGGGGTTCCACTCAGTAGGGATGCTTGCGAAGCTGTTCTCAGAAGCGATTGAAAACTTGGAAGATGGACCTAATGAAGCTGTTACTTCAGTTGGTGGGTCAAAGACCAATATTATTATGTTTTCAATTATGCCTAACTTAATGCCAGCTTTGATTTCCAACACTTTGTACCGGTTCGACGTTTCGATTCGTTCCGCTTCAATCCTTGGGTTGGTTGGTGCCGGTGGTATCGGTTATCCATTGATTATTTCTTTGCAATATCGTCAATGGAACCGGGTCGGAATTATCTTACTTGGAATTATCGTCATGGTTGTGATTATCGACTGGATTTCAGGTCAGATCAGGAAACGATTAGTCTAAAGATTATTAATAACTAAAAAGTCCTACTAAATCTTGGTATTAATAAACCTTGATTTAATAGGACTTTTATTTTGTTTTAGAGCCTGAACCAAGCTGAATATAGCCTTTTATGCATGTGTACCATATACTCGATTCAACTCAGCTATAATCTGTTTTTCTTCAAAGTCTTGGCCAAAAATAATTTCTATGTTGTCTTTAGCAGTTTCGAAATCAATTTCCTTAGCCTTTAAATTCTGGATTGCATTAATAAGATATCTTTCTCGTTCTTTTTGGCGACCGATCTCTTCGCCTTCCTTTTTGCCTTTCTTCAAGCCTTCTTGTAAACCTACAGCTCTACCTTCTTTGAGACCTTCTTCGCGGTACCTCTTCTTATAGTATTCTTCTCTTATTTTTGCTTTCTCTGCTATATCCATAATTCTCACCGCCTCAATTCTATCTCGT
>NZ_CAKC01000038.1 GCF_000296855.1 Lactobacillus gigeriorum DSM 23908 = CRBIP 24.85 | reverse complement strand
TGGTTCACTACACTTGGCGACAACTACCCGTGGTCTAGACTTTCACTAGACTAGATGAAATGTCATGCCCGACACACAAGTAAAAAGATCATGGTCTACATGACCATGATCTTTATCATTACATTATTCCGCTCTTAACACCGTGTGCAAAAATTGCACTTTAAAAATTTAACTGCGTGCACTTAGTGTGCATCATTTTTCTTTACGCAAAAAAATTAACCTCAACTTACCTTCGTAAAACGTTGATAAATCAAGGTTAATCAATCTAAATGAATCTTTATAATGCTGACTAGAGGATTCGAACCTCCGACCTCATCATTACTAGTGACGTGCTCTGCCAACTGAGCTAAGTCAGCAACTTTCTGTTGTCTCATCCGACAACGATATTAATTAAACCATATAAATAGACCTTGTGCAAGTCTTTTTTCAAAAAAAGTCAAAAAAGTTTTTTCTTGCGACTTTTCTTTGTTTTATACCGGGAATCTACTACAATTAGTTAATGTAGGTTTTAAAAAAATATTGTAAATGGAAGGATTTAACAGAAAAAATGTCATCCATCGTATATGTCCAATTAGATTGGCTATTAAGGATTATCGTCGCTGCTTTCTGTGGTGCAATTATCGGTTATGAACGAGCAATTCAACGAAAGAGTGCTGGTGTTAGAACTCACATTGTTGTAGCTATTGCCTCTGCCCTTTTTATGATTGTTTCTAAGTACGGATTTGCCGACTTACTAATGACTCATGATATTGCTTTGGATCCCTCAAGAATTGCCGCTCAAATCGTTACTGGTATTTCCTTTATTGGTGCCGGAACGATCTTGGTAAGACGAGAGCAAATCTCCGGATTAACTACTGCTGCCGGTGTTTGGGCAACTTCAGCTATTGGTATGGCAATCGGTGCCGGTCTTTATCTGATCGGTATCTTAGCCACGATCTTTTTATTCATCATTCAAATGCTGTTCCATGATGATACTTTGATCAATAAGATCATTGTTCACGTACGCTTTAATATTCAAATTGAAGCCGTCAATAAACATCATATTTTACCTAAAATTGAAGATGAGCTGAAACAAAATCAAGTTGAAAATATCTCTGTTAAAATTCTTGACGTCAGCGATGAACGCATCGTCTTCAACGTTGATGGTATCATCAATAATAAAACTAATGAAAATGATATCATCATGGCTCTACGTAAATATCCAGATATCACTCGCATTAGTTATACTCGCGGTGGTAAATAACTTGTCCTGGCCCAGTTGAAAGCTGGGCTTTTAATTTGCCCCTTTTTTACTATTTTTCCTGTTAAAATAGAATATAGAACTTTTCATGAGGTGATAATATGGCAGGAATACTTGATTATATGCGCTGGCGAGGCGATTTATCGTTTGAACAATATCATTTTAACAGTCTTGATGCAGCACTACTGGCTTCCATTATTTATCTTCCCGCAGATCCAAGTGCCATTGGGCATACGCTTACTGAAGTCGCTCAAACGCTCAAAGAGCTCGATAGCTTTCAACCTCAAATGCATGGGGAGACAGGAGTCGAAGTCAATCTCATTCCCTATGCCCCGCGGATTGGACGAATTGAAATTCTAGACTGGGTTAACCGACGTGAAAAAACTCCTCATCCACTTCAATTTACCGCTGGAGCTTTTCGCATCACCAAAGATACAATTCTGCTTGCCTATCAAGGAACTGACAGTTCAATGATTGGCTGGCAAGAAGATATGCATATGAATTTCATGCCTGAAATCTATGGCCAAAATGTCGCTGCTGAATATCTAAGCGAAATAGCGCTACGTTTCCCTAACGACAAGATTTATCTTGTTGGCCACTCCAAAGGTGGTAACTTTGCCCAATATGCCCTGGCTACTGCAAGTCCAGCTATCCAAGACCGCGTACTCAAAGCCTATAGTTTTGATGGTCCTGGTTTTTACCCTCGCGTTTTTAATGATAGCGGTTTCAAAAGAGCGCGAAATAAAATGAAAACCTATCTGCCTGAAAGTTCTGTGATCGGCACTATGCTAGATCATCCAGAACCAGTGCTGATCGTCAAAAGCATTTATCCAATGAAACAACAACACGATGTACGTCGTTGGAGCGTCGGACGTGATAGTTTCGTCTTAGCAGCTGGTCTTTCTAATGGTGCTAGAATTTTGCGTCATGCTCTAATTCATTTCAATCATACGATTCCTGAGAACAAGCGTGGTGAAATGATTGCAGCCGTATTCGATGCTTTTGAAAATTCAAATATCAATGATGTTTCCCAATTAACTGCTAATAAATTGCTAGGAACTTATCGTCTTAGTAGAATATTAATGAGTCTTGATCCAGCTACGCGCTCGTTGATTACTAGCATGTTCAACGATATTTGGAATACCTACCGTGCTAACGCAAATCTTCCCTTCATTGATGGCGAGTTTCAACATTATCCTAAGAGCAATGATTCTCGTAAAGCTCCAGTATTTTTCCAATTCTATGATCGTAATACGCCTAATCTACTAATCCCTCACAGCAATAAGCATTAATTGTGTTACACATGAAACAAAAAGAAGCAGATTTCAATTTTCTGCTTCTTATTTTTTTACTATTTGTTCAATTATTTCCGCTAAGCTGATCGTCTTCATCTTGGCATAAGCTGCTTCTTCAACTGCACGATATTGCTGATCCAACACCCCTTGAATTTTGCTTCCCACCAGGCAAGCCATATTAGTTTTAGGGTCGACATGCAATAAATCGTGATTCATATTAATTGCCTGATAAACATCATATAGTGAAATATCTTTAGGATCTTTATTTAATTTTGTATCTGCTAATCCTTGTTGGGTCGTAATCAATCCTGCCTTGCGTAAATCACTCATCAAGCTTCTTACCAAGCTAGGATTTGAATTAATACTCTTAGAAATAGCGACACTTGAATGGTCATCATCTGCAAAAACTGCTAAATACGTTAAGACATGAACAGCATCGCTTAGTTTATATGAATATCTCATCTTATCAACTCACTGTCTGAATGTAGTACAGCAAGTATATCATAGATAATTACTTTTGAGAATTTACACGAATTTCGCGAATTGCATCCCCAAGAGGTGTCAATTCATGTCCCAAAACCCTTGGCAAATCTATGCTATCTTCTTCAAGCGAACCATTATCGATTGGTAATTGGAATGAAGCATAAAGAGTAGCTAAATTATGATCTAAGCCACTATTTTCAAGAGCTTTGACATAGTCATCATGGCTCAATTTCTTAACTTTAGCAGTTGCATCAACAGCCACAAGTGCATCCCCTAATTCAGCATAGCTTCTTGATACCCCTGCAAATTCAAAGACTTCTTGATCATAATTGCCAGTTAAGACTTTGACGGCAGCTTCCGCATATTCTCTTTCCAAAGCCCAACCAGCTTTACCACTAGCCCAGTAAATTGCTGGCACATCCCCACTAGCAGTCACAAATGAAATTTCATTTTCTAAGTACCAGTTATTGCGCAAGAAAGCGTGCTTAACGCCACTAGTTTGTAGCAATCTCTCAGTTAATGCATGATCAACAGCTAGATCGCTAACTGAATTTTGTGCATCAGGGAAACTAGTATAAGCAACAAATGACACCTTACTTGCTTTGATTGCTTCAACTACATTGCGGTGTTGTTGGTCTCTTGCTACTTCACCACCAGGTTGTGAGGAAATGAATAGCAACCGGTCAACTCCAGCTAAAGCAGACTTCATTGAAGCTGCATCATCGTAACTTCCAACTCTTACTGTTAAATCTGGAAAGAGTTTTTGTGCCTTAGCCTCATTACGAGCAATAATCACGATATCCTTAGCATCAACAATTTGTCTTAAATAGTTTACGGCTGCTTGGCCAAAATGACCTGTAGCTGCAGAAATTGCATAAATCATCTTTTTTCTCCTTATCACACATGTATTTTTATTATTTACAGATATAATCTTACTACATGTATTTTTATTGTCAACAATTAATCATAAAAAAATAGTTGAGCGTTAAACTCAACTATTCAAGCTTATTTAGTTAATAACGCTTTAGCCATTTCAAAATCACCTAGTGTAGCTGAACCATTTTCTGCAACCGCAGGGGTAACGATTAGCTTATCAAGGTCTGGCGTAGCAACATAGTTATTGTTGAACTGGTCAAAGAACTTCCTTACCTTTGTCAAATCAGCTTCGTTTAATACTGATCCTCCTACTACCATAACATCAGGACGAGCAGTCATATAAACGTTGTACAACAATTGAGCAACATAATAAGCCAAGTAGGTAAAGGCTTGGTGATCACGTGGTAAATCTTCACCCTTAATCCCTGTGCGTCCTTCTAAGCTTGGACCAGCAGCCATGCCTTCAACGCATTGATTGCCATGGAATGGGCACTTACCTTCATAATCATCGCCTGGATAAGCTTTAACCAACATGTGGCCAATTTCTGGGTGATTGTTTAAGCCGACAAACTTACCTGCTTGAACGATTCCTGCACCGATTCCCGTTCCAATCGTTACATAGAAGTAGCTCTTACTATTATCGCTGCCCCGAGCAATATACTCACCATAGCAAGAGGCGTTAACATCAGTCGTAAAGGCAACTGGTATCTGCAATTCTTTTTCAAAATAGCCTTTAAAATTAGTTCCTGACCAGCCACGCTTAGGCGTATCAAGGATGTAACCAAAGGTTTTGGAATTAGGATTAATATCAATTGGACCAAATGTACCAATTCCCAAAGCATCTACCGGATGTTGCTTAAAAAACTCAACACACTTAGGCAGAGTCTCAGCTGAAGTAGTAGTTGGAATGCGATCTTTAGCAACCACTTTCCCACTCTCAACGTCTTGTACTGCCAGTACAAATTTAGTTCCACCAGCTTCGATACTTCCTACAAATTTTTTATTCATTGTTAAATCCTTCACTCTCTAATTCAATTACTTCAATTATAAAAACGCAAACTACTCATGTAAAGGTTTTCACAAAAAATAAATGATCTATTTAATTATACCAATTTCAAAAAAATCAAAGCTTCTAGGTTGACATAATTATGTAAGCGGTTTTATGATAGGAGTGGATTTTGTAATTGAAGATGTTTTTTGAAAGGTAGACTATGAATAATAAAAAGTATATGCAATTGGCCCTAGATGAAGCAATTAAAGGTCGTTATCAGACTTATAAAAATCCCTTAATCGGTGTTGTAATCGTTAAAGATGATCAAGTTATTGCTCAAGGTCATCAAGATAATTTTGAACAAGACCACATTATCAAGAAGCTCCTTGCTTCTTTAGACGCAACGAGTTTACAAGGCGCAACGCTATATACTAATTTTGAACCTTGCACTAGTTTTTCTGAAGGTGGTTCATGTACCGATTTAATTATCAAAAGCGGGATTAGCCAAGTAGTAATTGGGCAAAGTGATCCAAGAGGAAGCGAAGCTATTGAACGCTTGCTAGACAAGAAGTTGAGCGTTAATGTTGGCATCTTGGAAACTGAAGCTAAAGAATTGAACAAGCATTTTAATTACTTTTATGAAAATGGTCGTCCTTTTATCACCGTTAAGCAAACCAACAGTCTCGACCACATGGTAAGTGCTGCTAACAGTCCAAGAGTTGTGCTCAATAATCCTGCAGTAATCAATCGCATCCATCTTGAACGTGCCGATTATCAAGCAATAATTATCGGAAGCTCAACGGTAATTCAAGACAATCCTAATTTGTTGACTAGCGTTGAGACTAATTTCCCACCAATTCGCGTTATCTTGGATCGTCGTGGACGTCTCATTAATCACCAAGGACTTAATGTATTAAACGATGAAAAAGCCCCTACTTGGATTTTTACCGAGAACCTTAATTTGCAAAAAGTTCACTTCAATGACAATGTACGCGTTTTTGAAATGTCAACTGGCACAATTGCGGAAGTTATTGACTTATTGCGAGCTGAAGAAATTCAATCCCTTTATGTTGAAGGTGGACCTAGCGTAGAAAAATCATTCATGGACGAAGGTTTAGTTGATGCAATTGTCGACTATGTAAAACCAATTTACTTTGGTGAAATTGGTATTGGTGGTCCAGTTCCTTCACGTAGCTTAGATCTTGAAAACATTAGTGTTGAAACCCTAGATGATAATATCCGTATTGCCGGCGATGTCAAAAAGCCAGCGAAAACCACCGATACTTATACTGAATGGTAAAAAACAAAGACCTCGAAATTTTCGTAACTTCGAGGTCTTTGTTTTATTTTTTTGCGCTAAATTCTCAAATAATTGCGATTTTAGCGGTTATTTTTATGATTCCGTATGAGTATAGTCCAAATTTGAAAAACGGTTATACGGCTTTGTAAACATCAATTTTACTGTGCCACGACTACCGGAACGGTTTTTCTCAATAATGACTTCAACTTCGCCACTATCATCTTCTGAATTATCATTATTCTTACTTGCTTGTTCTTCATCATCATCTTGTTCATCACGATAATAATCATCCCGATACAAGAAAGAAACGATATCCGCATCCTGTTCAATTGATCCAGATTCACGAATATCTGACAGCACCGGTCGCTTGTCTTGACGCTGCTCCACTGACCGTGATAACTGCGACAAAGCAATTACCGGCACATGCAACTCTTTGGCCAATTTCTTCAATTGTCGTGAAATTGCGGAAACTTCCTGTTGACGCGATTCGCTTCGTGGACCTTCAATCAACTGAAGATAATCAATTACTATTAACCCAAGATTACCTTGTTCTTTAGCTAATCTTCTTGATTTAGCTCGTATTTCGCTCATTTTGATTCCTGGAGTATCATCAATGAAAATACTCGTATTTGCTAATGAGCCAGAAGCCATAATCAACTTACTCCACTCTTCTTTATCGAGTTGCCCAGTCCTAAGGTGCTGTGAATTGATTAATCCTTCTGAAGCAATCATTCTTTGAACTAGCTGCTCGCCACTCATTTCTAGTGAAAACACAGCAACGGTTTTAGGCGTATGCAACCCCACAAATTGAGCCACATTCATTGCAAATGAAGTTTTACCAACACCAGGACGAGCCGCAATAATAATTAATTCATCGTCATGAAAACCAGTCGTCATTTTATCTAGCTCTGAAAAGCCCGTTGGCAATCCAGTAACCATATTGCCGTCTTCAGGAATATTATTGATTTCTTCTAGTGTAGAACTAATAACCTGTTTAATCTGCCGAAAACCACCGGTATTGTTTTCGGATGAGACATTCATAATCTCGCTTTCGGCATCATCAAGAATATCAGTTACATCGCTAGCATCTTCCATAGCATTGGCGATGATTTTTTGACTGGCTGCGATTAAGTTACGCAAGATCGCCTTGCGATGAACGATTTTAGCATAATAAGTAACGTGCTCTGCTGTTGGCGTTGCTAAAGCCAATTGTGAGATATAAGCAATACCACCAATATCATCCAATTGGTTGCGCTTGGTCAATTCATCTTGCAGAGTCAACGGATCAATCGCATCTTGTCGATCCGATAGATCGAGCATTGCTTGAAAAACGATTTGATTAGCCCGCTCATAAAAGTCAGCCGCCTGTAATACGGCACTAGCATCCGCAATTGCTTCAGGATCAATAAAAATTGCCCCTAAAACCGCCTTTTCAGCTTCAGCATCACGCGGAATTTGTTGAGATACCAGATTATCCATCAATCACGCCTTATTAATTTTGCTCGGTAATATGAACGCGAATCGTACCTTCTACGCCCTTGAACAACTTAACTGGTACATTAGTGTAACCAAGAGATTTAATTGGTTCAGGTAAAGATAGCTTGCGCTTATCAATCTTAAGACCATATTGTTCTTCTAAGCCTTCAACAATGCGCTTGCTTGAAATTGAGCCAAATAAGCGAGCATCTGTACCAGCCTTAGACTTGAAGTTAACTACTGTTTCATCCTTGTCAAGAATAGCTTTGATCTTTTCTGCTTCTGCTTTTTCAGCTTCGTAAGCAGCCTTTTCATTAGCAGCTACTCTTTCCAAAGTGTGCATGTTAGCTTTGTTAGCTGGCTTTGCTAGATTGCGCTTGAAAAGGTAATTTTGAGCGTAGCCATCTGGAACTTCCTTAACATCTCCACGCTTACCACGACCTCTAACGTCTGCTGTAAAAATAACCTTCATCTTTTTTCTCCTTTATCTATTTTCTTCTTCATATTCATCGATAGCGGCTAATAATTTTACTTTTGCTTGAGCAACAGTCACATCTTTTAGCTGCGTAGCAGCATTGGATAAGTGACCACCGCCACCCAACTTTTCCATAATCAATTGCACGTTGATTTTACCCATTGAACGTGCGGAAATTCCAACCGTGTCTTGACTGCGACGAGTTATTGCAAAACTAGCACCGATATTTTCAAGATCCAATGCCGTATCTGCTGCTTGGGCAGTAATAATTGGATCAACAATCTTATTATCATCCCCACACATTACCGCCATCTGTGGTTTAACCATTTCAAGCGTAGCAACAAGATGGGTTCGTTCCAAGAAGCTTTCTTTATCTTCTTTTAACAAGGCACTAACGACCGTTGATTCAGCTCCAATTGAGCGTAAATAACTGGCAGCATCAAACGTCCTTGTACCCGTACGCAATGAGAATTCTTTTGAATCTACCACAATTCCGGCTAGCATCCCTGTAGCTTCCAGATCCGTCAAAACCCGCTTATCGCCAGCCGGCTGCTGATACTCAATCATTTCTGTAACTAGCTCACAAGCTGACGAAGCATATGGTTCAACATACGTTAGCATTGGATTTTCCGGGAATTCTTCTCCACGACGGTGGTGATCGATGACGATAATCCGATTTTTCAACCGATCATATAGTTTTTGCGAATAAGTAATTGAATATTTTGAGTGATCAACCATTACTAAGAGTGAACGATCTGTTACTTGCTCAAGGGCTCTTTCTGGATCAATAAAAATATCCGTGTCTACTTTGTCTTTTTGCATTCTTGCAACTAATCGACCAACGTCATAGTTAGTTTTATTGGTATCAAGGACAAAGTTAGCCTTAACCCCATGTAGCCGAGCAATTTTGACAACTCCAATTCCACTACCAACAGAATCCATGTCAGGTCGCTTATGTCCTACTACCATTACGCGGTCAGCATCTTTAAACAATTCGCTCAAAGCCTGCGATACCATTCGTGCTCTTACTCGCGTACGACGTTCCATCGGATTGGATTTACCGCCATAGAACTTAGCATCCTTGCCTAATTCTCGCAATACTACCTGATCTCCACCACGTCCAAGGGCTAAATCAAGATTAGATTGCGCTAAATCTGCAACCTCTGTTAACGAACTAGTTCCATAAGCAATTCCAACTGACAATGTCAACGGCGTATTGTTACGGTTAGTTTCTTGCCTAATCTTATCAAGAACTGAGAACTTGTCTTTTTCCATTTGAACCAAGTCTTGCATATGAGCCAAAAGCAAAAAGTGATCTTCATCAATTCGTTTAAGATAAGCATTAAATTTTTCAGCGTACTTGCTGAGCGTATTCTGCACATACATGCTCATACTGGTTAATTCTTGGTCATGCATGGTTTCGCTCAACTCATCATAGTTATCAATAAATATTTGCCCAATAGCAAGGCGTTCAGCTTGATATTTAGCCTCGATCTTAGCATAACGCGTAATATCTAGCAGATAGATAACTCCCAGATCATTCTGAACAACCATTTCAAATTGATGGTCATCCCAATTTACCATATGATTTTCAGCGGTCTTAGCTTCAATTGCTTCGTTCAACAACCGACTTAAATCTGGATCGACCGACTCGATTGTATGACCAATCAAGTCATTGTCTTTCAAGTACAGTTGCAGGTAAGGATTTACCCATTGAATTTGAAAATCTTCATCATAAAGTAAAATTCCCAACGGCATTTTAATCATAGCTTCTTGTTCGCTACGTTTAATCCGATAGGACAAACTCACTGCAAAATTATTAGCATTGCCTGCCAAGATATAGATCCCATAAACTGCAAATGCCACTGTGAGAACAAATATCAAAAACAGGGCTAAACCAAATAACGGTGACATTAAGATCCCAATGATACTCCCTAGAAATGATAGGATCAAAACCGCTATTAAGGAAGCTGTTAAACGTGAGTCTTTGATAAAAGCGGGCAATTCAAGCTTACGTAAAAATTTTTGCATGAAAGGTCCTTCCTAAAATAGCTAATAATACATTATCTACTATTATACCCTATGACCAAAAATAGCAAAAAATTAGTTTTATTATTTCAGAGAACAAAAAAAGAACCTGAAATCAGGTTCTTTTTCAAGACTACAATTAGTCTTCAGCAACAAATGGTAACAAGCCCATAATACGAGCTCTCTTAATAGCATTTGCAACTTTACGTTGATTCTTAGCGCTAGTGCCAGTGACACGACGTGGTAAAATCTTACCTCTTTCTGAGATAAAACGTTTCAACAGATCAACATCCTTGTAGTCAACGTATTCGATGTGGTTAGCTGCAATGTAGTCAACCTTACGACGGCGACGAACTCCGCCTCTTCTTTGTTGAGCCATATCCCTAGGTCCTTTCTTTTATAATCTATATTAGAATGGCAAGTCATCATCAGAAATATCAATTGCATCCCCAGAACCAGCAAATGGATCTTGTGGTTGAGGAGTTGCATTGTTATTGTTAATTGGTTGACTTGGTCCATTATTTCCTTGGAAACCAGCGTTTCCAACATTTGGTGTAAAGCCACCATTTTGTGAACGGGCTTCACGATCACGACGTGATTCGAGCAATGCGAAATTATCTACGACAACTTCAGTTACATATACTCTTTGCCCATCTTTATTATCGTAGCTTCTGGTTTGAATTCGGCCATCAATTCCTACTAGTGAGCCCTTAGAAGTAAAGTTAGCAAAATTCTCTGCTGCCTTTCTCCAAATCACACAACTAATAAAATCTGCGCCTCTCTCACCTTGAGCATTCGCAAATTGACGGTCAACAGCAAGAGTAAACGTAGCAACCGAGATTCCACTCCCAGTAGTACGCAATTCAGGATCACGTGTTAATCGGCCAACAAGTACAACTCTATTGATCATACCCAGGTCCTCCTTTTCCTAAATCACGATACGATAAATTATTTGTCCAACTTAACAGTCATTGAACGTAAAACAGCTGAATCGATTCTTGACAAACGAGCGAATTCGTTAACTGCTTCAGCATCTTCAGCAGTGAAAGTCATGATGTGGTAAACACCTTCACGATACTTTTCGATTTCGTATGCGAAACGACGCTTGCCCCAGTCTTTGGATTCAACCATAGTACCACCGTTGTCAGCGATAAGCTTGTCGTAGCTGTCAACGAGAGCCTTCTTTGATTCTTCATCAAGATCAGGCTTAATAATGTAAGTTACTTCGTACTTAGTAATTGCCATAAACTATTGCACCTCCCTATGGACTAAATGGTTCTTGCTAAAAATCAAGAACAAGGAGTAATTTAAAATTCATTACTCACAAGTTTTAATTCTAGCATATAAATAAAAAATTACCAACAAAAATACACGTGATCCGAGAGAAATTTATCCCCCTATAATATTAGATACGCAAAAATTGCTGGTAATTATTTTTCATTTTGATTACAAAAAGCTATTCTTCGTTTTTAGCATCTTCTTCAGCTTCTGTTGGTACTGTTGCCAGACTTGAAACAATACTGTCGCCAGAAACTTTAATCAGGCGAACTCCTAAGGTATTTCTACCAGTTTGAGAAACATCCTCAGTCTTAAAACGAATCATAATCCCATCGGTTGTGATCAACATCAAATCTTGAGTGCCATCAACAATCGTAATTCCGGCTAATGGGCCGTTCTTACTGGTAATGTTGGCTGTTTTAATACCTTTACCACCACGGCCTTTAATTGGATATTCTGATGCAGGAGTACGTTTACCATAACCCTTTTCAGAAATTACCAAGACTTCATCATCAGCCTTAATCACATCAGAACCAATTACGTAATCATCTGGTCGTAAGTTAATACCCCTTACACCTGTAGCAGTTCTACCCATTGAGCGAACATCGGCTTCACTGAAAGTCGTAGCATAACCAAGGTGCGTTCCAATTAAGATATTTTGCTTACCATCAGTCGTTAATACATTGCTCAATTCATCGTTGTCTCGTAATGACAAAGCAATCAGACCACTATTTCTAATATTCTCAAATTCACTGACATGGGTACGTTTTACTACCCCCATCTTGGTAATGAAGAAGAGGTAATTATCGTCAGCTCCTTCTGGAACATTGATTACTGTTTGGATCTTCTCGCCCTTATCAAGTTGAAGCAAGTTAACGATTGGCAATCCCTTAGCAGCTCTACCATATTCAGGTACTTCATAGGCTTTCTTAGAGTAAACTTTACCCTTGTTAGTAAACAGCAATAACATATCGTGAGTGCTTGAGTAAATTAAGTGTTCGGTAAAGTCACCATCTTGAACACCCATTCCCTTAACGCCTTTACCACCACGATTTTGGGTCTTGAATTCAGTAATTGGCATCCGTTTGATATAGCCATTATGAGTCAAAGTCAAAAGAATATCTTGTTTTTCAATTAAATCTTCATCTTCAATTGAAATGACTTCGCTTGCTCCAATTTCAGTCCGGCGAGTATCGCCATAACGCTTTTGAATTTCCAATAATTCATCGTAAATGATTTGGTCAATTCTCTTAGGCTTAGCAAGAATATCCTTGTAATCAGCGATGCGAACTTGCAATTCTTGATATTCAGCTTCAACCTTATCGCGTTCCAATCCAGTCAAGCGAACTAATCGCATATCCAAAATTGCTTGTGATTGTTTATCGTCCAAACCAAAACGACTAATTAAAGCTGCCTTAGCAATATCACTGGATTCACTAGAACGAATAATTTTTACGATTTCATCGATATGATCAAGCGCAATTCTTAAACCAGCTAAAATATGAGCTCTTGCTTCAGCTTTAGCCAATTCAAATTTAGTTCTACGAGTAACTACATCTTCTTGGTGATTCAAGTAATGTACTAACATTTCCTTCAAAGTCAAGAAGTGTGGCGCACCATCAACGATGGCAACCATGTTCATCCCAAAGTTGGTTTGCATCTGGGTTTCTTTGAATAAGTTATTCAAAACTACGCTAGCACTTGCATCTCTACGAACATCAATCGTTATCCGCATCCCCGTCTGGTCGGTTTCATCTCTGATGCCAGTAATGCCATCAATTGTCTTGCTTCTAGCTAAATCTGCAATCTTCTTGACTAATTCAGCCTTGTTGACCATGTATGGCAACTCACTAACGATAATTCGTTCACGACCTGATTTTTCAGTCTCGATACTGGTCTTGGCACGAACCACGATGTTGCCTTTACCTGTTTCATAAGCACGGTAGATGCCTCCACGGCCCATAACAATTCCACCAGTTGGAAAATCTGGTCCAGGGATAGCTTTCATGAGGTCCCTGGTAGTAACATCTGGATCTTTCATTAGCATGTGCAACCCACTTATAACCTCGTTCAAGTTATGTGGCGGGATATTGGTGGTCATTCCAACTGCAATTCCGTTAGCACCATTGACCAATAAATTAGGAATTCGTGCTGGCAATACTACTGGTTCATTTTCAGTATCATCATAGTTTCTTTGCCAATCAACGGTGTTTTTGTTGATATCGCGCAACATTTCAACCGCAATTTTACTCATTCTTGCTTCAGTATAACGCATTGCGGCTGGCTCATCGCCATCGACAGAACCAAAGTTTCCGTGACCATCAACTAGCATATAACGATATGAAAAGTCTTGAGCCATGTGAGCCATAGCCAAATAAATTGAAGAGTCACCGTGTGGGTGGAACTTACCCATAACTTCCCCAACTATTCTGGCAGACTTCTTAAACGGCTTATCTGGTGATAAGCCTAATTCGCCCATTCCATATAAAATTCTCCGTTGAACCGGCTTTAAACCATCGCGCACATCAGGTAAAGCTCTGGCAACGATAACAGACATCGCATAGTCTAAAAATGAACTACGCATCGTTTCTGTTAAATCGACGTTGCGAATTCGACGGTCTTGAGTTTGATTATCATTATCCATCAGCATTTTCTCCTATGCGTCTAAGTTTTCAACGTATTTGGCGTTATTTTGAATAAAGTCTCTACGTGGGCCAACTTCATTACCCATCAACAATTCAAAGACTTCATCAGCATCTTTAGCGTATTCTGGACTTACACGATCCAAACGGCGATTTTCAGGATTCATAGTCGTTTCCCAAAGCTGTTCCGGATCCATTTCTCCCAAACCTTTGTAACGTTGAACAACTGGCTTTGGACTTGGTTGTAAACTGCCGAGATAATCGTGCAATTCTTCATCAGTATCCAAATACTTCACTACTTTACCCTGACGTACTTGATAAAGAGGTGGACGAGCGATATAAACGTAGCCTTTTTCGATCATCGGACGCATGTAATTGTAGAAAAGCGTAAGCAATAAAGTTCTAATATGGGCACCATCGACATCGGCATCCGTCATAATGATTAATTTGTGGTAGCGTGCCTTCGAAACATCAAAATCAGCACCAAAACCGGTACCTAAAGCAGTAAACAATGATCTAATTTCTTGATTGGCTAAAATTCGATCCATTGAAGCTTTTTCAACGTTCAAGATCTTACCTCTAATTGGCAAGATTGCTTGCGTCAAACGTGAACGACCTTGCTTAGCTGAACCACCGGCAGAATTACCTTCGACGATAAATAATTCAGAAATCGAAGGATCGTTGCTAGTATTATCGGCCAACTTACCTGGCAAGTTAGCAATTTCAAGTCCAGACTTCTTACGAGTAACCTCACGCGCTCTTTTAGCTGCAGTTCTAGCACGTTCAGCCAATTGGGCTTTTTCGACAATCTTTCTACCAGTTGCTGGATTTTCTAACAAGAACCGGTTAAAAGCTTCTGAAAAGGCACGATCAACAGCGGTTCTAGCATTAGAATTACCCAGCTTAGTCTTAGTCTGTCCCTCAAATTGTGGGTTTGGGTGCTTAACAGAAACAACCGCTGTCATTCCTTCACGAATATCTTCACCCAACAAATTATCATCTTTGTCTTTTAAGATTTTTGCCTTATGAGCATAATCATTTACTACACGAGTCAATGCACTCTTAAATCCTGACTCATGCATCCCACCTTCATAAGTATGAATGTTGTTGGCAAAAGTCATTAAGGTCGTCTTGTAGCCTTCGGTATATTGCAAAGCGACTTCCACATTAATACCATCATAATCGCCTTCAACATAAATCGGATCATCAAAGAGCACCTTTTCGCTCTTATTTAAGAAGGCAACATATTCCTTAATACCACCTTCGAAATGGTAAACATCTGTTTCAGCGGTATCTTTACGCTTGTCAGTAAAGGTTAACTTCAAGCCTTTATTCAAGAAAGCTAATTCTCTAATTCGATTCTTTAACACCTTATCATCAAAAACGATGGTTTCAGTAAAAATATCTGGATCAGGATAAAAACGGACAATCGTACCGTGTTCTGTTGGATCAGTAGTTCCTACTTGATGCATTTCATCTTTTACCCGACCATGGTCAAAGGAAATTGCATATTTTTTACCATCTCTCATAACTGTGACATTAAGATGAGTTGATAAGGCATTAACAACAGAAGCACCTACTCCGTGCAAACCACCGGAAACCTTGTATCCGCCACCGCCAAATTTACCACCGGCGTGAAGCACAGTAAACACAGTCTCCAAAGCAGGACGGCCAGTTTTCTTTTGAATATCTATCGGAATCCCACGACCATCATCTTGAACGGTTACACTACCATCTTCATTAACGGTAATTTCAATCTTCGTAGCAAAACCAGCCAATCGTTCATCAATACTATTGTCGATGATTTCCCAAACCAAGTGGTGCAGTCCTTGTGAGCTAGTAGAACCAATGTACATCCCTGGTCTTTTTCTAACTGCTTCAAGTCCTCCCAAAACTTGAATTTGACTGGCATTATATTTATCTGCTTCCTGCTCATATTTTTTAGCATCTTCAAGCAGTTTTTCACGATTTTCAGCCATTTAATTCTCCTTTTCCAAACTAATTTTTCCAGATTTAATCTGATATATTTTTGGTTGCTTAATTATTTCCCAGGAAATACCTTCCAAATCGGTCGTGGTAATAAAAGTTTGCGTCTTGCCATGGATATAGCTTAAAAGCGCACTTTGGCGACCGTGATCTAATTCACTCATCACATCATCAAGTAGCAGCAAGGGATATTCCCCTGTTATCTGATGGACTAGTTGAATTTCTGCTAATTTCAAGCTCAAAGCGATCGTCCGTTGTTGCCCCTGTGAAGCATACAAATGTGCATCTTGGTCATTGAGTCTAAATTCCAAGTCATCTCGATGCGGCCCAACTAAGGTTGTACCTCGTTTCAATTCAACTGCACGATTCTTCTGAAAAGCTGTCAACAACTTTTGATAGATTTGTTCTGTACTATCAGTGGCAGTGATCTCGCTAACTGAAGACACATATTCCAAAGTTAACTCTTCGCTTGCCAAACTAATATTATGATATGCTTCGGTCGCACTCTTACTAAGATATCCAAGAAAGCGATAGCGCCGAGAAATTACCTCCGCAGCAATTCCTGCCAATTGATCAGATAAAACATCTAAGAATAGCTGGTCTTTGGCTTGTCCTTTCATAAGCTGCTTTAAATAATTGTTTTTTTGCTGTAAAACTTGACGATATTTAGCAGCAAAATACAAATATTCAGAACTTACTTGACCAAATTCTTGATCCATAAATTTTCTTCTAAGGCCGGGAGCGCCTTTAATCAACTCCAGATCTTCAGGCGAAAACAAAATGGCATTTAATTGACCAACATAGCTAGACAGCTTGCTTTGTTCGACTCGATTGATCCAAACTTTCTTACCCTTTTTAGTAATCAATACTCGTAGATCCAATTCTCGCTGTTCTTTATGAATTTGTCCCATTAGATTTGTATAGTCCTGATCAAAAGCAATCAGTTCACGATCGTTGCTCGTCCGATGGGATCTAGTTAAGGCCAAAAAATAAACAGCTTCTAAGAGATTGGTCTTACCTTGAGCATTTTTACCAATAAAAATATTAATATTGGGATCAAAATGAGTATCGATCAAACTTAAGTTTCGATAATTCTGGGCAATAAAATGATCAATATACATTAATCCTTCCGAAACTGATAATGTTCACCATTAACTTCCAATTCATCGCCAACGTGTAGTTTCTTACCACGGCGATTTTCAGCTTCACCATTTAAAACTACCGGGTGTTCTTGCAAATACCACTTGGCTTGGCCACCAGAAGCAATGATGCTCTCTTCCTTTAAGAACTGACTCAATGTTATATAGTCGCCTTTAATTACGAATTCTTTGATGATACTCACCTTCTATGCAATAGCAATAACTTATTTACCTATATAATTATATTAGTAAAATGGGTAAAAAACAAACTTAAAAAGCCAAATTTAGCCGATATAAGCGTTTTTTTCTAATTTAGACTAATTACAGGCAAATAGGCAAAAAATAGCTGACGGCAATTTCTGACGTTTTTAACAGAAAATGGATAAAAAAATGTCCTCAAGTATGAGGACATCAAAAATTATTTTCAATAAGTCAAACTTTAAAAAGTTCTAACCGGTGTTATTAATTGAATAAATTGAATATCAGCTTTATTTGGAGTCACTGTGAATGGCCGCAAAGGTTGAGTAAATTTCATTACTACTGCGTCGGTAACTGAAGCTCTTAAAGCATCGCGTAAGTAGTCCGGATTAAAGGAAATCTTCAATTGGCTTCCTTCAAGGGCTCTAAAGCTAACTTCTTCTTCAACATTACCAATTTCAGCAGAAGTACCAGTCAACTTAACTTTTTGATTTTCAGTATCAAGTTCTAAGTCAACCACATTGTTTCTTCCTGCATGAGTCAACAAACTAGCACGATCCAAAGCGCTGGATAATTCAGCTAAATCAAATTCTACTGTAGTTGTACTTTCAATTGGCAATAACCGATCTGTATCTGGATAATTGCCTTCTAGTAGTCTTGAATAGAACGAAATATTACCAATCTTAAATAGTACTTGATTTTCACCAGGACAAACTTGTACATCTGGATCGGCTTCCCCAATTATACGAGACAATTCCTGTAAATTACGACCAGGAATAATCAAATCCGTTGTAACCTTTGGACCATTTTCAAGGTTAATCTTGCGTTCTGCTAAACGGTGAGAATCAGTTGCCACAGCTTTAATTGCATCGGGATCAAAAGTAAAGTGAACCCCACTTAAAATTAAACGACTTTCTTGAGTAGCAACAGCGAACTGAGTTTCATTAATAATTTCGCGTAATACTTTTCCACCGATTAAAAAAGCGGACTCATCTGTAATTTCAGGTAAACGTGGGTAAGTTTCTGCATCATAGCCATTGATGGTAAATTCACTATTTTCGGATTTAATGCGAACTTGATTCCCAGTGGTTACTTCAAAAGAAAAATCTTTACCTGGCAACTTCTTAATAATTTCACTAAAGAATCGAGCAGTTAAAATAATTGAGCCCGTTGAATTTATCGTTAGATCTTCACTTGCTGGTAGTTTAATTTCAATTGAGATATCTGTATCACTACCAGTTAAGATTAATTCATCTTCAAACAAGTCAATCTTGATACCCGCAAGAATTGGAATTGCTGCACGAGATGAAATGGCACGCATAACGTTGTTTAAGTTCTCAATAAACAGATTTCGATTGATTGTAAATTGCATGTTGTTCTCCTTGAATGAGTATTCTTTATTTATTATTTATATAGTTATTTAAATTAGTAGTAGTAGGACCTGTGAGTTCTGTTGAAAACTTGGATAATGCTGAATCTTACGGAAAAGTTGCGGTTTATTAAGTGTGGATAACTTGCAACCTTTTCCACATCCTAGCGATCAAGCATCTGTTTTAAATCGAACACGGCGGTTTTAATTTCTGCGTCGGTTTTGATCTGTTGTTGAATCTTATCGCAGGCATGCATTACAGTAGTATGATCCTTACCACCAAATTCCTGTCCGATTTTAGGCAAACTCGAGTCAGTTAATTCGCGTGCCAAGTACATTGCGATTTGCCTTGGAACTACGATTTGGCGAACTCGCTTTTTTCCTTTTAATTCTGCAGTAGAAGTCTGGAAATAGTTTGCGACGACTTCCTGTATTTTAGAGATTTGTAACCCCCGCGTTTTTTGGACAAGCTTTAAGTCAACAAGAGCTTCACGAGCTAACGTAACATTAATATCTTGACGTTCGATCGTGGCGTGAGCTTGAACTTTAACTAGTGCTCCTTCAAGTTCTCGAATGTTGGTGTCGACTTGAGAAGCAATATAGTCAAGCGTATTGTCATCGATTGAAAGACCTTCTCCTTCAGCCTTCTTTTGCAAAATTGCAATTCTCGTTTCAAGATCAGGTGGCGTGATTTCGACTTGTAAGCCCCAAGTGAATCGGGAAACCAACCGTTCTGATAAATCAGGAATTTCAGTTGGCAACCGATCGCTTGTCATGACGATTTGTTTTTGATCATTGTAAAGAGTTTCAAAGGTATGGAAAAATTCTTCTTGGATACCCTCTTTTTTTGCAAAAAATTGAATATCATCGACTAACAATAGATCACAGGTTCGATATTTTTCTCTAAATTGATCCTGGGTTTTATTTTTGATTGAGTTAATAAAATCATTGACGAAGGTTTCACTCTGGATATAAACCACTTTTGCATGGGGCCGTTCAGCCAGCATTTGATGGCCAATTGCCTGCATCAAGTGAGTTTTACCTAAACCAACACCACCAAAAATAAACAAAGGATTGTAAAAACTACCTGGACTATCAGCTACCGCTAAAGCAGCACCTGCAGCTAATTTATTGCCCTCACCTTGAACGAAATTATCAAAGGTGTACTTATCGTTTAAACGTAAGTCTTTGGTAAATTCATCACGAGGACTAGGTGCAGGAGTTGGTTTTTCTTCTTGATGCGGTGTTGAATTAAAAAATCGCTCTGGTCCTGCTTCGCCTTCGATTTGAAAAGTAGGCAAAATTTCCATTCCTGCGTAGCCATATGCTGATTGGATTAGTTGAGAAGCTAGATTTTTTTCCCAATATCCTTTGGTAACAGGGTTTTGGACGGCAATAACCAATTCATGCGAATTTTTATCAAAAGATAAAGGCCTAGTGTTTTTGAACCAGGCATTGTAGGCAACTTCATTGAATTGCTCGCGCATTTCATTGTTAAAATGTTGCCAAAATTTATCAAGATCAAACAAATTGTATTCCTCCAAACATAAAAGCAGAATAATTGTAACATTTAATCATTAAGTTTTCCACAAGTGAACAAAAGTAATCACCAATTAACAAGGTGTGGATTCTTATTTTAATCAAATACTCATAACTGATATTAATATTTGCACAGTTAGAGATATAAACATGCAGCTTGTGCATAAATTATAGCATAATATCAAGGAAATAACGCGAAAATCTAAAGATTATCCACATGCTGTTGATTATCTTTTTAACAGCGTGTGAGTTGTGGATAAATCATAAGGAATAGTTGTGTATTTTTTACTGTGGATAAAAATCGTGCCTAATTTTTCCACAGATACTTTCTTGATTTTTGCAAAAAAGTCAAGAAGAAAAGAAGATTTTTTGGATTTTTTACTTGGTTTTTTCTAGTAATCATGCTATTCTAAATAGTAAATTGTGCAGACAGCACAAAATTAAATGGAGGTGCAAATTTATGACAACTAAGAGAACTTACCAACCAAAGAAGCGTCATCGTTCACGTGTTCATGGTTTTATGAAGCGTATGAGTACAGCAAATGGCCGCAAGGTTTTAGCAAGACGCCGCGCAAAGGGTAGAAAAGTCTTATCTGCTTAAACCACTGAGATCCCAGTGGTTTTTTTAGTCTACTAGAGTGGAATGAAACGTTTTGAGAAAATCTTATCGTGTAAAATCCGAAAAGGATTTTCAGCAGGTATTTGAAACTGGTGATTCTTTTGCCAATCGAGCTTTTGTAATCTATAAGGTAGGAAAGCCTGAAAATAAACATTTTAGAGTAGGGATTTCTGTAGGGAAAAAAGTTGGTCATACAGCTGTTGCTCGAAATCGACTCAAGCGTTACATCAGGGCGACGCTAACAGAGATCAAGGAGCGAATTGATCCGCAAATTGACTTTTTGGTAATAACCCGCCCATATGCTCGAGAATTTGACATGACTAAGGTACGCATAAATTTATTGCACGCTCTGTCCTTAGCTCACGTCATTGAAGAAATGCCAGATGAAATTGAGGAAAAAGAGAGTGAAAGACATTCTGAATAAGAGAAACGTCAAGCGCCTATTGGCTGTATTAGCAGTCGCTGTGCTTGCAGTAGTCCTTACTGGATGTGCTTCTAACGGTCAACAATCGGCACCGCCAATTTCTCATACTAGTGGTAATTGGTGGGATCGTTGGATCCTTTACTATGTTTCTGAATTCTTGCTTTGGCTTGCTAGGTTGCTTCATAATAATTATGGTTGGACGATTATCGTCTTTACGATTTTGGTCAGAATCATTCTGGTTCCGTTGAACGCTATTTCAATTAAGAGTTCAACCAAGATGCAACAGATTCAACCTGAAATGGATACTTTACGTAAAAAGTATCCAGGTAGGGATGCTGAATCACGTCAATTGCTTCAAGAAGAAACTAATAAGTTATATAAAGAAGCAGGGGTTAATCCGTATGCCGGATGCTTGCCTTTATTGATCCAGTTACCCGTAATGTATGCTTTGTATGATGTAATTAGAAGAACACCAGAATTGCAAAATGGTCATTTCCTATGGATGGATTTAGGAAAGCCTGATCCATATTACGTAATGCCAATCTTAGCAGTTGCGTTTACTTTTGTTTCAACTTACATTAGTCAAATGTCGATTCCTAAGTCTAGTCAAAATGTAATGTCCAAGGTAATGATGTATAGTATGTCTTTGCTTGTTGGGGTATATGCAATATTCTTCCAATCAGCAATTTCACTCTACTGGGTAATTTCTAACTTATTCCAAGCCATCCAAACCTTCTTCTTACAAAATCCGATTAAATATCGTCGGGAACAAGAAGCTAAGGCTGAGGCTGAACGTGAGCGTAAACGCAAGTTGCGGAAAGCTTATAAGCGTTTAGGACGCAAAAATTAAATAAATCATCTAAAATCATTTTTAGATAAAGTAGTCAAAGTGCTTTATCCATCATGAATCTTATTTGTGGTGGTATATTGCACTTTTTTTATTGAAAAAGGTGAAGAAAATCATGGCTCAAACTTTAACGGAATTTGATACAATTGCAGCTATTTCGACGCCGATTGGTGAAGGCGGAATATCGATTGTAAGAATGTCAGGAGAAGAGGCAGTTCAAATTGCCAATCGAGTTTTTAAAGGCAAAGATTTGGAGAAGGTGCCATCGCATACCATTCACTATGGCTACATTGTAGATCCTGCTAATGACTCGATGATTGATGAAGCAATGGTTACCGTTCTACGCGCACCTAAGACTTTTACCCGCGAAGATATCGTCGAGATTAACTGTCACGGAGGTATAGTGGTAACCAACCACATCTTGCAGCTGCTATTGGCTAATGGTGCGAGAATGGCAGATCCAGGCGAATTTACCAAGCGTGCTTTTGTTAACGGTCGAATCGATTTGACGCAGGCTGAAAGTGTAATGGATATTGTCCGTGCAAAAACAGATAAAGCACGTCAAGTGGCTGTCGGACAGTTAGTTGGAGGTCTTCACAGTAAAATTAACGAGTTGCGGCAAAACCTATTAGATACTTTGGCAAATGTTGAGGTAAATATTGATTATCCTGAATATGATGCTGATCAAGTAACGGCTAAACAAATGAGAGCTGCTTCAGAGACGATTATTGCCAAAATCGATAAATTACTTCAGAGTGCGCAAGAAGGTACAATTTTGCGTAATGGTTTAGCTACTGCAATTGTGGGACAACCAAATGTTGGCAAGTCTTCCCTATTGAATTATTTGACTCAAAGCGATAAGGCAATTGTTACTGATGTAGCTGGGACTACGCGTGATACTTTAGAAGAGTATGTTTCTGTTAGAGGCGTGCCTTTGAAATTGATCGACACCGCTGGAATCCATGATACAGATGATAAGGTTGAAAAAATTGGCGTTGCCCGCTCACAAAAAGCATTGGAACAGGCAGACTTAGTTTTGCTTTTAATCGATGCAAGCCAAGAGTTAAACGATGAGGATCGCGCATTATTGGAATTGACTGCTAATAAAAAACGTATCATTGTTCTAAACAAGAGTGATTTAGGCCAAAAAGTAACTCCTGAAGAAATGAAAGCTATTAGTGGAAGCGAAGTAGTTGCTACTTCGATTTTGAAGGAAGATAATTTGTCCAGTTTAGAGGACTTGATCAAGCAATTATTCTTCTCGGGAATTGAGAATTCTCAAGATCAAATCTTGGTTACGAATCAGCGCCAAGTTGGTTTGTTAAACAAGGCCAAGCAACAATTAAAAGACGTAATTCAAGCAGTTGATGATGAAGTTCCAGTTGATATTGCTCAAATCGATTTAACGGGTGCTTGGGAAACTCTAGGCGAGATAACAGGGGATAGTGCGCCTGATGAATTGATTAATGCTTTGTTTAGCCAATTCTGTTTAGGTAAGTAGAAAAAATATTTAAAGGGATGAAATTGATGAAGACATATGATTCAAATGAATATGATGTGATTGTCGTAGGTGCGGGTCATGCAGGAAGTGAAGCAGCGCTTGCAAGTGCACGAATGGGTCAAAAAACGCTGTTATTAACAATTGGCTTGGATATGGTGGCCTTTATGCCATGTAATCCATCAGTTGGTGGTCCTGCAAAAGGAACTGTAGTAAGAGAAATCGATGCTCTAGGTGGCGAAATGGGTAAAAATATCGATGCCACTTACATTCAAATGAGAATGCTTAATACAGGTAAGGGACCTGCAGTTCGAGCTTTGCGGGCGCAAGCCGATAAGTGGGAATACCATGAGCATATGAAGGATACGATTGAAAATACGCCTAACTTAACTTTGCGTCAAGCTGTAGTTGATGAATTGGTAGTTGAAGACGGTATTTGTCGTGGAGTGATTACCAATACCGGTGCTAAGTATCATGCTAAAGCTGTCGTTTTGACTACGGGGACAGCAGCTCGCGGGCGAATTTTCATTGGTGAGTTGAACTATTCATCTGGTCCTAACAACACTTTACCAGCAATCAAATTATCTGAGAATCTTGAAAAATTAGGCTTCAAATTACGCCGGTTTAAGACTGGTACCCCTCCAAGAGTAAATGGCAATACGATTGATTACTCTAAAACAGAGGAAGAGCCAGGGGATGAAATTCCACGGCATTTTTCATACGAGACTAGGGATGAAGACTATCTCAAAAATCAGATTTCGTGTTGGATGACTTATACTAATGACGAAACCCATAAGATCATCAATGCCAATCTTGATCGCTCACCGATGTTTAGTGGTGACATTGTTGGCGTAGGACCAAGATATTGTCCTTCAATTGAAACTAAGGTAGTACGTTTTGCGGATAAGGATCGTCACCAATTATTCCTTGAACCAGAAGGCAAGAAGACTAAGGAAGTATATGTTGGTGACTTTTCAACTTCGATGCCTGAAGAAGTTCAATTAGAGATGCTTCATACGGTTGCCGGTTTGGAACATGCAGAAATGATGCGTCCAGGCTATGCAATTGAATATGATGTAATCGATCCATGGCAGTTGAAGCATACTTTGGAAACTAAGCACATCAAGAATTTATTTACTGCTGGCCAAATGAATGGTACTTCAGGCTATGAAGAAGCTGCAGGTCAAGGCTTGATCGCAGGAATTAATGCAGCTTTGCGTGCACAAGATAAGCCTAGCTTTACTTTGGGCCGTGATGAGGCTTATATTGGCGTTTTAATTGATGATTTGGTAACTAAAGGTACTGATGAGCCATATCGTTTATTGACCTCTAGAGCCGAATATAGATTGATTTTACGTCATGATAATGCTGACTTGCGTCTAACTTCCTATGGTCATGAATTAGGTTTGATTTCAGATCAAAGATATGAGGCTTTTGAAGCTAAAAAAGCAGCTATTCAAGAAGCCAAGGATCAACTGGCTCAAATTACGATTCATCCAACTGAAGCCGTTCAAAATTATTTAGCGGCTTTAGGTGAAGACGCCCTAAGTGCAGGCCTTAAAGCTAATATTTTCTTACGCCGTCCAAGAGTTACGATTGCTGATATTGAACGCCTAACTGGTGAAAAAATTGCTGGTGATCGCTATGTTAAGGAACAAGTTGAAATTAACATCAAGTATGAAGGTTATATAAAGAAGGAACAAGTTAGAATCGATCGTTTGCGTCGTCAAGAAGCCAAGAAGATCCCAGCTAATATTGATTACAACGCAATTGAAGGTCTTGCCACTGAAGCTCGACAAAAATTTGAAAAGATTCGTCCTGAAACTCTAGCACAGGCAGAAAGAATTTCGGGTGTAAACCCAGCTGATTTGGCGATTTTGAGTGTTTATATTCAAAATGGTCGCTATGCGAAAAAATAACAGATAATGTATTCGTCCCATTGAAAAATCAAAAAAATTCGATGGGATTTTATATTTTGAAAAAAATTTTTTGTTTTTTATACTATAAATTTGATTAAAAAGATAGTTTATTGACTAGAAAGTGCTATCATTTGGTAAGTAATTCACATTTAAAAACGCTAACAATAAGGAATAAAATAAGATTATGGTTCCAAGTTTGTGAAATCACATTCTTTTAAAAAGCGTTTACAATGTTAATCTGACGCCGATAAATAATATTTGCAAATGTGAAAGTTTATGTTTTAATAATCTATGAAAAGTATTGTTTTTAAGGAGATGCACTTATATGGCAAAAATTAATGGCTCAGATGCTATGTTAAAAGTTTTATATGACTGGCATATCGACCACATTTATGGTTTTCCTGGCGGTTCATTCGACTCAAGTATGAACGCTATTTACAACTTCAAGGACAAGATGAAGTTTATCGAAGTTCGTCACGAAGAAGCAGGTGCTTTAGCTGCTTCAGCAGAATACAAGCTTACTGGTAAGCTTGGTGTCTGCTTCGGTTCAGCTGGCCCTGGTGCTGCTCACTTGTTCAACGGTTTGTACGACGCTAAGTTCGACAAGACCCCTATGGTAGCTATCGTTGCTAACGTTCCAACTAGCCGTCAAGACATCGACTTCTTCCAAGCTTTCGATGAAGACAAGTGGTTCCAAAATGCTAGCGTATGGTGCCGTCAACCTAAGACTGCTGAACTTATTCCAGTAGTTGTTGACGAAGCTATTCGTCAAGCTTACGCAAGAAAGGGTCCTGCAGTTGTTATTATTTCTAAGGACCTAGGTTGGCAACCAATCGAAGACAACTTCCGTGTAAACTACGAAGCTAAGGTAGAAGACAACTACCCAGCTCCAACTAAGACTTCTGTTGAAGAAGCTGCTAAGTTGATCAAGGAAGCTAAGAACCCAGTTGTTTACTACGGTTTAGGTGCTAAGGGTGCTGGTGAAGAATTAAAGGAATTCTCAAACAAGTACAAGACTCCACTTCTTTCATCATACCTTGGTATGGGTATCGTTGAAGCTGCCTTCCCAGCATACATGGGTACTATTGGACGTATCGGTGCTAAGCCAGCTAACGAAATCCAAAGCCACGCTGACTTAGTTGTTTGGGTTGGTAACAACTCACCATTCTCAGTATTATGGTTCAACAAGAACGCTAAGGTTATCCAAATCGATGTTGACTCAGCTAAGTTTGGTAAGCGTCACTCAGTAGACGTTTCAATGCTTGCTGATGCTAAGAAGTCACTTCGTGCATTGATCGATGCTGGTGAAGAACGTGAAGAATCACCACTTTACAAGGCAGCTCTTGCAGACCGTGAAAACTGGGATGCATGGATGGATTCATTCAAGGATGACCACCTTAAGGATGAAGGCCGTGTTCGTCAAGAACCAATCTTTGACGTAATTAACAAGTACGCTGCAGATGACGCTATCTTTGCTCTTGATGTTGGTAACGTAAACATGGACACTTGCCGTATGTTAGACCTTCACGGTGACCAAAGATGGACCACTTCAGGTTTACACGCAACTATGGGTTACGGTGCTCCTGCTGCTCTTGCTGCTGCAACTGCTATGCCAGACCGTGAAGTATGGCAATTAGCTGGTGACGGTGGTTTCGCAATGATGAACCAAGAATTGTTGACTATGGCTCGTTACAACATGCACGTATTGAACGTTGTATTTACTAACGAAACTCTTGGTTACATCGAAGCTGAACAAAGAGATGAATCAAACCAACCATTGTCAGGTGTTATCATGCCAGACAACGACTGGGCTAAGGTTGCTGAAGGTATGAACGTACCAGCTGTAACTGTACGTACTAAGGACGAATTTGAAGCTGCTGTTAAGGAATGGAAGAACATGGATGGTCCTATGCTTATTGACGTTAAGTACACTAAGCACATGGCTTACTCAACTGAACTTAACACTCTTGGTGACCCAGAATTCGTTAAGTTCTACCATGCTGAAGACTTGAAGCCATTCAGCTACTTTGCTGAAAAGTATGGTGTGGAAACTGATGCTGCTTCAGGTGCATCTCAACACGAAGAAGAACCAGAACCAGATCCAGAACCAGAAGCAACTTCAGGTGCTTCAGAACACTAATTTCTTAATTAGTTAAAAGATAAAAAGTCTGTTTTCGTAAGGAAAGCAGGCTTTTTTATTTTGTGACTAAAAGTTATAATTATACTAGCGATTTTTTAATGGAGGATTTTTTATGTCACAATTTGGTGTTATCGGCTTAGCCGTGATGGGTAAGAACTTAGCCTTGAACGTTAGAAACCATGGCTTCTCAGTTGCTGGATTTAGTATTGATAAACCTGAGGTAGATGCTTTTGCAAAATATGAAGATGATAAATTGAAGGCATGCTACACTTGGGAAGAATTTGTTGATGCACTTGAAAAGCCACGCAAGATCTTGATTCAAATTATGGCAGGACGCCCAGTCGATGAAACTATCAAGAGATTGTTGCCCTTGCTTGATAAAGGTGACATTTTAATTGATGGAGGAAATTCTAATTTCCATGATACAACAAGAAGATGCGAAGAATTAGCACAATCAGGTATCCACTTTATCGGAATGGGAGTATCTGGTGGTGAAGAGGGAGCCTTGAATGGACCAGCTCTAATGCCTGGCGGTGATGAAGAAGCTTACAATGAAGTAGCACCAATATTAGAAGCGATGGCTGCAAAAACTCCTGAAGGTCGTCCTTGTGTCAGCTACATTGGCCAGAGTTCAAGCGGTCACTATGTAAAAATGGTTCATAACGGCATTGAATATGCAATTATGCAAGAATTTTCTGAAATTTATGATATTTTGCGTCAAGTAGTAGGCAAGACTAATGATGAAATGTCAGCAATTTTCAATGACTGGAACGAAGATCTAGTACCTTCATATTTAACAGAAATTACGGCTGCGGTGTTAAAACAACAAGATGATTTGACACCAGATCATATTATCGATCATATTCTTAATGAGGCTTCATACAAGGGAACTGGTAATTGGATGTTAGAAGACGGCGTCAGTCTAGGAGCTCCAATCAGTGTGATTGCTGAGGCGGTAATTGCAAGATTTATGTCTAAGGCAACTACTAGAGAAGAACATCACCGTGTGACAGAAAAACAAGACAAACCGGAATTGATCACCGCATTAGAAAAATCACTCCAATTAGCACAAGCTGTAGCTTATGCTCAAGGCTTCCAACAATTAACCATGGCAGCTAAGGCTTATAGTTGGAACCTACGTTACCCAGCAATCGCCCAAAATTGGGAGGCGGGATGCATCATTCGTTCAGCAATGCTTAAAGATATCGAAAATGCTTACGAGAACGACAAAGATATCAGTGTATTGTTCCAAGATGCTTACTTCAAGAAATTAATGACCAACAACTTGCCTGCTTTACGTCAAGTAGTGGCAGTAGCTGCTGCATCAGGAATTCCAACACCAACTCTAAGCGCTTCGCTTAACTATCTTGAATCAATCTTCAACGCTGATTTACCAGCTAACTTGATCCAAGGTCAACGCGACTACTTTGGTGCTCATACTTATGAACGTAATGATCGCCCTGGCGTTTACCATATGGAATGGTATGAAGAAAAATAGTTGTTACACGTGTAACACAAAAAAAGAACTCATTGATCGGAGTTCTTTTTTTGGTGTATGATGGATTTATTGATTTAAGGATAGGTGGGGTTAAAGGTGAAAACTGAAGGTGGCACGAGTCTGAAACTATTAGGACAAGCACTTCTAGTAGGAGCGCTCACAGGAGCTGTTGTGGGTATATTCAGGTTCGGCATCGAAACGACGTCAAAATGGTGGCTAAATTTGTACCAAATGGCACATCAAAATATTGCTTGGCTATTGGTGATTATTGTTGGATTGATTGCTGTAGCAGTAATTGCTGGCTATTTTGTAAAACAACAACCACATGTTGGTGGTTCAGGTATTCCAGAAGTTAAATTGCAATTGCAAGGCAAGTTGTCCGTTAACTGGTTGCCAATCTTGTGGCGGAAGTTAATCGGCGGAATTCTCGTAATAGGAACAGGATTATTTTTAGGACCTGAGGGACCTTCATTGCAATTAGGTTCTTCGATTGGGCAAGGAGTTGGTGAAAGTTTTAAAGAAAGCAAAACCGATTCTCGTGTCTTGTTAGCTACAGGGGCAGCAAGTGGTTTAGCGGCAGCTTTTGGCGCACCGCTCAGTGGAGCATTATTCGTGTTAGAAGAAGTTTTTCATAACTTTTCACCACGTGTTTGGCTTAATGCCTTGGCAGGAGCTATTGCCGCTAATTTCGTAGTTTCAAATATTTTTGGTCAAAAAGCCGTGTTGGCAATACCATATGAACACACTTTCCCAATAAAAATTTATTGGCATCTGATTTTATTAGGATTGATTTTGGGGCTTTTAGGGCATCTATATAAGATGGGTTTGTTTAGCGTTAAGAAAGTATATCTGTGTTTTAAGGCATTGCCTCGTTGGTTGCATGGATTAATTCCAATGGTATTTTTAGTTCCGATTGCTTACTTCTGGCCGATTGTTACTGGACCAGGTAATCCATTGATTTTGTCCTTGGCAAAAACAATCACGACTCAAGGTTGGGTTACAGTAGGAATATTGGCATTTTTCTTTTTGTTGAGAATTGTCTTTTCAATTATTTCTTATGACTCAGGATTGCCAAGCGGTATTTTCTTACCAATTCTAACTATGGGTTCGTTGGTTGGTGCGACTTACGGAACCTTTATGGTGCAATTAGGATTATTACCAAAAAACTTGGTAGTAAACCTAGTGATCTTTTCAATGGCAGGGTTGTTTGCAGCGATCATTCGTGCTCCATTTACGGCGATTATTTTGATTACGGAAATGGTTGGCTCGTTATTGCACTTAATGCCATTAGCGGTAGTTGCCTTTATTGCTTTGTTAGTTGATGAATTGCTTGGTGGACGTCCAATATACGATGTATTAGCTGAAGGCGTGTATGCTAGTGAACATGGCGGTAAGAGTGAAGTATGTGGCCGTGAGGATCAACTAACAGTTCCAGTTTATGAAAGTAGCCAATTAGTCGATAAAAAGGTGGCAGACATTAAGTGGCCTAAGGATACCTTGGTTAAAATGATTCGCCGTGGAAGCGAAGAAATCATCCCTAATGGTCAAACAATTATTGCTGCTGGAGATATGTTGGTACTAGCGGTTGATTCGAATCAACGCGGATATGTTTACGATCAACTAAAAAAACTGCAAGAAGTTGAATTAGATGGATAAAATGATAACCCTCTTTTTTGTGAAAACACACAAAGAAGGGGGTTATTTTTTTGTAGATTATGATATTAAGTAACTATCAGATATTATAATTGTGAAAGCAGATTCATAGTTGCTGTGATAACGATATAAAGGCCTTGAAGTTTATTTTAAATCAGAGGATAATAATCAGTATATTCTTTATATGTATGTAGAAAGTGTGCATTATCATGGAAAATGTAATTTCACTGGTAATCTATTTAATAATGCTTAGTTTAGGTATATTTGAGTTATATCGGACTTATAAATTCTATAAATGGGATCAAAGTTCTAAAGAAAATCCTATGGCTCCAGCAGTGATCTATTATGGAGGCTACTTTGGTGTAGCTCTTGTGTCATTGTCAACCCTGTTTTTTACAGGGGCTGTCGATATTAAACTAGGCCACCTATTTTATATTATCGTTGGGATTTGCATTATGTTGGTATCCATCCTGATCTTTAGAAGAGGCAGACAGATGTCTAAAAAGCTGAAGAAGGATGAAAGCAATTTAGCGGTGGTGCAGGTTTATGTGATTGCAGCGGTATTGTTCTTTACGGGATTTGTAAATTTATTTAAGTAATCAAAACCAAAACTGCCTTGTTTGATACGAAGACGTATCATCAAGGCAGTTTTTTATTGTTAATTCTGATTGCATCAATAAAACTAGGATAGAGATTTTATAATTTGGTAAAGATTTAAACTCAATATCAGGGAAAAATATTGGTTGATATCATCAAACTACTTGTCCGACAGTAAGTTTGATGATTTTTTATTATAGCGATAACCAATTAATAAATAGCGCTCCACACTTGCATTTATGATAAATGATGATATAAATACTATGCAATTATAGCTAACATATAATTATTAGTTAGTATAACTAAATATTGTGGCCATTATCTGGCTATTAACGGGATGGAAATTGCCAATGTTTGCTAGTCAGTTTTTGACTTACATTGGTAATCTAGTAACACCATTAGCCTTGATCTACATCGGAATTGTATTGGCTGATTCCGGGATCAGTCGCGTTCGGATAGATCGCGATAGTTTATTAGCGTTGTTTGGCAGATTTATCTTGGCGCCGGCGGTAATGATTTTGTTGATTAAATTGGCTCCTGGAATTGGGTGGAATGTTCCTAGTTTGATGGGTAAGACCTTTATTGTACAAGCAGGAACGCCAGCCCTAGAAGTGCTACCTGTACTAGTTAACGAATCTCATGGAGATGTTGATTATGCGACAAATGTAGTGGTTCTAAGTACGTTGCTGTTCGTTGTCGTAGTGCCAGTGCTAATGATGATTGCTGGATAAAAATTCTTATCTTGAAAAAGGCTTCTGAACCTAACATTCAGAGGCCTTTTTTAGTCGCTAATTTCGTTTATTTTTAGTTAAAATTTCCCACAATAGCTCTTCTTTTGCAGTCATTAAATGATTTTGTCGGGTGGCAGCTGCTAGGATGAAATCAGGTTGATTCGCATCTAACAGTGGCAGTGCCACTACCTGATCATCGTCGTTGATCGCTAAGCTAGTTAAGTATGATACGCCAAGATTTTTGGCGACCAAGGCTTTAACAACAGCAACGGCCGGGCTACGGTAAATGGTGTTAAGGCCAATTTGATTTTGTTTAATTAGTTGTTGCAAGATTTGATTATGCAGGTAATTGCTACTCAAGCCAATAAAGTTTTGATTTGCTAGTTCACGAAAATATACGCCAGATCTATTAGCCCAGGGATGAGTTTTAGCAACGATAATTCGTAAAGGGTAGTGGGCAATGACTTGAGTATCGATATCAAAAGCCATATTAGGATCGGTTAGACCCAATAAAGAAAAATTAATTTCACCATGGATCAAAACCTCGATAAATTCATTTGAACCAGTCTCGATATTCCTAGGGGAATGTCGGGGCTTTTTTACTCTGTTGCAATTAAAATTTATATAAAAATGAAAAAATATTGAGTTTTTCAGACTGCAAGAGTACACTGTGTCTAATATAAAAATTAAGCCCATATTAAACAGCATTTAGGCTTAATGCTGATTTTTGCTAAAAGGAAGAAGTGGTTTTATGAGAAGGCTGAAAACAACGGTATTAAGTGATTTCTTGAATGACTTACCACTGGGTGCGTTTATAACCTATGCCTACTGGTATGCGTATCAGAAAACGCATGATCAAGGGATCGTATCACTGTTAGGGACAGTATCAATGATTGCGTTGTTACTGGCAGTCTTTGGTGGTTATATTTCCGACAAATATAGCAAGATAAAATTAATGCGGTTTTTAATTATGCTGAGATTTATATTCATTGCAATAGGAGCAGCTTTTTTATTGCTTAATCCAAGTATGGATGTTGTTGTCGTCTGTTTTGTGGTGATTAGTAGCTCAGTCATAAACATCGTTTATAATCCATTAACTGAAGCAATTGCACCAGCTCTGATTGATAATGATGATGAATTAATTGAAGCCAATTCATGGGTTTCATTAGCTAATAATATCGCTACGATTGTTTCTTCAGGTGTGGCTACAATTTTTGTAGCTGTTAATAAACCCGTGATCTCATTGATTATTCTGCTAACATCGGTAGTTATTTCTTTTATCTTTTTGGGATTTATCAAACCAGATAAAGCACCGTCTTATGCAAGTGAAATGAAAGTTAAATATATTTTCGAAGATTTTGCTGATGGCTTGAAGTTGGTTTTGCATAATAAGCTGATTATGTTAATGGTACCAATTGCGATTGTTGCCAATTTCTGTTTCTATGTAATCTGGTTGTTGATGCCCAAATTTGCACTTACAGTATTTGAAAATTATCGCTTTGTTTATAACGGTATTGACATTGCTTTTACGGTTGGTGGAATTATTGGAGCATTTACTTTTTCTAAAATTAAGGATCGAGTAAATTCGGCAATTGTATGTCCAACATGCCTTGCTTTACAGGCCCTTAGTTTAGCAATTGTTGGAGTTAGTTCGCTAGTAGGGCAGTCACTAGTATCCGCAATTGTTTGTATTGGATGTTGGTTATTCTATGGCTTTTTCAATAGTATTTTTTCTATTGTGTACTTCTCAGTTGTACAAATGTCATCATCTAAGGATAATACTGGAATGATGATTGGTGCAGTTATGACCATCTTTTCGATTGTTAACCCAATTGCTACTGCCATGAGTGCACCACTAGGAAGTGCAGGCCAATTACCAGTTTTAATTTCAGTTTTGGGTCTGATCATGGTTTTGATTTCCGTCATGACTTTTACTCCAATTTATCAAAGAATATTTAAAAAGTACGATACTGTGTATCGAAAATGATACTTAAACCATTTCTAAAATAAAATAGTGCTAGAGAAACATTCAGCTTCTTTAGCACTATTTTTTTATTAAGAAACGATTTTTGTCTTGTTTAATAGCAATGAGCTAGTTACTACTGATACCGAACTAAAGGCCATAGCTAACCCAGCAAATTCAGGACTTAGTTGTAAACCGAATTTGATAAATAATCCGGCAGCAATGGGAATTCCGATTGTGTTGTAAATTAAGGCCCAGAAGAGATTAAGCTTGATTCGATTGAAAGTCTTTTTGGCCAGGTCGATTGCCTTAACTACACCTAATAAATCATTTTGAATTAAAACAATTCCACCGGCTTCAATAGCAACATCAGTACCAGAACCCATGGCGATTCCAACGTCAGCAGTTGAAAGAGCAGGTGCATCATTAATTCCATCGCCAACAAAAGCTAGCTTATGACCATCATGCTGTAGCTGCTGTAATTGTTCTGCCTTTTGATTTGGCAACAATTCAGCGATAACCTGATCAATCCCGACTTCATCGGCAATTGCTTGAGCTACCTGTTGATTATCACCAGTTAACATTACAGTTCTAAAGCCTCGGTTTTTAAGACTGAAGATAGCCTGTTTGGCGGTAGCTTTAGGTTGATCTTGGATAGCAATCAGTCCAAGTGCTTGTCCTGCAAGGCCTACAAAGATTACAGTCTTAGCTTCAGCCTGTAATTTATGAGCTTTTTGCAGTAAATAGGGCGATATTTCGCCAGATTCAAATAATTTTTGACTACCTACTCTAACTGCTTGTCCTGCAAGGCTTCCAGTGATTCCTTTACCTTCGATTGCAGAAAAATTGCTAATATCTTCAAGTTTGCTTCCTACTTCTTTAGCTTTTTGAAGAATAGCACTTGCCAAAGGATGTTCAGAATTTTGTTCTAGACTAGCAGCTAGAGTCAAGATGGTTCTCTGATCTCCGATTACGTCGGTCACTTCAGGTTTACCAACAGTGATCGTTCCGGTTTTGTCAAAAACAATTGTGTCGAGACGACTAACTTCTTGCAATACTTCGCCGTTTTTAATCAAGACTCCCATTTTAGCACTACGGCTAGTCCCTACCATCAAAGCAGTTGGCGTAGCTAGGCCAAGGGCACATGGACAGGCAATTACTACGACGCTAACCGCAAAGAGCATAGCTTCTACTGGTGTGGAACCTAAAAAGACATACCAAATTACAAAGGTTAAAATTGCAATGATCAAAACTGCAGGAACGAAAATATGTGAAATCTGATCGGTTAGATTTTGAATAGGAGCATGACTGGTTTGAGCCTTACGCACCATTTCGACAATTTGTGCCAGCATGGTATCTTTTCCTACTTTAGTCGCACGTAAGAGAATTGTTCCATTGGTGTTAATGGTTGTTCCGACGACGTTATCGCCGACTTTTTTGGTAACAGGTAAACTTTCGCCAGTAACCATGGATTCGTCGACATTGGTTGAACCAGATACTACTTGACCATCGACAGGAATCTTTTCACCTGGTTTAACGCGAATCAAGTCGCCAACTTGAACTTGATCGAGCGGTAGCTTAATGAAGGCTTCACCTCGTTTAACTTCAGCTTCTTTGGCTTGCATGCTTAGAAGTTTGCTCAATGCATCAGAAGCACTATGATGCATTTTTTCTTCCATAGCATCGCCTAGAAGGACGAAAATCGTTACAAAAGCAGCACTTTCAAAGTAGACTGCACGTCCGGTAAACATTGCAAAAATACTATAAAAATAAGCGACAGCTGTACCGATGGCAACTAAAGTGTTCATATTGGCATTGTGTTTTTTGAAAGCAGACCAGGCGCTTTTCCAATAAGGAGCAGCAGATATTGCCATAATGACAGTAGTAGTCACCAAGGCCCACCAATTGTAGCCAGGAAGCATCCAATGAAAGGGCATTGCCAGCATTTGAATAATCATTGGAAGCGAAAGGATAAGGGAAATCCAGAAGCGCTGAATGTTACTTAGCTTCATCAATAACTACCTTTCCATGAAACATGTCCATGCCACAAGCGAAATTAAGTTCGCCAGCTTGATCAGTTGGAATATCAATGACTTTAACTGCAGACTTTTCTAGCTCGTATTTTTGATCTAACTCTTTGAAGACTAGTTCATTTAAACAACCAATATTTTGACCAGTCTTAAATTTTATCTTAGCCGGAATACCTTGTTTAAGGTGAATAACATCAGGCTTGTAGCCACCATCAACGACAACTTTTTTAACTTGCTCTTTCTTGAAAAACATTATTTAACAACTACCTTTCCATGAAACATATCCATCCCACAAGCAAAATTATAGGTTGTGGCTTGATCAGTGGGAATATTAATTACTGTTGGTTGATTCTTATCGAGCGCTTCGTTAACGCCAAGCTGCTCAAAAGTGATGCGGGACAAGCAGGCAGTGGAATCCTGCAAGTCAAATTTAACTGTAGCAGGGATGCCTTTGCGCAAAATTACCGTAGCATGAGAGTAGCCACCATTTACTACAATTGTGGCTGATTGTTGATTGTCAATTACTTGTCCAGCTGCTGCTTCTTCTTGATGGGGAGCAAAGAACCACCATCCGATAAAAGCAATTAAAACTAAGGCGAGTAATAATACCAAAATTTGTACGAGTGACATTTTAACAGTCCTTTCCTTTAGTTAGGTTATTAGGCAAACAATTGCAAGGGACAGTTTCGGGAGCAGTGACAGCTTTTTCGTTAGCAAGGTATGCGAGTTTCTTTAAGTCGGTTTTACTCATAGGTACTGCTTGCAGTAATTGAATGAGCAGAGTTCCTTTGTGCATATCGCACATCCGATCTAACATGTCCATGCTTGCGCGATACATCATTTCTGTTTGATCGATAGTAGGGGTATATAGAAATTTGCGCCCCTGTTTTTCCGTTTTTAACCAGCCTTGAGCAACTAATCGGCGCAGAAGCGTTTTGATAGTTGATTCAGTCCAAGAAGTTTTTTCTTGGAGGTTGGTAATCACATCACTAGAGCTGATCGTTCCAGTAGTCCAAATAATTCGCATAACTTCCCATTCAGCTTCGGGAATCATGGATAATTTTGTCATTTTCTACCTTCTTTCGTTTACAAGTGTAAATATACAGTCTTTGTTTACATTTGTCAACGATAAAGCATGAGGTTAGGTAGAAATATAAAAAACGAATTGATCAACAAAATCAATTCGCTTTTAAGCTTAGAATGTTTTATTTTGGTTTAATTACAATTATCATGGTCTTCTACACGTTTTAGCCAAATTATAGAATAAATTGACGAAGTATGATTTGTTAGTTGCACATTATATTATCGATTGCATATTTAGTATTTAGGTAATAAATCCAAATATTTATGATATCCACCAAGAAGCAAGATATCCCTTATTTGTTTTAAAGTAGTAGGATCTTTAGCAAGAAGAGCCTGATAATATTTAGCTAATAATTTGTACATCAATAAATCTGGAGTATTAGGAAGGTCCTTTATAAAACTCAAAATTTCATTCCAAAAGGTTGAATCAGCATTCCTATAGCTTAAATCTAAAAAATTTATACAAATACTAGCGGTTATTTTTTGAAGTTCTTCATTATCGGTTGCCCTGTATTTCTTTAAAATGGAATGTACTAAAAATGCTAATTCGTCTATCTCGTAGATAAACATCGAATTGACGAATAATTTTAAGTTGGAGATTGTCCAATTCAAGCCATTAAATAGGTTCTTCTTTATAAAAAACCGTAGTTCATCATCTATTAAAGAAGGGTCATGTCGTAATGAAGCTTCTATTAAAGAAGCATATAGCTTGACGTTTTGTGAACTTGAAGAATCCTGCTCAATTTTACTTTTTATAGTTGTGATCTGAGATAAGTCATTGTCAAAAAAAGCTACGAATAGCATATTTATTAGTTGAGCATTATTATTGGAGTGATCAGAAACGTCAACTGAAATTTGATTAAAAAAGTCGGTTTTGTTTATGCTGTGTAATTTTAATATTTTCAAGAGGTCGATGGCATTAATTCTTGATATTCCTTGTTCTACTCGAGAATAAAATGAAGTTGAAACTATATTTTCAGCCATTTGTTTTTGAGTTATACCAAGGCTCAAGCGGTATTTTTTTAAAAGTTCGCCTATTTCCATAATGTTCTCCTCATAATTGCATATTTGCAGCTTATTATACAATATGCAATATTAAAAATAAATACTAAAACAGATTGTATCATGTCTTATAATTATAATAATTACTTTATAAATTGAGTATGGATGTATCAAGTAGGGGACAACTTGGTATTAGTGAAAGAATAGGGATGTGATCTTATACTATGGAGAAATATTTGTCTAATATCATGAAACTAAATCTCAGAGCGTATTTAATTTCGTACGCATTAACAACAATTGCCATGTCATTGCCTCATGCCGTCCTAACAATTGTTTTATTTCAAAAAGGTCTGTCACTTTCAGAAATAATGTTGGTTCAAACTACTTATAGTGCTGCAGTATTGCTGTTTGAATATCCTAGCGGATTATTAGCAGATTTATATTCGAAAAAGAAGCTATATGTCATTTCAAGAGTATTGCTGCTAGCTATGATGCTAGTTGTTGTATTTACTTCCGGACTATTTTGGATGTGTTTTGCCTGGTTTTTATATGGAATAGGAAATGCGTTAGATAGTGGTACATTAGATGCTGACATCATAAACTCACTAAAGCAAACTGATCAAACAAATCGATTAAGTAAATTTATTAGTGTAAGTAATCAGTTAGATTTTGTTTCATTGTTAGTTGGAAGCACAATTGGTTCATGGATATACTACAAAATTGGCGTAAATTTTTATTTTGTGGGAATTATCTTAGTGATTTTAGCAATTATAACCATAGTACCTGGTTATAAAGAAGGTATAACTAATAGTGTTACAAGTGAAAAGCCTAGTATTGTTTCAGAAATAGTAAGTGGATTTAATGAAATAAAGAAATCTAAAGGGTTAAAGATAATGATTGCTTTAACTTTTTCTAGCCAATTTTTCTTTCAGGCACACTATCAATTATGGCAGGGTTTGTTTTTAAACAAGGGGCTAGATAAGAAAAATTTCTACATTGTATATATTGTTTTTCAGTTAATAAGTTTAGCTGCTTACAATATTAATTTTGATAAGAACAAATCGAAGATACGATATTATATCCCATTGACATTGATTGCCATGATTTCAGCAATTTGTTTACTTATCTTTACCAAGTCTTATCTGTTTATTGCTTTTTATATGTTATTGATCTTTTTATTTACAGTTGTTGAGTACTATTGCAGTGTGTTATTTTCTACTTTTGTATCAATCGAGAGAATTTCATCTATAACCTCACTTAGATCGAGCATTGGGCGAATCGCTTCAATTTGTTCAATGATCTTATCAAGCTTGATGTTGACTAAAATTAACGTTTTATTTGTAGTAATAGCTAATTTCATTATTTCATTTGTATTAATATTATTGATATTAATGATTTTTATAAAAATAAGAACAGATTCTGCGTCAAACATACTTAAATAGTTTATTTAGAGCTCAAAAGATAGAAAGTAAATCCATGTTTCACATGAAACACAAAAAGAGGATCGATGATCCAATTGTCATCGATCCTCTTTTTTGTACTTTTATAAATTCGTAATTAAGAAGAAACCAATAAAGATGAAGAACAGAATATACATCATCACGGAAACTTCTTTATAGCGTTTGGTAGCTAACATAGTGATAGGGTAGGCAATCATTCCCAAAGCCAAACCATCAGAAATACTATAAGTTAATGGCATTCCCACAACAATCAAAAATGCAGGAAAAGCAACTTCAAATTTATCCCAGTCGATTTTCTTCAAATTCGAAGCCATCAAAACACCTACAATAATTAAGGCGGGAGCGGTAACCGTTGTTGGAATAACTGCCAGTAGTGGGCTAAAAATCATACTGATCAAGAAAAAGATCCCAATAAACATAGCAGTCAATCCAGTTTTACCACCCATGGCAATGCCAGCACTTGATTCAACAGAAGTTCCAAGAGGTGCAGTACCTAATACAGCTCCTTCAATCATGGCTGTTGAGTCGGCTGCAAAAGCACGACCAATTCGTGGAATTTTACCATTGGCATCAACTAAACCAGCCTGTTCGGTCATCCCAATTAAAGTTCCTGCAGTGTCGAAGAAAGTTACCAAAAGAAAAGTCAAAACTACCATGAATAGTTGTGGCGTATTAATATCTTTCAAGTGGAGAACCGCTTGACCAAAGGTAGGCGCAATTGAAGGTGGAGTTGAGATAAAACCATGTGGTAATGGAATTTGACCAATTGCGATACCAAAAATTGCGGTTATAATCATCCCGATGAAAATCGATCCTGGAACATTCATTGCCATTAAAATGACAGTAATCAATAAGCCGAACAAACTGATCCAAACGGCTGGCGATGAGAACTTACCTAGCGTTACCAAACTTGAATCGCTGTTAACGATTAGCTTGCCATTTTGTAAGCCAATGAAGGCGATAAATAAACCAATCCCTGCAGAAATAGCGTATTTCAAGTCTTGTGGGATAGCATCGACGACTAGTTCACGTAGATGTAAAGCTGTGATCAATACGAACAAGATTGATGCTACTAAAACCGATGCAAGAGCGGTTTGCCATTTAATGTGCATTCCCACACAGACATTGTAGGCAAAGAATGCACCACTACCTAAAGTTGGTGCTAGGGCAATTGGATAATTGGCGACTAAGCCCATAATGAAACAGCCAACTGCTGTTGCAATTGCAGTAACAGTGAAGGCAGCCCCAGCAGGAATACCGGCTGCATGTAAAATATTTGGATTAACAAATAAAATATAGGATAAGCTGACGAACGTAGTTAGGGCTGCGACTAATTCGCGACTAACTGTGGTGTTTGCTTCCTTCAATTTAAAGACTTTATCGAGCACAAGATTCCTCCAAATCTAACAACAAATACAAAATAGCTTTATCCAATTTTATCACAAATATTTTTGCTAAAAGAGAAACAATTCTGATAAACATGATAACGTTTTTATTTTAATAGAGAGTCAAACATAAATAAAAAAGCCACCTTTTGGGTAACCTTGATACAATCCTAATGAAATGGATTATTTAACATTTAATACGGCAAAATAAATGATGAAAATTACGAACAACAACCACATCATTGGCGTAACTTCTTTTATACGTTTAGCTGCCAACATGGAAAGCGGATAAACAATGATTCCCCATGCCAACCCATCAGAAATTGAATATGTTAGAGGCATTCCCACTGTAATTAAGAAAGCAGGAACGGCAATTTCCAATTTAGTCCAATGAACGTGAGCTAAGTTTTCAGCCATTAAGACCCCGACGATGATCAAAGCTGGGGCAGTAACAGCAGTTGTGAAAAGGCTAAGAATGGGACTGAAGAAGGTACTGATCAAGAAGAAAATTCCAACCCAAACAGCAGTTAAACCGGTTTTTCCACCAACAGCGATTCCAGCGCTAGATTCGACAAAGGCACCGACAGGAGAAGTTCCCATCACTGAACCAACAAGCATACCTGCAGAGTCAGCGATTAAAGCTTGACCAGCACGAGGCATCTTATTGTCTTTCATTAATCCTGCTTGTTGTACTAAACCGATCAACGTACCCGTAGTATCAAAGAAGGTAACCAATAAGAAAGTAAAGACTACTACCCACATTTGCATGGTATTAATTTCACCGATGTGGAACAGTGCTTGACCAAAAGTAGGAGCCATACTTGGAATAGCTGAGACAACTGCTTTTGGTAATTGCGCTTGACCAGTAATTAAGCTAAAGACCGCAGCTAGAATCATTCCAATAAAAATTGCTCCAGGTACGCGGGCAATCATAAGGAAAATCGTTACCAATAATCCGAAAATTGTAACCCATACTGTGGGATTGTTCAACGAACCAACGGTAACCAAGGTTGAATCGCTGTTTTGAATTAATTTACCACCTTGTAAACCAATAAAAGCAATAAATAGACCGATTCCGGCTGAGATAGCGTATTTAATATCGGCAGGAATAGCATCGATAATCAATTCTCTGATCTTGAATAGCGTTAGTAAAATAAACAAAATTGAAGCTACCAAAACTCCTGCTAAAGCAGTTTGCCACTTTACGTGCATACCTAAGCACACCGTGTAGGTGAAAAAGGCATTTAAACCTAAGGTTGGGGCAGAAGCAATTGGATAGTTGGCTACTAATCCCATAACGATACAAGTGAAAGCTGCGGAAACAGCAGTTACTGTGAAGACGGCACTTTTATCCATGCCACTAGCGCCTAAAACGTTGGGATTGACAAATAAAATATAGGACATGCTGACAAAGGTCGTTAACCCAGCCAATAATTCTGTTTTGAAAGAAGAATGGTTTTCCTCTAAATGAAAAAAACGACTTAGTGAATCCATAAATACTCCTATAGTTCGTAAAAATAAAAAATATAATCAACAAATAGCAAATGCCGGCATAAATATTACTTATTAACCGAATATTTATTTTTATAATAGTTAAAAATGTTCAAAAAATCAACTGAAATTGCGAAAAAAGAAAAGACCTAGTTAAAACTAGGTCTTAATTGAACGATTAATAATTTAGTACCCATAAAAAGATAAGGAAAACAAAGAAGAGAATCCACATCATTGGGCTGATTTCTTTGCGACGCTTGGCTGCGATCATACAAATTGGATAAGTAATCAAACCTAGTGACAATCCATCAGAGATAGAATAAGTCAAAGGCATTCCAAGCAAAATCAGGAATGAAGGAACAGCAATCTCTAATTTTTCCCAGTGAATATGAGCAGTATTTTGCGCCATTAAAACTCCAACGATGATTAAAGCAGGAGCAGTAACTTGACTGGTAAATAGTCCAAGTAATGGACTGAAAATCATACTAATTAGGAAAAAGATTGCTACAAATACTGCGGTTAAACCAGTTCTACCGCCAACCGCGATTCCGGCGCTGGATTCGACAAAAGCGCCAACAGGTGAAGTACCTAAGATAGAGCCTACCATCATAGCGCTAGAGTCGGAAGCAAGAGCGCGACCAACACGAGGCATCTTGTTATCTTTCATGAATCCGGCTTGTTGTGCCAAGCCAATTAAAGTACCGGCGGTATCAAAGAAAGTTACCAATAAGAAGGTAAGCACAACCACCCACATCTGCAAGGTATTGATATCTTTTAAGTGGAACACTGCTTGACCAAAAGTAGGAGCAAGGCTAGGGACAGTTGAGATAATTTTATTAGGTAAAGCAATTTGACCAGTGACTACGCCAAAGATAGCTGCTAGCACCATCCCAATAAAAATAGCTCCAGGGATATTCAAGATCATAAGAATGATAGTTACCAAAAGTCCGAAAATCGTAATCCAAACAAGTGGATCATGTAGTGAACCAAGACCTACTAAGGTGGACTTGTTAGCAACAATTAACTTACCGTTTTGTAAACCAAGGAAGGCAATAAACAGACCGATACCTGAAGAAATGGCAAATTTTAGGTCAGCAGGGATAGCATCGATAATTTTTTCCCGTAATTTGAACATGGTAATCAAAATAAAGATAAAGGAAGCAACGAAAACAGCAGCTAAGGCAGTTTGCCATTTTACGTGCATACCGACGCAGACAGTGTAAGCAAAGAAGGCGTTGATTCCTAGGGCAGGAGCTTCACCGATAGGGTAGTTAGCAACAATACCCATGATTGCTGTACCTAAAGCGGATGCTAAGGCCGTTGCCGCAAACACGGCGCCTGTGTCCATACCACTAGCACCTAAGACGCTAGGGTTAACGAAAAGAATATACGACATACTAATAAATGTAGTAAGACCTGCTAAAAATTCTGTTTTGACAGTAGTATTATTTTCGGCAAGTTTGAAATATGAGTTAATAAACTTCATCTTCACATCTCCAAAGTAAAAATGTTCGTTTTTTAATATTTTAAAACAACTATTACACTCTATCACAGATAATAGTGCTTGTAAACACGAATTATACCAGCGGATACAAGTCCCTTAATAAGTACTGAAAGGGTATTAAAGCTTGACGGATTGGGCTTTTAAAGGATAAAATAAAAAGATCGTTTTTAAAAAAACATAATTCTAGGAGATAAAAAATGAAATATATTTATATGTTTATCCCAGCTTTAGCTTGGGGTATTTTGCCGTTGGCTGTTTCCAAAATCAAGGGCAAGCCAGTCAACCAAATTTTTGGTACCACGGTTGGAACGTTAATAGTTGCAGTATTGGCATTGCCGATGATTAAAACTGCAATTGATGCCAAAACATTTATGTTAGCAGCTTTGGCAGGAGCATTTTGGGTAATCGGACAGTTAGGTCAGTATACTAGCTATGCAAGAGTTGGTGTTTCTGAGACGATGCCAATTTCTACTGGTTTACAATTGATCGGCACCTCTTTAGTTGGGGTAACCATGTTTGGTGAATGGCCAACTGCTAATGCTAAGTTATGGGGCTTTATTGGGATTGCTTTATTAATTGTAGGGGCAATTTTTACGTCTTTCTCTGATAAAAATACCAGTGAAGGTAGTGAAAAGAATCAAGTTGGAACCTTGATTATGTTGGTTTTAACTACTTTCGGATATATCATCTATAATTTCATTCCTAAAGCAATGACTGCATCAGGCTTAGCAATTTTCTTCCCAGAATCATTAGGGATGGTAATTGCGGTATTAGTTTATATGCTAGCTTCGGGAAATGCTAAAGAATTGACTAATAAGAGTAGTTGGCAAAGTTTATTGTCGGGTTTTATCTTCGCCATTGCTGCCATTGGGTATATTCTTTCAGTTAAAGATAATGGTGTTAATACTGCCTTTGTAGTTTCACAATTGTCAGTTGTTATTTCTACTTTAGGTGGAATGTTGTTCTTGCATGAAACTAAGAGTAAGAAGGGCTACATCTTTACTTTAGTAGGTTTAGCATTAATCCTAGTTGGCGCAATTTTGACTACAGTGATGCACTAAGCAAACGAATTTAAGCAGACTTTGAAACGCAATATTTCAAAGTCTTTTTTTGTATCAATCGCTTTATTTCTTAAGAAAAGGTAAAGAAGGCGTTTTGAAAAATAGATTTGGCCATTTTCTGCGTATCTAATATATGTAGGGGGATATTTTGCCTCTACTAATTTGTTACGGAAAGGTAGAATTTATGGCAGAAAAAGACAGAATCGAAAAAGTGTTTTTCCAGCACCCGGACGTTTTTGCCGATGTCTTCAATGGCAATGTTTTTGGAGGAAGAGAGGCGATCGATCCCAGTAAATTGACCGCCAGCGAAACGGAAAGCCAGTTTAGCGACCATCAGGGCAAGCACCACACGCAGTATCGCGATCTGCTCATGGAATATAAGGAGGGCAAGCAGACGCTGGCTTTGTTTGGCATTGAGAATCAATCCAAGATCGACAAGATGATGCCGGTTAGAGTCTTGAACTACAATATTGCTATGCCAAGCAGGCCAGCTCAGGAGCCAAGAAGCTTTATCCGATGATGACAATCGTGTTATACTTTGGTCAAAAGAAGTGGAATGCGAGTCGGCAGCTGGAGGATCTGTTTGATCTCAAGAACTATCCAGAGCTGAGGGAATACATGCCCAAGCTTAAAATCAAAGTAGTAGACGTAGCGCATATGGATGAAGCAGACTCTGAAAAGCTGAAGAGCGACTTCAAGCATGTGGCACAGTATCTAATCAAGCGTTCAAGGAATGAAGCTTATGAACCGGAAGAACCGACATTCCAGCATTTTGATGACTTCATGGATCTGATCAGCGAATTAGATCATGAAGGCGTAGACGAATTCCAGGAATGGATAGAAGCAAACGGAAGCGACGAGGTGAAGGACAAGATGATGAACTTTATAGATAGAGCCAAGGCTGAAGGTAGAGCAGAAGGAGAAACTAAAGGAATCGAAAAAGGCAGAGCAGAAGGAGAAACAAATGGAAGAAAAGAAGGGCTAGCGAACTTGATCATAGTATTAAGCGAAAGTGGCTTTGAGGAAAGTCAAGTCTTTGAGAAAGCAAAGGCCCGCTATGGCAAGTACTTTAGTGATGAAGAGATCAAGCGCTTCATTGTGGAAACGAAGCTAGGCGCATAATAGTAGATTAATACGCAATAAAATAAGCAACTATGATTTTTCTATAGATCGTAGCTGCTATTTTATTATGATGATGTTAGAAGGCACCACCACCAGAACCACCGCTCAAAGAACTGTTCGCTCCAATACTGTTATAAAGCGCTGTATTGATACTATTATCAAAGGCAGTAAAATCAGTATATACTGAAGTATTGGATAATATAGGAACATTGGTGCTAAGGTTTCATTGTCAAAATCTATTTTTAATTGTGCGATTACCTTTTTAGCTAATCCAAAAGCTACTGCATAAGGCATGACATCTTCCCAAAAGATTAATTCACCAATATCTTTAGTTTGAAATTTACCTATATCATCAAGCATTTTAATAAAGCCACGTACCTGATTTGTTGTTTCGATACCATGTTCAGTATAGTAATTAGTGATTTTTTTATATTTTGAGCTGAAATAAAGGTTTATTAAGCCAATAATTACTAATACGAATGATGCTTGAAAAGAAAAGATGAAGCTAATTATTAACAAAAATAAAATAATAAAATTAGTGGTAAGTAATCCCATAGAAGTAGAGGTATAACGTTCAAGTTTAGCCTTATCAAATAATCCTTCTGTTGAAACTTTCTTATACTTACGTTCTTGCCAAACAATAAATTCATCAGCTAATTTAGCCTTACGCAATTGCTTCGTAGTGAATTTTGTGCCATCGCCTACTTTATTAAAGAGCCGATTCAAGATAGGATCTGTTTCTAAAATTTCAGGCTTTAATAGTTGGATTTCAAAATTATTCCGTTTATTAGTCTTATCGATTTTTATGTTCCCTTTGCCAGCCAATTGAATTAAATAGGCGCTAAAAGATTGAGCGTTGGGCTTTTGCCCGTTATCCAAGATTTTGGCTGTAACAGCATCAACTGGTGGAATCTCAAAATTATGAACACTCGCTTTTCGACTGATTAGTGTGACTTGGTTTTTCTTACTTTTCCAGTACTTAATGATTGAAAATATAGCCGTTATAGCAGCAATTAGCTTGCTTACAGCTGTATATGCGATTCCCGTTATTTTACGAGCACGACGTTTGCGATTAGCTTCGTTTGCTAATTTTATTTCCTGGGAAATAATCTGTTTACGACGCTTTTCTGACCGAGTATTTTTATTTTGGACGGTTAAACTATTAGGAAAAATTGCGTGAAGTTCTATTCCGACATCTCCAGCTAAGTCATTTTGGGTTAAAATTACTTGCCCAAGTTTGTGATTAACTTTTATATTTCCGGTTAGTGGCCATGTGCCCATGCCTTTAAGTCAGGAATCGGTGTACCATTTGCAAAGTTGACTATGGCTTCAACATGCTCTAAATCGCTATCCCAATTATTTCCGATAATTTTGAAATTCAATTCAGCGGTATCTTACCAATTAATAATTGCATTCGTAATTCGATACTGATAAGTGTAACGATTAGACGATCATCAGCAGATATCTTATGGTAAACCTTAAATCGATAGCCATTATTATCATGGCTTAGCTGATAACTATTATTGCTACCAGAATCTTGCTTAATTTTAACTTGGGGTCCGTTATTAGTTTTTATTGAGACTGATGGTTCAACTAAGTCTTGATTTTTGGCCAAATTCTGTCGATAGTAGACGCCATGTGCACTACTATCAAAATCATAGCTGACTTGGCGTTTCATTGTTAAGGAACCATCGGTATTAACCTGCGCTGTAATTTTTAAATTAGAAATGTTATAGTCGACGTCGGCTTTAGTCGGATTAGCGCAGAAAAATAAGACTAATATAAATGCGAAGATAGTTGATATCAAGGCGCCAATTTTTTTCATAAGCATTGCCTTTCATGGAATTAATCGATAAAAATTTACTAAGATAATTATACGAAAAAACCAACCTAAGATAAAACTAGGTTGGTTTTTACTATGCATCAAGTTTGATAGCAGTTGATTTATCCCAATCGGCTGGCAACTTGCCGACTTCTTTTAGCTTGGCAACGATCTGATCGAGGACAATTTTGCGATCTTTTTCTGAAGCTATAAAGTCATATTTATCGCCATCGATTTCCATTTTTGGCGAATAATCATATTTTTCATACCAAGGCTTGTAGTATTCTAACAAACGCTTGTAGTAGTCTTCAAGCGTTGCGTCATAGCTTAATTGTTCATATGGACGACCACGTTTTTGAATTCGCTTAATCATAGTTTCGTAATAAACATTAATATGAACAAGTAAATCAGGTTCTTTTTTAGGCATGCGTTCAAGTTCATCCATCATGTTATGAAGCAATTCATAGTAAGTATCAACTTCTTCAGGGGTAGCACGACCAATGTCGGCATTCATTTGGAAGAAGAGGGCATCTTCATAAATTGATCGGTCAAGAACATTATTGTTTTGTGTAAGGGCAGCCTTAATACTGTGAAAACGAGTATTTAAAAAATATACTTGAAGTAAGAAGGCGTATTTTTTAGGATCTGCATAAAATAGTGGCAAAACGGGGTTGTCATCAACGCTTTCATAGAAAGGCTTAGTACCTAAATAATCTGACAAAATACTGGTTAAACTGGATTTACCGGCTCCAATGGGCCCACTTAATACAATAACTGTCATCACGTTCCTTCTTTATTAGCTTATAGATTGCCAAGTTCGTGTAATTTGTGATCTATTTTCTGTAAAACGGCACGTTTGGCTGCTTCATCCGTTACAAAATCAAAACGATCACCATCGATCTTAATTTTAGGAGAAGCATCGTATTGTTCATACCAAGGTTCATAGTAGCTTAATAAGCGTGCATAATAGTCTTTCAAACTAGGGTCAGTTGAAAGCTGTTCGTATGAACGACCACGTTTTTTAATACGAGCCAACATGGTTTCTAGCGAAACGTGAATATAGATCAATAAATCAGGCTTTTTGCTAGGATTGCCAGGAGTATCTTCCATCATGTTATTGAGTAAATCATTATAGATTTTAAACTCTGCTGGATCGGCAATCTTGCTGTCGGCGTTCATTTGGAAGAAAAGGGCATCTTCGTAGATCGAACGATCAGAAACCGTATTTTTTTCACGAATTGCTTGATTAATCTGTGCCAAACGATGGTTAAGCAGATAGGTATTAAGCAAAAAGGTGTAGCGCTTCATGTCTTTATAGTAAAGTGGCAAGACAGGATTGCTATCAACGCCTTCATAAAATGCTTGGGTACCTAAGTGTTCTGCTAAAATGCTGGTTAAACTGGATTTACCGGCTCCAATGGGCCCACTTAATACAATAACTTGAATCACATTCTTTCTTAAATACCATATGTAGTTATTTACTTATCTAGTTTAATACGAGATATAGCGGGTAAACAAGCAAAACTTTTATTATTATTTTTGATTGATTGTCAAGTTATAAGCAAAAAAATAACCCAAGTTTGGACTTGAGTTAAAACAATTCGATTATTATTTTGTAAGTTCGCTAGCAGCAGCTTCATCAACGATAACTGTTACATCAGGATGCTTTTGTAGAATGGAAGCTGGAACTTCTTCAGTAATTGGACCTTCAACCATCATTTTGATTGCGTGAGCTTTTTGCTCACCAAAGGCCATTAAAACGATCTTCTTGGATGCCATAATGTTAGCCGTTCCCATGCAGATGGCACTCTTAGGAACGTCTTCGATATTATCAAAGAAACGTGAATTTGCATTGATCGTATTTTCAGTTAATTTAACTTCGTGCGTTCCAATATCAAATGGAGTACCTGGTTCATTAAAAGCAATATGGCCATTACGCCCAATACCTAATAGCTGCACGTCAATTGGGTTATCTTTGATAAGTTGATCATATTCTTGGCAAAAAGCAGGAATATCACTCGCAAGCCCATCTGGAACATAAGTCTTCTTGAATGGCTTTTGATCAAATAAGTGCTTCTGCATGAAATAATGATAGCTTTGGGGATCTTCAGGCTTTAAGCCAACGTATTCGTCAAGATTGATACTAGTTAAATCAGAACAGTCAAGATCGCTTTCTACCCAGTTTTGGTAAAGCGTTAGCGGGGTAGAACCAGTTGCCAAACCTAGTACTTTTGCACCATCTTTAATAGCTTTTTCAAAAATTGCAAATGCAGCTTTACCAGCTTGAAGTTCATTTTCTTTAACGATAATTTCCATAATTTTTGCCTCCCTTATCCTTTTGGTCTAGTCCATTATAAATCGGTATATGCCAATTTGTCAAATCATAAAAAAAGACGACCTATGGTCGTCATCCAAAGTTTATTCACTTCTTAAAGCGATTGCGGCATCTTTTTTAGCTGCCATTCTAGCTGGTAAATGTCCGCCAAGTAAGGTAAGAATTGTCGAAATTATTACCAAAATTAGGGCGTGTACTGGATTCAATTGCGCTACGCCAACTAAATCGGTTAGTTTGTAGATAATGCTGTTGATCGGGAAAGTCAATAGGTAACCTATAACCACACCGATGATACCGGCAAAACCACCTAGAATAAAGGTTTCTGCATCAAAGACACGTGTGATATCTTTTTTACGAGCACCTAGCGCCTTAAGCACACCAATTTCCTTAGTACGTTCAATTACTGAAGTATAGGTAAGAATTCCGATCATGATCATAGAAGTGATTAAGGAGATGGCTGCAAAGGCTACCAAAACGGTGGTAATACCGCCAAGAAGTCCACCAGTCATAGTGGTTACCGCACTAGAAAGGTCGGTGTAGATAATTTGATCTTTCTTTTTCTTCCCTTTGTTCCATTTGTCTAAGTAGTCGAGTACTTTATCTTTAGCGTCAAAATCATTTGGATAAATCATAATTCCGGTTGGGATTGTAGTCGCACCCAATGCCTGAAGAGTTGATTTCTTCATCGTTGCAGATAGCTTTTGACCGGTAAAGACACTAGTGGAGCTAGCTTTTTGCGCTTTTACGATAGCTGAATTTTTGTTTTCAGTAATAACTTTTTGGCTTAAGCGGTCGCTATAAGCGATTCCGGTAGCAAGCAGAGCCATCGAATCTTCATTCTTGGGTCTAATGACGGCAGCCAAGTGAAGCTTATCGCCTCGATCATACATCTTTTGACTTACTTTGTTAGGAATATACATTTCATTAGGCAAGGCTTGGTAGTAGTCATTGTTAGATACGAGACTAAATTCTTGCCCAATTAAGGTTGAGAACTTGAACTTCTTACCATTTGTTACTTTAAAACCAAGGTTTTTGAGGGCATTGATGTTAACTGTATTGCGATTATCGGTTACTAAAACTAGATCGGTTGCTTTAGTTGGCCATTTACCCGCAAGCAATTGGTAGTTTTCCTTTAAAAACGAACCATTGCTCTTTTTCAATGTGGTAGGGAATACGCTAGATCCGATGCCAATATTTGATAGAGCTTGGCTGCGCATAGCTGTAGGACTTGAAGACGTTTCTGGATCGCTATTAGAAAATTGTACTCGTTGCACTTTTCCCTGTACCTTACCAAGCAAGTTCAAGTTGACGCCTCGTTGGTAAGAAATATTATTAGCATAGTCAGGATTCAGTTTCTTGATATAGTCGACATAGCTTGGGGATAATTTGTTGACATGAGCACTTTGTTCATTTTGATCTTTTTCAACTGTTAGATAGCCATGATTTTTGACATTCTTGGTTGATTGCTTACGCTGGCTGGCGGCTGTTAGATCGGTGGCAGTTGGTGCGATAGCAACCGGATATTTGGCTAAAGCCTTACTCATAGTAGTGTTGATTTGTTGTTGGAAACCATTAGAAATCGATAGCACCACCGCAATTGAGATAATACCAATACTCGAAGCAAAAGAAGTTAAAATCGTGCGTCCTTTTTTGGTCATGATATTGGTAAAACTGAGCTTAATGGCATTCCAATAAGACATCTTGGTCCGCTTTAATTGGAAATTATCAACCTCATCGCTTTCGTCAAAAGGATTAGAATCGTTTAGAATCTTGCCATCTTGGAAGTTGACGATACGAGTAGCAAATTCCTGAGCTAATTCGGGATTGTGGGTAACCATGATAACCAAACGATCTTCAGCTAATTCTTTAATCAATTGCATGATTTGCTCGGATGTTTCAGTATCTAAGGCGCCAGTTGGCTCATCGCAGAGCAAAATGTCGGGATCGTTAGCGATGGCTCTAGCAATTGCTACCCGTTGCATCTGACCTCCGGAAAGCTGGTTTGGATTCTTATGGATGTGATCTTTTAGACCAACTTTAATTAAGGCATCGATAGCTTTTTGTCGCCGTTCCTTTGCTGGAACGCCAGAAAGATTCATTCCCAATTCGACATTGTTGATAATCGATAAATGCGATATTAAGTTGTAATTCTGAAAAACAAAACCAACTGAATTATTACGATAGGCATCCCAATCCGTGTCTTTAAAGCTTTTGGTTGATTTGCCATTGATCACTAAATCGCCTTCATCATAACGATCGAGGCCTCCAATTACGTTAAGCATGGTAGTTTTTCCTGATCCACTGGGTCCAAGAATAGCTACAAATTCTTGCTTTCTAAAAGAAATGGAGACATCGTCGAGTGCTTTGGTAACGGTGTCTCCAACATGATAGGATTTTTTAAGATGTTTGAGTTGAAGCATAATTGTACCTTTCAAAATTTTTGTTAGATAAGTTAATATCTTTGTTAGATATTTTAACACAGATTATACTAACTATGGATAGTTAAGCTCTTACTTAGCAAAAATTTAATTAAAAAAGGTTAGGACTGCTCGAATTACGCCAATTATGCCGATTAACCCTAGAATAATGAAATGTGCGCGCTTATGCATGATAAAAACACCTGCAAACTCGCGAATTACCGCATTAGGTAAGAAATAGGGGCGAGTATAGCTACCAACGCCATCAGCTTTCAAGCCGACTTGATGTGCAAAGATAGCTGCTCGATATATATGGTAGTTATTGCTGAAGAATTTAGCTTTAAAGTCCTCATTTCCAAAATCTTTGGCAGCTATTTCTTTTGAATAAAGCATATTTTGGTAAGTATTGGTTGACCGATCTTCAAGCAGAATATTTTTAGGATCAATTCCTCTTGATATTGCGTAATTAGTCATGGCTTGAGCTTCAGAAATTTTTTCATTTGGTCCTTGGCCACCTGACATTATTAATTTGGGAAAAGGTCGACCTTTTGCGACTTGTTTTTGCGCAAATTGAATTGCACGGTTGATCCGACTAGCTAGAAGCGGGGTTACTACCTCGCCGTCAATTAAGCCAGCTCCTAATACAATCAGGTAATTTTGTTGATATCTACGAGGAACGAATTGATAGAGCAATAAATTTACTAAAAAATTGTACATGATGAGGCCAAGATAGCCACCCATTATTGGAGCAACGGTTAAAAGGGCATTTAGCCATTTAGGTAAGTACTTGGCTGGACCTAGGAGCGTAATAATCCAAAGTAAAATTAAACCAAGACCTAAAATTAAGGTTAACAAGTTCGGTAAGGTATGGCTTTCATGTTTCCAAACAAAGTAAGCATTCCACAGGCAAAATAGCCAGGCAAAAGTCGTAACGAGGATAATAACCAATAATATCAACATAAATAAACCGAAGTAAAGATACTTTAGCGTAGATAGATTGGTCGAATATACGATGAAGGTTAGCCAGGCACTAAACATTAAAAAGAAAATGGTGAACAAAACGGCATTAATCATCTGCCATGGTTTAGTGAGCCAAGATGCCAAGAAAAAGGCAAGAAAGATCACTACCAATACAGAAAATAATGAAAACTCACGATTTTGTTCAAAAAAATGAACGAAATAACTCAAACTCATAAAATCATCCTTTAGGTTTTCTCGATTAGTTCCATTATAATGGAACTAAAACTAAAATGCTTAGAAAACGGGTGAATCTGATGAAGAAAATTTTAGCTTACGCAGGTAGATTAGGATTAATGTTTTTGGCTTTGATTCTATATGGAGAACTCGAGGCAGTTTATTTTTATCCTAATAGATTAGACGTGGCACAAAAACCAGTAGTGATTGCTATTTTCACAGTTATTGTTTTGGCGATTATGTTTGCCATCTATCGCTGGGAATTGAAGAAAGAAAATAATTGGGGCTTTAATATGGAGCCTCATTGGGATTGGAAACGATTGGGAATCAGTTTAATCGGTACAGTATTGATTACGATCTCAGGAGCAGTGGTACTTAACTTGGTTAGTTCAGGTAATGGCCTATCAGCCAACCAAGCTGCTCTAGATGAAATCTCTAAAACAAGTGGAAGAATGTTTCCAATTTTGGTTGTATTCTTGGGTCCTGTATGCGAGGAGACCATTTTTCGTGGTATGTTTTTCAATGTGTTCTTTACCCAAAACAATCGTATAAACAAATGGCTAGGTATTATTGTCAGTGGTCTTGTTTTTGGAGTTGCACATGATCCGGGTTTTAGTAAGTATATCTTAGTTTATTGGGTGTTAGGTATGATCTTAGCTTGGGTATATTTAAGAACCAAAGACTTAAGGTATTCAATGATTACCCATATGCTCTATAACGCACTAGGATTTATTTAAAAGTTTCACGTGAAAATCGATCCTCCCTTGGCTATAACGATATAATAAGCTGTAATAATCTTTTACTTATATTTTTATAATATAGTGTAGATATAGCTTATATAAAGGAATTTAATATTAAAATTAAAGTCTAAATAGTTGACTTTGAAAACGTTTTTTTAAAATAATAGATAAAACGTGGTTTAATAAGGAGGATCGAATAATGAAGAAAGCAAAACAGTATTTTCAGTTATTGTTAAAAACGTACAAATTATTCTTCAAATCTGCTCCTGCGCTATCGATAATCGTATTTGTAATTGCACCAATTCAGGCTTTGCTCACCATGTTGTCTATTTGGGCAAGTCAACGAGTAATCGATTCCTTGGCTGCAAAACAGAATTTTTGGCTAGATATTGAGTTGTGGATTGTAGCTACTATTTTGGTGCAAATTCTACCTAGCGTGGCAACTTCGATGCAGGGGATGCTAACGGACAAATTGACCGGCTTTTTAAATTTAGAATTGATGAAAAAGTCTAAGAAATTAAATTCGCTGAGCATCTTTGATGATGCAGACTATTTTGATGTGGTCACTTTGCTTCAAGAGGACGCAAGTTGGCGACCAGTCAATTTAATCGTTTTTGGTATCTCAGTTTTACAATCATTATTGACAGTCGTGTTTGCCTTAGGCTATTTGGCAAGATTCAATTGGTTGATTGCGGTGGCCTTAATTGCGGTAATGATCCCACAAAGCTTGCTGTATTACCGAATCCAACAGGAAGCTTTTGAGACGATGGTAGAGCGTAGTAAGAATTCCAGATTTTTGCATTACTACAGTGGACTACTACTTGATCGAGTTGATGCTAAAGAAGTACGTTTATTCAATATGTTTGATTCAATCATCAACAAATATATGAAACTCTTCAACAGTACTCATAAAATGGTCAATAAAGTGCGTCAAAAGCAATTGGCAATCAGTTCATTATTTCTTGCTGTCGCTGCAGCAGTGACCGGTCTGGGTTTTGTTTGGTTTAGTACCAATGTGGCTAAAGGAAATCTACCAATTGGTGTGTTAGTCGTTTATATTTCAATTATCGGCTATATTTCCACTAGTATGGCACGATTAGTTGAAGACAGCAGTCTTTTATACGATTCGTTATTGTGGATTAAAAAATACTACAAATTTATGGACTACCAAGATCACTTCTTGCTTGAAAATAATAGCTTCCCAAAAGATTTCCAGGTTTTAGAAGTAAAAAATGTTTCCTTTACTTATCCATTTTCAGATGTAGAGGTACTTCACGATGTTAACTTTGAAGTGAAACGTGGTGAAAAAATTGCTGTAGTGGGGATGAATGGATCAGGAAAAACAACGTTAGTTAAATTGCTGATGAGATACTATGATCCAACCAGTGGAAAGATTCAATATGATCATAGTGATTTGACGAAGATAGCTTTGCAAGAATATCGTGATAATATTTCGGCTACTTTCCAAGATTTCTCCAAATTTAAATTGACACTTGCAGAGAACGTAACTGCTGGCAAGCCGGTTGATAGATCAAGAGTGAAAGAAAGCCTGTTAAAGGCTGGATTATCTGAAGCAACCATTGATCAGATAGGTCTTGATACAATATTGTCGAAAGACTTTAAAAATGGGATTGATCTATCTGGTGGGCAATGGCAAAAGATAGCCTTGGCACGGGATATTTATTCCCAGGGAAATATTGAATTTCTAGATGAGCCGACCGCAGCCCTTGATCCAGTTAGCGAAGCGGAAATCTATAAAAACTTTATTGAACATAATAAAGCAAAGACAATCTTCTTCATTACCCACCGATTATCTGCAGTCAAATATGCGGATAAGGTTTTGCTGTTAAGCAACGGAACAGTGTCAGGATTTGATACTCATGAAGAATTATTAAAGTCCAATCCTGAGTACCAGAAGATGTATCAGTTACAAAAAGAAGCATATCTATAATGCTAATCAAATAAGCATCAGTTCTTGATTAAAACTGATGCTTATTTTTATTATTCAGGTTCAAGTTCAGTGTTCGCAACTGTACTTTTCTTAATATAATGATTCAAAATAAATGGTGAAAGTACGGTAGTAACGATGATTACAAGGATTAAACTGGAATAAATGTCTTCAGGGAAGAGATGATGCGAAATGCCAATCTGAGCCACAATTAAAGCTACTTCTCCTCGCGAGATCATTCCTGCTCCCACAATATTGCCTTCATTTTTGGTAAAGCCAAATAGTTCACTAGAATATTTACCAGTCCAGAATTTAGACAATAATGCTAAAACTGTCATTACAATGATAAATAAAATGTCTTTGATGAAGCTGGCAAAAGTCATCGATAAACCGATGTTGACGAAAAATACTGGAATAAAAATTGAATAACCGATGGCAGTAACCGATGAATTAACTTCTTTATATTGAGGCGTTTGGCGAATTGCCAAGCCACCGAAGAAGGCCCCAACAACTGCAGATAAACCTACAAAGTCTGCAGCCCAAGCCATTGTTAAAGCTAGCACTAAGGAGCCAATGACAACGGAGTAATCAACATCCATTCTTTCAGCAGCGTGCATAAAGTAGGGTGCTACGAATTTATAAATAGCCCATACGACACCAAAGTAGGCAACTTCAATTAGTAAGTTAAGTAGGAAATTGTTAGTTAAGCCACTGTTACCCCCCTCATGACTGAAGGTAGTAAACAAGCTCAAAACTACAACGGCAAGAATATCATCAACTACAGCGGCACCTAGAATAGCAGTTCCCGCACGAGTATGTAATTGACGGGCTTCTTGTAAGACGACAACAGAAATTGAAACGCTAGTTGCTGCAAAGACAATACCGATAAACAATGCTTCTAGTGGCTTCATTCCGAAGACTAAGCAAGCAACGCCTGTAAAGACTACTGGTAAAATAACGCCAATGCTGGCAACCGTAAAGCTGAGCTTGAAATATTTCTTTAATAGGTCAAGATCGCTTTCTAGACCAGCCAAGAACATTAATAGAATTACCCCAAATTCCGAAAATAGACTAATGATTTCATTGGGTTTAACGAGGTTTAAGATTGCTGGGCCAAGCAAAATTCCTGACAAAAGCTGGCCAATTACAGCCGGCATGTTAAGGCGTGAAAATAGCTGTCCCATAAGGGTAGTAGCTAATAAGATTAAAATTAACTCTCCAAGAAAATGCACTTTACTCATCCTTTCTATGAAAAAAGCTTCCAAGAAAAAGGCCTCCTGACCCAAAGAGACCCGATTCTTGAAAGCTTTACAACTCCAACCACATAATATTAGTGAATAAACTATATTTTAGTATTTTTTAACTAATCACGCAAATCTAATGCCTGTTAGCAATATTGACTATTTATCCTTATCAAGATATTCAGCTACAAGCTTTTTAAGCTCGTTTAGTTTTGGCATGTTTTACCCTCAAATGTTTTTATGATGGAAGTGTGGTATGCCTCATAGATATTGTCTATTTGCTTTTCTGAAAAACTCCCTTTGTCTTTGCACCATTTTCTTAATTCATCTTTGTGAATAATTGAATGCTTTATGTATTTCAATTATTCACTTTATTGAAATTTTATAAAGCTATCTTAAGGCTACCCTTGATTTTCTCGTTCGTGAATATCATGTTCCATTAAATCTCTAACGATGTTCAGATACCGCTCGGGAACCGGATATCCCTTATATGAATGGGGAAGATCGTCTTCTAGCCTAATAGATTCCTGGTTGTGAGGGATAGGATCGTCAGTCCCACCACTTAGATAGTCAACAGAAGTGTGTAGAACTCTAGCTACCGCTGTTAAAGCCATGATGCCAGGTTTTCTATTTTTTCAGTTATAGATGCTTCTTTTCCCTAAGCCTGCTTTATCGTTGACTTCCAGCAGGGACATTTTTCTTTTTTTTGCCAGTTCTTTTGTTCTTTCAAACTCGATCATGATAGAGAACCCCGATTTATCAAAGAAATAGTGAAGAGCTTGATGGATTATGATATAGGGAAAGGTGTAGCAGACGATGTTAAGGATTGATTATCAAGGCGAATAGGAACTTAATGAATTTTTGGATAAATTTATTGCGAATATCAAATATATTCTGTTTATCATGCTTATGGAAGACCATGCACCAAGCTTTACTCTTAAGCGGAGCCGTGTTATTGCGTACAATTCTAACTGGTATAATAGAGCTGAGCGCCCTTTTACCAAAGCGCATGAGATTGGCCATGCGATTTCTAGCATCGTAACTGTATTGTATGGCGGCTCATCCTATAGCGAGGAAGCAATAGCAGACATGGTAGCTACGCAGTTGCTTTATGAATATTCTAACCGAAAAGGCGATGGCTTCTCTGAACCTGGTCCGTTCATGAACCAATACGGTATTCCAGAGGATAAATTTGCCTATGTTAATTATTTGTTTACGGGAAAGAGGCTAGTCTACTTCCCACAGGACGAATTTGGATTTGTAGAATAATCATACAGATTTAATTAATATTGCTTTTTTGGCAATAAAAAATTCCACTTTCGTGAATAATTGCGTTTTAATCGTCCACTTTAGTGGGATTATATTTTAGCTATTTAAGCAATTTAAAAGCTTGTTTGTAGTACTTAAGTGATGATTAGAATTGATGCGTGCATTGTCGAATTTGCTATTCGACTAGGCTAGCGTATGGCGCTCTTTCTCCGGGGAAGGGCGCTTTTTTGATTTTTGAATTGTCAATTCAAGTTCGAAAAAGCATCCACAATAAAAAAACGCCCTTCATTAGAAGAGCGCAAATATAAAATAATTAATTAAGCAATACCTTTTTCTTTGTCGCTTGGTTCAGTCTTAGCAAGCAATGCAAGTGAGATCGCAATTAAGTCAACAACTTCTTGCAAGATCGCACCAACTAGGGCAGGGATGACACCTGTAGCAGCAATCAATTCTAAGATAATAACGATCACAATAGCAGTTATAACATCGATGTTGGCTACTTTCATTGTGTGCTTACCGATAGCAACTGCATCGTTGATCTTACTTAAGTCGTTAACCATAATAACTGCATCAGCACTTTCACTGGCTGCAGTAGCTCCCTTGGCACCCATAGCGATACCTACATCAGCGGCAGTCAAACTTGGAGCATCGTTAACCCCATCACCAGTCATAACTACTGGACGTTGTTGTTCAGGAACGTTACGAATTGCTTGAATCTTTTCTTTTGGCAATAATTCTGCTCTTACTTGAGTAACGCCAGCTGCCTTACCGATTTGATCGGCAACGTTTTGGTGGTCACCGGTCAACATCATGATTTCTTCAGCACCTTGACGGCGAAGGCGAGCAATTGTGTCCTTAGTTTCAGGACGGATCATATCCTTGAAAGTGATATAACCTGCATATTGCCCATTAATTGAAACGAAAATTGCAGTAGCATTAACAGTTGGTACTTCACCATCAGCAACAAAGCTATATTTACCAACCTTAACTAGCTTACCATCAACAGTACCTTCAACCCCTTGACCAGTGGTTTCCTTTAAGTCTTCAACGGTTTTAATTGCTTCTTTTGGCGTATTGCCAACTAATGATGTAGCAATAATGTGAGATGATTGTTGTTCGACGCTAGCAGCTAAGCTTTGCAATTCTTCTTTAGAAAAACCAGCTTCAGGAACAATGTCGCCAACTTCCAACTTGTTCTGGGTTAAAGTACCGGTCTTATCAAAGGCAAAAGTTTTAGCACGAGACAATTTTTCAATTGTTGGACCAGACTTGATAATGATGTGGTGACGAGACATCGAGCTCATACCAGAAATTAAAGCTACTGGAGCAGCAATCAATAATGGACATGGTGAAGCTACCACCATAACTTCTGCGAATCTAGTAAAGTTCCAACCACCCATCATGGCAGCCACTAGACCGATGATCAAAGAAATTATGGTAAATGGAACGGCATAACGGTCAGCCATCTTAACAAACTTAGCTGGTTGAGCTTGGGAAGACTTAACCAAAGCAACGATTGATTGATATTCGGAATCCTTCGCCAATCTAGTGACTTTCATTTCAACGGCAACGTCACCATTGATTGAACCGGACATCAAATCTTCTCCTGGTTTCTTGTCAACAGGGACTGATTCACCGGTAAGGGATGATTGGTCAAAGCTTGATTCACCATTTACGATTACACCATCGACAGGAACTTGTTCTCCTGGCTTGATAATAACGTGATCGTCTAATTGCAAATCGTCAACGTTAGTTTCAACCAATTCACCGTTGACAAGCTTGTTAGCGGTTCGTGGTGAATTGTCTAAAAGAGAACGCAATTCACGGTCTGCTTGACTAGTAGCATAGTCTTCAAGTGATTCACCACCAGTAGACATTACTAAGATCATCCATGTTGCCCAGTAGTCGCGAATAAGCATGGTTGAAATAACTGCGATGATGGCAAGAATATCAATGCCCCAGTGACCAGTTTTAAGGTCTTCAAACATTTCTAGGGCCATAGTAACCACGATATAAGCACCGAACACATAGATCAGCACTTCAGGGATAAGACTTTGTTTAAAGCCAAAAACTGAGATTGCACTAACTACCCCGATAGCCAGTACAAGGAAGAACTTCCATTGATTCTTTAACATAAAAATCCTCCATTGCTTGCTTATAATAAATCCTCTATCAGTTGATATATAGTATTTTATCACTAATTATCAAAATGTAAATTATAATGATTCTAAATTAGATATTATTTTAGACGTTTAACTTCGTAATATTCATCAAAATTATGAACTACAAAATTGAAGGCTTTGATCCATTCACGTCTAGTAAGTAATCCTTGAAATACTCCGCGATCATCAACTACTGGTAAAAAGGCATTGTTGATCAAAAGATGTAGTTGAGTTTCTAATGTAGTTTCGACAAAATTTATTTTGTCAAAATCGGTTTGCATAACGTCGCTAACTTTGAGCTCATTTAAAGGATCAATTGAAATTTCGTTGGTTGTCAACATTTTATCAGTAATCATAGCTAAACTAAGCAAGCCAACGACTCGTCTATCTTGATCGAGAACGGGAATTTTGGAGTATTTAACTTTGGTTAAAATCAAAAATGCATGATAAAGGGGATTGTCTGCTTGGACAAAAGCAATTCGAGTAGCGGGGATTAAGAACGCGCCAGATTTCTGTTGAATTAGATGTTTAATTGATGGTGAAAACATAAAACCTTCCTTTCCTATAACTAACACTATCTTACTAGAAATTTAGCCAAAAGGAAAAGGCTTGCAGAAGTTGCAAGCCTTGATTTGTTCCATTTTTTTGGAGGAGTAAGAATGAAATGAAATAAAAAAGTGGGAGTATGTGTAACAAGTTCTACCGCCTTGCTACAGTTTATATAGTAGCTAATAAATGTGAACTAAAGATGCCCAAATTCTTATGAAAAGGTAAAGATTTGAGATAGCGAATATTTTAACGTAAAAAAATACACTCAAAATCTATTTAAATTTTGAGTGTATTAATTGCTATTCTGAATAATCTTTGATCAAATTATTTATTTTTACTTGCCTTTTAAGTTGCTTGAGCGTTTTTAGAGCTGATGATGCTGGCTACAGGTGCAACTGCCAATAAAGCAGCTAAAGAGGCTGTGCCGATTTTTTAATTTTCATATTATTCTCCTAACGCGATATGAAGGGTGAATATCGTTAAATAATTGAAAAAGCTTCGAACCATATCGCAACTTAATTGTATAACGATTCCCCCCCAATAAAAGTGCTTGAATAATCTGGTTGATAAAATCTGCTGAAGCAGGCGATGTGAAAGATCAATTTAGCATTGAATATCTATAAAGTGTATAGTCATTGTTAATATTGTATAATAATCAATGTAAGGGCTTTTATACAAAAAAGGGGGGGTATAACATGGTACCTAAGAAAGAAATATTGGCTTTAATGAATACGTTAAACGTTGAGATTAACTATTTTCACCCTGGTACAGAATTAGCCAAGTACGTTAAAGCAACCGCAAAAGAACTAACAAAAAGTGATGGGGTTGCTTTGACGGGTTTATTGCAACAATTTCTCAATCAAGCTCCAGTAATTAAATTATCCGATAAAATTACTTTTACTCCAACGGAAAAGAAACTTTGGGATAAATTGTTTTCTTACAATAAACTGGAAAATAATTTGTGGGCTGCAAGCTATTAACGCCAATCCTTTTTGGGATTGTTCTTTCTTTTTGCTTGTGTCGTGAAGGATATTTTTTAAACACCTGATTTAAACAGAAAAAAGCCATCTATTCTTTAGACAATGTCATTAAGTTAAGCTATTGACTTTTGAAAACTGATCTTTTTAGGAATCGAATCATTTGGATTCGATTCTTTTTTGCCTTGAATTTACAAACTAAGTGCAACAGTTAATCTTTGAAAAAAGAAAAGACTCATGATGTCCTTTATAATGGTGTTGAAAGAATCTTATCAAAGGAGTGCATCATGAACCTCTATTCTCATCTTACCATTGAAGAACGCGAAAATATACTGAAATATCATACTTTGAAAATGACCATTACTCAAATAGCTAACATATTGGGTAGAAACAAATCCACTATTTCTCGCGAATTGCGTAGAAATAGCGATCTTAGCGGCTATTCTCCAAGCAAGGCCACAAGCGCGCAAAAACTGTCATCCTGTTCTTAAGCTGTCAGATCCTGGGCTATTTGCCTACGTTAAAGAGAAGTTCCTAAACGAGCAATGGTCTCCTGAACAAATTCAAGGACGCTTGAAGCTTGAGAATGCCCAGTGGTCAAT
>NZ_CAKC01000039.1 GCF_000296855.1 Lactobacillus gigeriorum DSM 23908 = CRBIP 24.85 | reverse complement strand
AAATCATATAAATATTTAAGAAAGCAAGATTAGACTAATGGTTTATGGGTTACCGCAAAAATATTGACACTTACATTGATAGCTTTTCAAATGAAATATAGACCAATTTATTCTATAATGTTAATGAAAGTGGGGTGTATCTGATGGATGAACCAATGTATATAAAGATCCACAATCAGATTAAAAGGGATATTGAACAACATGTCTATAATGTCGGCGACCGCATTCCTGCCGAACGGCAATTAGCAATTAAATTTGGCGTTTCACGCATGACCTTGCGTCAAGCCATCAAGACTTTAGAAGAAGAAGGAATTCTTGAACGGCGCCTAGGTAGTGGAACCTATGTTTCAAGTCGGAAAGTTCAAGAAAAGATGTCGGGGATCATGTCCTTTACTGAGATTATGGAGGCTAATGGTCAGGTGCCTTCAAGTAAGTTGATTACTTATAAAGTAGGACAGCCATCATTATCAGAAAAAGAACGATTAAAACTTGAAGACGGCGTATCAGTTTTGCGAATGGAAAGAATTAGATATGCCGATGATTTGCCAATCTGCTATGAAGTCGTTACTGTACCATATCATTTGGTAGAAAAATCAACTAAGGCAGAAATTTCTACTCACTTATATGAAACTTTAGCCAGAAATGGTCATAAGATTGGTCGAGTAACAGAACATATTTCTGCTTCAATCGCTAATGAAAATGATGCTCATTTGTTGTATATCAAAAAAGGTGAGCCTTTAATTACTCGGCGTCAAGTTACTGAATTGGAAGAAGGGCAACCATTTGAATACACCCGGGCACGTTATGTAGCCGAAAGATTTGAATTTACTTTTGCAAAATAAAAAATGAGTAGCAACCAGTTTTTACATGGCTTGCTACTCATTTTTTATTTCAAATCGGCTTTGATTTTACTGGTAGAAATTCCAGGCGTCCGTGGCAGGTAAACCACTTCACAGTATGGCTTAAGAAAATCAAATTTACCTTTCCAGTCGTCACCCATTACAAAGGTATCAATATGGTATTTTTGTACATCAGAAATTTTTTGATCCCAATCGTTTTCAGGGATCACTTCATCAACGTATTTGATAGCTTCTAAGATGTACTTGCGTTCAGCGTAAGTGTTGTAAGCTTCTTTGTGTTTTTTAAACTCGTTAAATTCATCGGTCGAGAGCGCTACAATTAAGTAATCGCCAAGATCCTTAGCGCGTTTTAATAAACGCACGTGTCCATAATGCAATAGGTCAAATGTCCCGTAAGTAATTACTCTTTTCATGTTTTGGTCCTTTTCTAAATCACAAAAAGATAATAGCATATTCTAAGAAAAAGTAAAACTTATCGGCGATTGGTTCAGCTTTTGATACAATAAAAGAAAAAACATTTTGAGGTAATAAGATGTCAAAGGTAAATATACTAGGGGTTAATTTTGACAATAAAACTTTTAAACAATTTCAAAACGAATTTATCAATCGCATTAATAATCATTTATCCACATTTGTAGTCACAGCTAATCCAGAAATTGTGATGGCAGCCAATGAGAATCCTGAATTTATGAAGATTTTACAACGGGATACGGATTACATTACGCCTGATGGAATTGGCATTATCAAGGCCAGTCGCATGATCAAAGAGCCAATGCCAGAACGCGTAACTGGTTATGATTTATTTACTTGGCTGATGCGGGTAGCCGATGAACGTGAACTGCGCGTATATCTTATTGGAGCTAAGCCAGCAGTGATTCATGCTGTTCAAGAAAAAATCGGTCGTGAATATAGCAATCTGAAACTGGTTGGTGCCGAGGATGGTTATTTCACGGAGGACCTTGAATTGGTGGCAAGACGAATCCAGCGGACGCAGCCGGATTTAGTGTTTGCAGCACTAGGCTTTCCTAAACAAGAACAATTGTTAGCAATTTTACGTCGCAACGCCTTACCTGCGTTGATGATGGGTGTAGGTGGTAGCTTTGATGTTTTTTCAGGTCAAGTTAAACGAGCACCAGAGCTTTTCCAAAAGGCTCATTTAGAATGGTTTTATCGGTTGGTAACCAATCCAAGCAGATTTAAACGGATGTTAGTATTGCCCCAATTTGTAGTTAAAGTTCAACAATCTAAGAGAGGGAAAAACAAATAAATGAAGGTTCTGCATATTAATGCTGGTCTTGAAAGTGGCGGTGGCTTATTTCATATCGTCAATCTATTAAAAGAAGCCAAGCTGGCAAACGAAGACTTTGCCCTACTTACTCTGAGCGAAGGCCCAGTTGCCCGGGCTGCACGGGAAGCAGGGATTAGGACTTACGTTTTAGGCGCTAAAAGTCGCTATGATTTGTCAACGACGCGGCGACTTACTAAGTTCATTAATGAAGGACATTATGATATCGTTCATAGCCACGGAGCAAGAGCCAATCTCTATGTTTCTCTGATTAAAAAGAAAATATCAGCGAAATGGTGTATAACGGTTCATTCAGATCCATTGCTTGATTTTGCAGGACGAGGTTTTGTAGGTAATATTTTTACCAAATTGAATTTGCGGGCTTTTCATAAGGCAGATTGCATTTTTGCGATAACTGAAAATTTTGCACAATTATTGCAACAGCGGGTTCACTTAGATCCAGAAAAAATTCATGTCATCTATAATGGAATCTTTTTCCATGATGATAGTCAAATCCCAGCCAAATATGAACATATGTACTTTAACATTATCAATGTTGCGCGAGCAGAAAAGGTTAAAGGTCAGGATTTATTGTTGAAGGCTTTAAAATTAGTTGATGATCCCCACATCCGGTTACATATTGCTGGAGACGGCAGTCAACTAGAAGCTTTGAAAGCTTTAGCGAGACAGCTAGAAATGTCGCCACAAGTTACCTTTCATGGCTTTATGACGCAAAAACAATTGAAAAATCTGTATCGGCGGATGAATTTGGCAGTTTTAACATCATACTCTGAAAGCTTTCCGTTAGTTTTGCTTGAAGCTAGCGACAATCGAATTCCAATTCTATCAACAGCGGTAGGCGATATTCACAAGATGATTCCGGACGAAGAACATGGCTTTATTGCCACGGTAGGTAGCGTAGAATCGATTGCTGAACAATTACGTAAGGCAATCAATATGAATGCTGAAGAGCTAGAAGAAATGGGGGCAGTCGAAAAGCAATATTTAGCTAAAAATTTTGCAATTGCTAATCAATTAATGGCAATTAAGAAAGTTTATACAAGCCTTGTTCAAGATAACTAGGGCGGGTATAATTTGTCTTAAAATGAGAATTAAAGGGGAAAATAATGTTATACCAGGATTATGACAAAGATGATTCTTTGTCTTTGCATACTGATTTGTATGAAATCAATATGATGTACACCTACTTTAAAAAGGGAATTGCCGATCGCAATGCTGTTTTTGAAGCTTTTTATCGGTCAGAGCCATTTGGCAATGGCTTTGCGATTTTTGCTGGATTGGAGCGAATGATTAATTATTTACAAAGTCTTCACTTCAGCGAAAGCGACTTAGCTTATTTAAAAGAAACTCAAAACTATGATGATGATTTCATCGATTATTTGCGCCACCTAAAACTCAAGCTCTCGATCCGTTCAATGCGTGAAGGAGAATTGGTATTTGCCAATGAACCATTAGTTCAAGTTGAAGGGCCACTTGCCCAATGTCAACTTGTCGAAACTGCAATTTTGAACATTATCAACTTCCAAACCTTGTTGGCAACTAAGGCTGCAAGAATCAAATTAGCAGTTCAAGATGATCAACTGATGGAATTTGGTAGTCGTCGTGCTCAAGAAACTGATGCTGCCTTATGGGGTGCACGGGCTGCTTTTATTGGAGGCTTTGATTCAACCAGTAATGTTCGTGCAGGGAAATTATTTGGTATTCCAATTTCTGGAACGCATGCTCATGCCTTGGTCGAAGCTTTTGGTTCAGAATATGAGGCCTTTAAAGCTTACGCTAAAACCCATAAGGATTGTGTTTTCCTAGTTGATACCTATGATACGATTCGTAGTGGTGTTCCTAATGCGATTAAGGTTGCTAGAGAAATGGGCGATAAGATTAATTTCTTGGGCGTAAGAATCGACTCTGGCGACATGGCTTATATTTCTAAGCAAGTGCGCAAAGAATTGGATGATGCGGGCTATCCTGATGCTAAAATCTTTGCTTCGAATGATTTAGATGAAACTACGATCACTAACTTAAAGATGCAAGGTGCCAAAATCGATGTTTGGGGAATTGGTACCAAATATATTACCGCCTTTGATCAACCAGCTTTAGGCGCCGTTTATAAGCTGGTTTCAATGGAAGGCGACAATGGCCAAATGCACGATACCTTGAAGATTTCCTCGAATGCGATTAAGGTTTCTACTCCTGGTAAAAAACAAGTATGGCGGATTAGTGCCAATACGGCCAAGAAAAACGAAGGGGATTGGATTGCTCGTGAAGGCGAAGATCCAACCAGATACCAAGCTTTGTTTATGTTCCATCCGCAATATACTTATATTAACAAAGTGGTAACTGATTTTACGGCTTATCCATTATTGCATGACATTTTTGACCACGGTAAATTAGTCTATAAGCAACCTAGTCTTAGAGGAATTAAGAGTTTTGCAGCTGAAAATCTTAAGGCGCTTTGGGATGAATACAAGCGAAGCTTAAATCCACAAGAATATCCAGTCGATTTGTCACAGGACTTGTACGAGAGTAAAATGTCATTAATCCAAGATATTCGTCGGAAGATAAGGGAAAGAGGCATGAGCCGATGAGAGAGTTACAAAAAAGGATTGTAGAATACGAACATGTTTTACCAGAAATTGATCCTAAAAAGGAAATCAGACGATCAATTGATTTCTTAAAGGATTACTTGAAGGCCAACCCATTTTTAAAGTCATATGTTTTGGGAATTTCTGGTGGACAAGATTCAACCTTAACAGGCAAGCTTTGCCAAATGGCCATTGAGGAAATGCGTGCTGAAACTGGCGATCAAAGCTATCAATTTATTGCAGTAAGATTGCCATACGGCGTTCAAGCAGATGCGCAAGATGCGCAAGACGCAGTTGATTTTCAAAAGCCTGATCAAGATCTGATCGTCAATATCAAAGAACCAGTTGATGCTTTAGTCAAAGTAGTTGAAGCAACGGGTCAAAAAATTACGGATTTTAACAAAGGCAATATTAAAGCAAGACAGAGAATGGTCGTTCAGTATGCGATTGCTGGTGCTAACCAAGGTGCTGTTGTTGGAACCGACCATGCAGCTGAAAACTTCTCTGGCTTTTACACTAAATATGGTGATGGCGCAGCTGATATTACGCCATTGTTCCGCTTGGATAAGCGTCAAGGCAAACAAATGCTTAAAGAATTGGGGTGCCCAGAACATCTTTATCTCAAAGCACCAACAGCTGATCTTGAAGAAGATCATCCATCATTGCCAGATGAAGTTGCTTTAGGCGTAAGCTATGAAGCAGTTGATGATTATCTTGAAGGTCGCGAAGTCGCTCCTGAAGCTGCTGAACAGATCGAAAAATTGTGGAAGAAGAGCGAACATAAGCGTCATTTACCGGTTACGGTCTTTGATGACTTTTACAAAAAATAGTTCTGGAACTTGTAAGAGACGGTAATTTTTATTATAATAATCTCTATCATAAGGGAGTAACAGCAAGGTAATTGCGATAAGCCCAACAACCGAAGTATTGCTTCTGGACTTATCTTAAACAGTGAGACTTATGTGCATTCGTTGCATATAGGTCTCTTTTTTTATTCAAGGAGTGGTTTAATTGAGCGAAAAATACTATAACCAGGATGCAAGTACCGTTTGTCAAAACTTACAAACTACTGAATCTGGTCTTAATTCAGAAGATGCTAAAGCGCGTTTGGCCAAATATGGTCCTAATGCGTTGACCGCTAAAAAGAAGAAAAGCATGTTGATGCGTTTTGTCGATCAATTCAAAGACTTTATGATTATTGTTTTGATCGTAGCCGCAATTCTTTCAGGAGTCGTTGCCAAAGAATGGACTGATGCGGCAATTATCATGATCGTGGTAGTACTTAATGCAGTATTAGGGGTTATTCAAGAAGCACGATCGGAAGCAGCTATCGAAGCCTTGAAAGAAATGGCGACGCCCAATGCGCATGTAAAACGCGATGGTAAAGTTTTAGAAATTCCAAGTACTGAATTAGTACCTGGAGATCTGGTAATGTTAGAGGCCGGGGATGTAGTTCCTGCTGACTTACGACTTTTAACGGCTCATAGTTTGAAAATTGAAGAATCAGCTTTAACTGGGGAATCTGTTCCGGTTGATAAAGATGCTACAACGCTTGAGGGGGATGAGGTTGCTCTAGGCGATCGCGTAAATATGGCATATTCAAGCACCAATGTAACCTACGGTCGTGGTGAAGGTGTCGTAGTTGGCACAGGAATGCAGACAGAAGTTGGTAAGATTGCGAAAATGCTTAATGAAGCCGACGAAACTGACACGCCATTGAAGCAAAACCTAAACCATTTAGGTAAGACGATCACGATTATGATTTTATTGATCTGTGTGTTCGTATTTGCGGTTGGGGTGTTGAAGGCTAGTCCAGTTGATCGTAATTCAGCCTTGATGATCAACATGTTCTTAGTAGCTGTTTCCTTAGCTGTAGCTGCTATTCCTGAAGGTTTGCCAGCAATTGTTACTATTATTTTGGCTTTGGGAACCCAAACGATGGCTAAGCACAAGGCGATCGTGAGAAAGTTGCCAGCAGTAGAAACTTTAGGTGCAACTGATATCATTTGTTCAGATAAAACTGGTACCTTGACCCAAAACAAGATGACCGTTGAACAAATGTTTTATGATGATCAATTGGTTGATAGTAAAGCAGAGATAGCGGCTACTAATCCAGCTTTGTTAGCGATGGTGCTTGCTAATGATACCAAGATTGAAACTAGTGGCAATCTTTTAGGTGATCCAACTGAAACTTCCTTAATCCAATATGCTTTCGATCATAAAATCGATGTGCCAGCACTTTTGACAGAACATGCAAGAGTCCAAGAAGTACCTTTTGATTCTGATCGTAAGTTGATGAGTACGGTTAACAAGTTTGGTGAGCAATACTTTGTTGCAGTTAAAGGTGCACCAGATGAATTGCTTAAGCGGATTGATGCGATTGATATTGCTGGTCAAGTGAGTCCAATGACTGAAACTCGCCGTCAAGAAATCTTAACGACTAATCAGAACTTAGCCAAGAAGGCTTTGCGAGTATTAGGCTTGGCTTACAAAGTAGTTGATGAAGAGTTTGATAATCCATCGACGGAAAACGTTGAACAAGGATTAATCTTTGCTGGGTTAGTCGGTATGATCGATCCAGAACGCCCAGAAGCGAAGGCTGCGGTTGCTGAAGCTCACAATGCTGGTATTAAGACGGTAATGATTACAGGCGACCACCAAATTACTGCCCAAGCAATTGCAGAAAGATTGGGAATTATTGCACCTGGTCAAGATCAACGAGTATTAACTGGTGCGCAACTTGATGATTTAGAGGATGACTACTTCGTAAAACATGTTTCCGACTACAGCGTATATGCACGCGTTTCTCCTGAACACAAGGTAAGAATCGTTAAGGCATGGCAAGCTAATGGCAAAATCGTAGCGATGACTGGTGATGGCGTTAACGATGCGCCTAGTTTGAAGCAGGCTGATATTGGTATCGGAATGGGAATTACGGGAACAGAAGTTTCTAAAGGCGCTGCCGATATGGTTTTGGCTGATGATAATTTCGCTACGATTGTTGAAGCGGTTAAGCAAGGGCGAAAAGTTTTTAGCAATATTCAAAAAGCTATTCTTTACTTAATGAGTTGTAATGTTGGTGAAGTGTTAACCGTCTTTATGATGACGATGCTAGGCTGGGATATTTTGGCTCCAGTGCAATTATTGTGGATTAACTTGGTAACTGATACTTTACCAGCAATTGCTTTAGGAGTTGAACCTACGGAAGCAGGCATTATGAACCGTAAACCAAGAGGAAGAAAATCCAACTTCTTTAGCGGTGGTGTTGCTTCATCAATCATTTACCAAGGTATTTTAGAAGGAGTTTTGGTTCTTGGAGCATATCAAATTGGTTTACACGTAGGACCACACGTTGGCAATCCAAGTTTACAACATGGGGATGCATTAACAATGGCCTTCTTAACCTTAGGTTTGATTCAATTATTCCATGCCATTAATTCAAAATACATTCACCAATCAATTTTCCGGGCCCATACGTTCATTAATAAGTGGTTTAATGGTGCGATTTTACTAGCTGCCTTGATTATGTCAGCGGTAGAAATTCCATTTATGACCAAATTCTTCGATGTAACTGAATTGAACGCTGAACAGTGGCTAGTAGTTCTTTTAGCCGGAGTATTGATGATTGTGATCGTTGAAAGCGTAAAATTTGTTCAACGCAAAATGGGTAAAGCATAATTTTGTTAAAAAGCGCTAAAAGGGGTTGAGTTTCTCGCCCCTTTTTTTGTACTCTTAAGTTATCGAATTTTAGGAAGATATGGCGAAAAAGATGAAAAGTATTTTATTTAGACTTTATCTCACAATGATGAAGCTAATTTGCAAACTTGTTCCAATTCAAAATGATCATGTGGTAGTTTTGAATGGTGCGGGACGTTCAGGCTCTAATGGCTATTTATTTTATAAATACTTGCGTGATAATCATCCTGAATTGAAAGCAACTTTAGTTGAACCATGGCCGTCATCGCACTTACCTTGGTCGGTTTGGAAAAAAATTGCATCTGCACGTTATGTATTTACTACCCATCAACCGTTTAAAATCCATCGTAGTCAATATAATATTCAATTTTGGCATGGAGTTCCGCTAAAAAGAATGGGCTTTATGGCCAACAACACTGAAACTGCTGATAATCTGCGAAACCAAAAATTGTGGCAAAAAACCGATGTAATTGCTTCAAGCTCTGACTTTTATGAAACCTTGATGACTTCTTGCATTGGGGTAGGAGCAGGAAAATATCGCAAGATTGGGTTTCCACGAATGGATTATTTAGATTTTTCTGTACTGTCACAAAGACAGTTGCTTCGAGACTTATTTCATCAAGAAGACAGTCAGGGAAAAATTGGCTTATATGTTCCAACGTTTCGTTATGAATTAGAAGACGAAAAAATTATGGACATGATCAAGGCTGGGAATTTCTTAACTTGTGCTGATTTTGATGCCGAAAAATTAAATGCCGCCTTAAAAGAGCGTCACCAGTATTTATTGGTGAAATTGCATCCCTTTGAAATGCGCTTGTTTGCTGATTTGAAGAGTAACTATTCTAATATTGCATTTTTAAACAATAGTTATTTAGAAAAGAGGAAAATCGATCTCTATCAAATTTTGGCTGCCATGGATTTCCTAATGACAGATTTTTCATCGATTTACTTTGACTATTTAAAATTGGATCGGCCAATCTTATTTATGACGAATCATCTTAAGCAGTATGAACAAGTTCGAGGTCTGCTATTTGGTCCATACAAAGAGGTAACGCCAGGATTCAAGGTTAATTCACAACATGAACTGATTGCTCGATTGGATCAGCTGGATAGCCCTGAAATGCAAGCGCAACGCCATTATTGGTATCAAATTGTCGATCAGGTTCAAGCTGAGAGCAATTGTGATTTGGTTTTTGATGAGATTATTCGTTTAGCAGAGGAACTAAATTGAAACGAACGCTATTAAATATCATTTATAACGCAATTTATCAAATTTTCTTAGTTTTGGTACCGTTGATTACGGTTCCTTATTTATCGCGGGTATTAGGAGCAAAAACCTACGGTATCTATAGTAGCGTTAATAATACGACGCAGTTTCTAATGGTCTTTTGTACCCTGTCGATCTCCTATATTGGTATGCGGACGATTTCGCGGACACGTGCATACGCTGGCCCTGAAGAATTAACGGAAGCTTTTTGGGGATTGTGGTATTTTCAAGCCTTGGCAAGTTTGGTAACGATTATTATCGTGGTTGCGATTGCGACGATTTTCCATATTCAATATTGGAACTACTTGCTCCTGATGGTACCTTATTTAATTTCGGCACAAATTGATATTACGTGGTTTTTCCAAGGCTTAGCTGATTTTGGTAAGGTTGTTTTGCGGAATACGATTGTAAAATTGACTAGCGTAGTTTTGATTTTATGGTTGGTAAAAAATCCTGGCGATCTATGGAAGTATTTATTGATTATGTCACTGACTACGATGCTCGGATCAATGGTTTTTTGGCTAAGCATTGGGACTTATGTTGGTAAGCCGGTAAGGCATTTTTATCGCTATCACGAAACTTTGCGCGCCATTGTTACATTGCTGATTCCGCAGATTGCGACGCAAATCTACACTTCCCTTGATAAGCCACTATTAGGTTATTTCCAGACCTCTACGCAAGTAGCCTATTATGATAATGCCCAAAAGATTTCCAATATGGTTTTAGGGGTAATAACAAGTATTTCGCTTGTGATCATGCCGAAGATGGCTAGTGAGGGAGAAGCTGCCCAAAAACAAGTTTTAAAAAAATCCTTGGAAGCAACGACAATGCTAGGTACCTTATTTGCAGTAGTAATCATGGCTAATACGAAGGAATTTGTCCCATTTTTCTTTGGTAAGGAATTTATTCCGATGACGCCATTGATGTTTTTCTTTACTCTAACCATTATCATGATTCCGATGGGAGGAGTTTTTGCCAATCAATTTGCTTTAGCTAATAATCGCGATCGCGATTATGCGATTCCGGTGGTAATTGGGGCTTTTCTCGAAGTTGGGTTATGTGCTTTGCTAGATCGTTCCTTTGGAGCTGCAGGGGCAATGGTCGCAATTTTAGTAACGGAGTTCATTGTGCTACTTTTGCGTTTGCGGATTGTTCGCGATGGCTATGATTTTAAAGCGGCTTTTGTTGATGTGCCTAAATACTTCTTGGTTGCTGGAGTAACCTTGGCGCTAGGGATGTTTTTACCACAAATATTATCATCGGCATTTTTGAATATGACGCTTAAATCGATTATTATGATAATAGTTTATTTAGCATTGATGTTTTTGATGAAACTTGATTTTAATCAAGATATTATTAAGTTAGTAAGAAGAATAGTTAGAAGGTAAAAGAATGATCCCTAAAATAATCCACTATGTATGGGTTGGTGGCAATCCTAAGTCCAAAGAAATACAACGTTGTATGAAGACCTGGCAAAAGCATTTGAAGGACTATAAGATTATCGAATGGAACGAAAGCAATTTCGATATGAACCAGAATGAATATTTGCGACAGGCTTATAAGGCTAAGAAATGGGCCTTTGTTTCTGATTATATTAGAGCCAAGGTTATTTATGAAATGGGTGGAATTTATCTCGATACGGATGTCATCGTATTAGATGATCTCAAAGATTTGCTTTCCAATCAGGTTTTTGTGGGCTTCGAAAATCCAGAGAATCCATTTACTGCCGTTTTTGGAGCAGTGCCACATCATCCCTTAATCAAAAAGATGTTGGATTACTATGATAATCGGAATTTTACTTTCGATAAAAATGATCAATTGGCTGGTGTAAATACAGTATCGGTTTCTAAGATTTTGATTGATGATTATGGCGTAGCGCCTAATAATGATGAACAGTTTATTATGCGCGATCGAATACATGTTTATTCAGATAACGTTTTGTGCAATCCTTCAATTCATTCAAAAACAATTCACGTTTTCACTGGGACCTGGATGGAGGGCGAAAAGCCATTGAAGCGCAAGATTGTTACCAGTTTGAAGACTAGAATCAGAAATAAGTTAGAAGCAGGATTATATGCCTTACTCTTCAAATAGCATGTCTAAGGCTGAACTCCAACAATTAGTTGAGCAAATTTCGCTTAACTATTTTCAGCGACCATTTTTACATCAAGCTAAAATCAATCGGCGGATGACAACGACAGGTGGGCGATATCATTTGGATGATCATCATCTTGAAATTAATGCCCATTTTTTAGTTCCAGAGTATCGACAAGCATTAATTGGAATCATTAAGCATGAATTATGTCACTATCATTTGCACTTATTGGGATTGGGCTATCGCCATCGGGATGCTAGTTTTCGCACCTTACTTGCTAAGGTAGGAGGTAGTCGGTATGCGCCGGATATTGGCTTGCGCCGGAAAAAAGCTTTTGCTTATCTGTATTTATGTACCAACTGTGGATTAAAATATCCTCGTAAAAGGCGGTTGAACACTAGCAGGTATCGCTGTGGTAAATGTGCAGGTAAATTGAAATTAATCAAAAAACAAAAATAATTATAAAAAAGCTTGCATCAACTTTGATTTTAAGGTAATATAGTTAGGTACCGCGGGCGTGGCGGAATGGCAGACGCGCAAGACTAAGGATCTTGTGGTCGCTTTAGATCGTGGAAGTTCGAGTCTTCTCGCCCGCACTACAGAGGAAGTCGTTGCAAAACGACTTTTTTTTATTTTTATAAGGAAAAAGACATGGCACGAAAAAAGAAAAAACGTGGAAATAAGCTAGCAATTATATTTCGAACTGTACTTTTAATTGTAATTTTGATGATTGCTTTTGTTGCTTTTAGATACTATCGTCGTCAGGCAGCACTTAACGAACAAATTCGGCAAGAACAACTGGCAAGGCAACAAGCGCTTGAAAAGCAAATCAAACAGCGAAAGAAGTTCATAGCTAAAATTGGACCAATTGCCAAAGAAGTTGATAAATCTTTCGATCTCTTGCCAAGTATAACTATTGCGCAGGCTTGTTTGGAGAGCGACTATGGTCAAAGCGATTTGTCACAGAAGTACAATAATTTATTTGGAGTAAAGGGTAGCAATCCCAATACTTCAGCTGTGTTGTCAACTAAGGAATATATCAAAGGTAAATGGATTACGGTTAAAGCTCGCTTCCAAATTTATGACTCCTATGAGGCGTCGATTCGTGCACATGCTCGGTTATTCCAGAATGGGACTACTTGGAATCATAAGCAATATCAGCATGTTTTAGCTGCTAAAACCTATCAAGAACAGGCCCAAGCTTTAGTTAAAGATGGCTATGCGACGGATCCCGATTATGCGGATAAGTTAATAAAATTGATTGAAGAATATAATTTAGATAAATATGATAAATAATTTTTGAGCTGGTTTTTTGCCAGCTTTTTTATATTGCACTTAGGGGATGCATTTTTCAGTAAAAAATACCAAATAGGTTCAAAAATCGACCAAATTGGTATTTTTAGGCTAAAGAGGAAAATGCAGTGCTAGTATGATTTTGTGAGTTGAAGTAGATAACAAGTGACTGGGTCAGTAGCATGTATTGGTTATTTAGAAACAAGTAGGTAGTAATGGGTACGATAGCAATAATTCTTTTCGTAATTTTTTTAATGTTAATATTGACTGCTTTTGCACAAACAATAAAGAATATGAAAAGTAAAGAATACTATGTCTTCACTTTTCGAAAAGGAAAAAGGATCAAGTTAAAGTACAACTCTTTTTGGAGAGCTTATTTTAAACAGCTTGAAGTAGATCTTATAGATTGGATATTTGTACTTTTAACTTTATAGGCGATATATTTTTGTGAGTTGAAAGGGAAAGAAAGTATTATGAGGCAGTAATGATGGAAAACACTTTTTTCAAAGATATGCTATGGACAAAAACGGTTAGTGGTTGCATCATTGCTGGATAATTTTGACGATAGATCTATTCTTACAGCTTAAAAGTAAGATAATTGAAGTAGTGCATTTAAATTTAGCAACGGTGATTGGAATATATTTGTTTGTAGGAATAACTTGTGGATTGTTGCTTTATTTTTCATCTCGTATAAAAAATAAATCGAGAGATTTTGCAAGTAACGTGTATGACAAACTATGTGGAGGAATAAAAATGATAAGAGATCGTCTATATGTTCTGTGTACAGCTATGGTAACAATAGTTCTTAGTAGTCTGGCTATATTGGGTAAAGGAACGGATTTAATACTGACTCCAATGGGAATAATTAATTTAATATTATTGGTTATAGCAGCAATTGGTCTAATAGCATCTACTTTTAGCAGAAAATTAGTGGAATCATTGAGTAAAAAATATAGAGTATCCAATATATGCTGGATTGTGCTAGGGGCAACGATTTTGGCTTCGCTAGCTTATGGTGATGCTAGAAATTGGATTTGGATAGTATATGTGTTGTTTTTGTTCATTTATGTGTTAACTCTCTACATCCGAGGAGATTTCGTAAATGGTAGAGATATTTCCTAAGTTTCAGTTAATAGTATGAAGCATTAAAATTAGTCAGAGTTTACTAGCTCTGGCTTTTTTCTTTCCCAAATCAAAAAGAATAACAAATAAATGGAATAATCGATTCATTATTTAGTTTAGAATGCTTTCTTTGCTATAATAGTTAAGTTCAAATCTATAAATTTTGTGTGAAGGGGATTGTCAATGAGCAAAGAAGCAATATTAGCCGGATTAAATCCGCAACAAAAAGAAGCCGTTGAAACTACGGAAGGCCCATTATTGGTTGTAGCTGGTGCTGGTTCTGGTAAAACATCTGTTTTGACGAGAAGAATCGCTTACTTGGTAGAAGAACAAAATGTTGCACCATGGAATATTCTTGCAATTACCTTCACCAACAAAGCTGCCAATGAAATGCGTGAACGTGAGCAAAAATTATTGGGCCCTGCTGCTGAAAGTATTTGGATGTCAACTTTCCATGCTCTATGTGTGCGAATTTTGCGTCGGGATGCAGATAAAATTAACTATAGTCGCAACTTTTCCATTGCAGATTCGGCAGAGCAATTGACCTTAGTTAAACATATTCAAAAAGATCTTAATATCAATCCTAAAATTTATGATCCACGTGGAGTTCTATCGGCAATTTCTAATGCTAAGAATGCCTTGCTTACGCCTGAAGACTTTGATTCACAGGCCAACTCTCCATTTGAAAAAACCACTGCCAAGATTTATCGGGAATATCAACGACGTTTGGCGCGTGACCAAATTATGGATTTTGATGATTTGATTATGCAAACCTTGGTTTTGTTTAAAAAGGATCCAACTTGCCTACACTACTATCAAAATAAGTTTAAATATATTTTGGTAGATGAATACCAGGATACTAATGAAGCACAATATGAATTGTGTCGTTTACTTGCTAAGCAGTATAAAAATATCTGTGTAGTTGGAGATGCCGATCAGTCAATTTATGGTTGGCGTGGAGCCAATATGGAAAACATCATGAATTTTGAGCATGATTATCAGGATGCTGATGTTAAGACCGTTAAGTTGGAACAGAACTACCGTTCAACTGGACATATTTTGGCAGCTGCTAACTCAGTGATCAAAAACAATCGTAACCGCAAAGCAAAGAATCTCTGGACCGATGCCGGTGATGGAGAAAAGGTAGATTACTATCATGCTCAAAGCGGTGAGGATGAGGCTCACTTTATTATTGGCAAGATCCAAGAAGAAGTTCGTGATCAAGGACGCAACTATAAAGATTTTGCAATTTTATACCGAACCAACTCACAGTCTCGTACGATCGAAGAAAGCTTCGTCAAAGCCAATATTCCTTATCAAATTGTTGGTGGTCATAAGTTCTATGATCGTAAGGAAATTAAGGATATTATGGCTTATCTCAAATTGGTGGCCAATCCTGCTGATACGATGAGTTTTAACCGGATTGTCAACACGCCTAAGAGAGGAATTGGGGCAGCAACAGTTGATAAATTACTTGCATTTGCCGATGAACATCACTATTCGATTATTGAAGCAATGGATAATGTGGAGCTTTCAACGATTGCTACGCGTACGGCTCATAAGCTAAAAGATTTTGCGCTTAAGCTACATGATGCAATCGCCTATGCTCAAGAGCACACCGTTACCGGTTTAACTGAGAAGATTTTAGCTGATTTTGGTTATACTGATGCTTTACATAATGAGCATACGATTGAAGCTGATACCCGTCTTGAAAACTTGGACGAATTCATGTCTGTTACCAAAAACTTCGATGAAAAGTATGAACCAGAAGAAGACGATGCGGTTGCTTTGAATGATTTCTTAGCAGAAGTTTCGCTTCTTAGCGATCAAGATGATATTGAAGATGATAATAAAGTCGCTTTAATGACCTTGCATGCTGCTAAGGGCTTGGAGTTCCCAGTAGTCTTTTTAATTGGAATGGAAGAAGGAATTTTCCCACTATCACGTTCGTTAATGGATGATGGTCAAATCGAAGAAGAGCGTCGATTGGCATATGTGGGAATTACTCGTGCTCGCGAAGAATTATATTTGACCAATGCGTTTTATCGTATGATGTATGGAAAATCCCAGACTAATATGCCATCACGTTTTTTGGAAGAAATTAATGAAGCGGATCTTAAGGTAGAAAATCCAAATGCTGGCAATGTGATTACTAGAAGTCAATTCAATGTTGAAACGGCATCGTTTGCGCAGACTTCCGATCATGCTCGCGGGCAAGTCTTCACTAAGGCTAAGAAAGCAGCTGGTGCTGTTGGAGCTGAAAAAGAAGGCTGGCATGTAGGTGATCAAGTTATCCATAAAGCCTGGGGCAATGGAGTAGTCATTAAAGTTAGTGGCGAAGGCGAGGACATGGAACTTGACATCGCTTTTGCGGAAAAAGGTAAAAAACGCTTGCTAGCTGCCTTTGCACCAATTAAAAAGGTATAATATAAAAGAAGATTGTCGATAGTTGGTTTATCAGAGGTTAAAAATGGAAAAGAAACAAGCAGAAAAGGAGATACAAGAGCTTCGTTCACAATTAGATGAATGGGCTGAAGCTTATTACAGTAAAGATGCTCCTGAAGTAGAAGATTATCTTTATGACCAGAAGTATGCGCGTTTAGTTGAACTTGAACAGGCTTTTCCTGATTTGGTAACTGCTGATTCAATTACTCAGCGCGTTGGTGGTCAGATTGATACAGAATTTACCAAAGTTAGTCACGAAATTCCTATGTTATCGATGGGGGATGTTTTCTCCAAAGATGAATTGCGTGAGTTTGATGAACGAATGCAAAAATTAGTCGGGCATCCGGTAGTTTATAATGTCGAATTAAAAATTGACGGCTTGTCACTGTCACTTGAGTATGAAGCTGGAAAATTAGTTAGGGCTTCTACGCGAGGCAATGGTACTGTTGGTGAAGATGTGACTGCTAATGCCAAATATATTAGCGATATTCCGCAACAATTACCTGAACCTTTGACAACTGAAGTTCGTGGTGAGTGCTATATGGGCAAGGAAGCTTTTGTTAAGCTCAATAAGGAACGTGATGAAAGTGGCTTGCCAGCTTTTGCCAATCCACGTAATGCAGCTGCTGGTTCTCTGCGTCAGCTCGATGCTAAGGTTACAAAGAAGCGACAATTAAGTACTTTTATTTATACTTGGGTCAATCCACCAGAAGAGATTACAAGTCAACATCAAGCAATTGAAGCAATGGCTAAATTAGGTTTCCATACCAATGAAACTGGTCGGCGGTTGAAAACCGTGGATGAAGTTTTCGCATTTATCGATGAGTATACTGAAAAACGCAATAGCTTAACATATGGCATTGATGGTATTGTTTTAAAAGTTGATGATCTGAGTTTGCAGGCTCAATTAGGTAATACCGTTAAGGTACCAAGATGGGAAATTGCCTACAAATTCCCTCCAGAAGAACAAGAAACTGTTGTTCGTCAAATTGAGTGGACTGTTGGTCGTACTGGGGTAGTAACTCCTACAGCAGTAATGGATCCAGTTCAGCTTGCGGGTACAACGGTATCTCGTGCTGTTTTGCACAATCCTGATTTATTGAGACAAAAGGACGTTCGTGTTGGCGATACAGTAAAATTGCACAAAGCTGGGGATATTATCCCTGAAATTTCAGAAGTTGTTTTGGCCAAGCGCCCTAAAGATTCTGTAAGCTATGTAATTCCAACCGCATGTCCATCATGTGGACAAGAATTGGTTCATTTGGAAGATGAAGTTGCTTTGCGGTGCATTAATCCATCATGCCCAGCACAGATCGAAGAGGGCATCATCCACTTTGCTTCAAGACCAGCCATGAATATTAATGGCTTAGGACCAAAGATTGTTAAGCAACTGATTGCTAAAGGTTTGGTTAACAACGTAGCGGATTTATATCATTTAACTGCCGATGATCTTGCACAATTAGATCATTTTAAAGATAAGGCGATAACCAATTTGTTAACGGCGCTTAATAATTCTAAGAATAATTCAGTGGAATTATTGCTTACTGGTTTGGGAATTGATCATGTAGGGGCAAAAGCTGCTAGATTGATTGCACAAAAGTATAAAAATATGGCAAAGATTATGACTTTGACCGTGCAAGACTTGTCAGCAATCGATACAATAGGAATGACGATTGCTGAATCAATGACGGCATATTTTGCGCAAGAAGAAGTTCAAAAGTTGATTGCTGATTTAACGGCAAGTGGCTTGAATATGAACTACTTGGGTGCTGAAGAGCCTGAACAAGCTCCGGATAACTTCTTTAAAGAAAAGACGGTAGTTCTTACTGGTAAGCTTGCTCACTATTCTAGAAGTGAGTTCACTAAGAAATTGCAGGCTTTAGGCGCTAAAGTTACAGGCTCAGTTTCAAAGAAAACTGATTATGTGATTTATGGTGAAGATGCCGGTTCGAAGTATACTAAGGCAGAATCATTGGGGATTTCTTTATTAACTGAAGAAGAAGCAATTGCCAAAATTGATCAAAGGAACGAGTAATTTGAAAAAAACTTGGAAACTTCTAGTTGTAGCAGGTGCGGGTTTAATATTGAGTGCTTGTGGAAATTTAAAAAATTCCAGTTTAGCAAACAATGCGACTACCACTTCAAGTACTAGAACGAAAACTTATCAAACAACTAATACTGGAAAAAATGGTTATACAGTATTATTAAAAAATGGTAGATATGTCACCAGTCCCATTTCAGGCTTGACAGCTACTAACAATGATAATTCGGTTGATGGTCGTGAACTGGAACGTGGCTTAGTACAAATTTCTAAGAATGTATACTCACCAAATAATTATGTTTTTCAAGAGGGACAATATTTAGATCGCAGTACCGTAATTGATTGGTTGATGCGAAAGTCAAAGACGAATCCCAATGGCTTGAATCCAGTTTTAGGAACCAAGAAAAATTATCATCCATACTATCTAGAAGAAATTTTAGAGCAAGATTATCTGACTGGTTCCGGTTCGAATTACAAAATTGGTGGTATCAGTATTGGTTTAGCCATGAATTCAGTTGACTACTATCAAAAGGTTAAAGACGGTCCACAATATCAACAAAGTATTTCACGCGCAACGCAAAAAGCGCAGGGAATGGCAATGGCAGAAAAGATTATTGCTAATTTGCGTAAGAAAAAGGCTTTAAAAAATATTCCAATTACTGTAGGATTATTTTCGAAAACCAGTAAAGATTCATTAGTTGGTGGATCTTATTTTGCCTATGGGACAGCAGGCGCTAATAGTAGTAAAATAGCTAAATGGGAATCAATGTCGGTAAAATGGCAAGTTTTGCCAACTATTGGTGGAGCTAAAGCTGTAAATAGTAACGATGCATCTGGTTTTAACAGTTTTAAAACTGCAATTCAGAATTATTTCCCTAATATTAGTGGGGTAATTGGCAATTTACGGTATGAAAATGGTAAATTAGTACAAGAGAATATTTCGATTACAACGCAGTTTTATGGCTATGAACAGATTCAAAGCTTTACTCGCTTGGTACAATCAACTGCCAAAAAGTATTTGCCAAGCGATACGGCGGTTGAGATCAAGATCGGCTCAGTTGATGATGTTCAGGCCTTGGTAGCTAAAGAGGCAGCCGACAGCGATTATCAAGTACATATTTATGGTGGCGAATAGGAGGATTTTCTTTGAAGATTACAGAAGATACGATCAGACACGTTGCTGAACTTTCAAGATTAGAGTTCGGCGACAATGAGATCGGTAAGTTTACTGCAGAAATGGATTCAATTATCAATATGGCCAACCAATTGTCAACAGTTGACACTGAAGGTGTTGAAGAAACTGTACAAGTTGTTGACCGTGATACTGTTTTTAGAGAAGATAAAGCAGAACACTGGCAAACAAAAGATGAACTTATGAAGAATGTTCCAGATCAAGCAAATGGCTTCATTAAGGTACCGGTAATTATTGAGAAGGATGAAAACGAGTAATGAATTACTTAAATGAAACGATTGACTCATTAAACAAGAAACTTGCTAGTGGAGAAATTAGCGCAGAACAATTAACTGAAGATACGATTGCTAATATCAAAGAAACTGACAAGAAGTTAAACGCATGGATTACAGTTGACGAAGACGTTAAGCCAGCTGAAAACTTAGATTTTGCTAAGAATAAGTTGGCAGGTATTCCAATTGCGATTAAGGATAACATTATTACTGATGGCGTAAAGACTACAGCTGCCAGTCACATTTTGGATAACTTTATTCCAATGTACGATGCAACTGTTGTAAGTAAGTTGAAGGCTGCTCAAGCTACTTTAGTTGGTAAGACAAACATGGATGAATTTGCCATGGGTTCATCAACTGAACACTCATACTTTGGCGCAACTCACAATCCATGGAACTTGGATAAAGTACCTGGTGGTTCTTCGGGTGGTTCAGCAGCTGCTGTAGCAAGTGGTCAAATTGTTGCTGCTCTTGGTTCAGATACCGGTGGTTCAATTAGACAACCAGCTTCGTTCAATGGTATTTTTGGAATTAAGCCAACTTATGGCCGTGTTTCTCGTTGGGGTTTGATTGCTTTTGGTTCATCTTTGGATCAAATCGGTGTTATGACTAAGCGGGTTAAGGACTCTGCAGAGGTTATGAACGTTATTAGTGGTGCTGATGACCATGATTCTACAGTATCAACTCGTGAAGTACCTGACTTTACTAAGTTCTTAGGACAAGATGTCAAGGGTCTTAAGGTAGCTGTTCCAGAAGAATATATGAGTGATGCTGTTGATGCAGAAGTTCGCGAAGTTGTTCAAGCGCAAATTGATATGCTTGAAGCTAACGGTGCGATTATCAATAAGGTATCTTTGCCACACACTAAGTACGTTGTTCCAACTTACTACATCATTGCTTCAAGTGAAGCATCATCAAACTTACAACGTTTTGATGGTATTCGTTATGGTTACCGTGCTAAGGATACTAAGAACTTATTGGATATTTATGTTAAGTCTCGTTCTGAAGGTTTCGGTGAAGAAGTTAAGCGTCGTATCATGTTAGGTTCATTCGCACTTTCAGCTGGTTCATACGATAAATTCTTTAGACAAGCTGCTAAGGTAAGAACCTTGATCTGCAATGATTTCGACAAGGTCTTTGCTGAAAATGATGTAATTGTTGGACCAGTTACTACCACAACTGCTTTTGGTATTGGTACAGAAATTTCTGATCCAATTAAGATGTACAACAATGATATCTTAACAATTTCTGCTAACTTAGCTGGTATTCCTGCTGCTAGTGTACCTGCTGGTTTGGCAAATGGTATGCCTGTTGGTTTCCAAATTATGGCTAAACGTTTTGATGAAGGTAGCATCTTCAGAGTTGCTGACTTTATTGAACGTGAAAACAAATTCTATGAAAAAACACCTGCTGGAATGGAGGATTAATTGAATGAATTTTAAATCGACTATCGGACTAGAAGTCCACTTCGAATTAAAGACTAAGAGTAAGATTTTCTCGCCTTCACCAGTAACTTATGGTGCCAAGCCTAACACTGCCACCAACGTAATTGACTGGGGAATGCCTGGCGTTTTGCCAATGGTCAACAAGGATGTATATCGTTTAGGAATTATGGTAGCTTTGGCAACACATGCACATATTTTGCCAACTACTCATTTTGACCGTAAGAATTACTACTACCCTGATAACCCAAAGGCTTATCAAATTACCCAGTTCTTCCAACCATTAGCTCGTGATGGTTATGTTGAAATTGAAGTTCACGGCAAGAAGAAGCGCATTGGAATTCACGAAATGCACATTGAAGAAGATGCTGGTAAGAACACTCACGGAACTAATGGTTATTCATACGTTGATTTGAACCGTCAGGGTGTACCATTGCTGGAAGTTGTTTCTGAACCTGATATGGAAGACCCAGATGAAGCTTATGCTTACCTTGAAAAGTTGCGTAAGATCGTACAATTTACTGGAGCTTCTGACGTTAAGATGGAAGAAGGTTCAATGCGTGTTGATACCAACATTTCTATCCGTCCTGCCGGTCAAAAAGAACTCGGTACTAAGGTTGAAATGAAGAACTTGAACTCATTTGAACACGTTCGTTTATCTTTGGCTTACGAAGAAAAGCGTCAACAACAAGTGTTGCTTTCAGGTGGTCAAATTCAACTTTCAACCCGTCGTTTTGATGAAGCAAGTGGTAAGACCGTCCTTGAACGTGTTAAGGAAGGTGCTTCAGATTACCGTTACTTCCCAGAACCAGATATTGCGCCTGATCACATTTCTCAAGAATGGATCGATGAAATTGCCAAGACTTTGCCTAAATCAGCAGCAGAACGTTATGACGATTACGTAAACAAGTTTGGTTTGAAGCCATACGATGCTAATGTTTTGTTGCAAACTAAGGAAAGTTCAGACTTCTTTGATGGTGCTGTAGCTGCAGGTGCTGATCCTCAATTAGCTGCTAACTGGATGAATACGCAAGTTAACGGTTACTTGAATGATCATCGTGTAGCTTTAGCAGATGTTAAGTTAACTCCTGAACACTTAGCAGAAATGATCAAGTTGATCAAGGATGGTACTATTTCATCCAAGATTGCCAAGAAGGTCTTTGCTGAAACTATTGAAAATGGCACTGATCCTAAGAAGTTTGTTGAAGAAAAAGGTATGGTTCAACTTTCAGATCTTTCAGTTCTTGAACCGATGGTTAAGGAAATTGTGGATAACAATCCGCAATCAGTTGAAGACTTTAAGAATGGTAAGGATCGTGCAATTGGTTTCTTAGTTGGTCAAATTATGAAGCAAACTCGTGGTAAGGCCAACCCTGTAGTAGTAAACAAGTTATTGAATCAAGAATTAGCAAGTCGCTAAAGAGTAAGTTAAGGTAGTAGTGTTATGACAAAGAAAGCTAGATTAATCTATAATCCGGTTTCTGGACATGAGCAAATGCCCAAGAATGTAGCTGATATCCTCGATATACTTGAACGTGCTGGATACGAAGCAAGTGCATATCGGACAACTCCAGAAAAGAATAGCGCTAAATCAGAAGCTACTAGAGCAGCTGAGGAAGGTTTCGACTTAATTGTTGCTGCAGGTGGCGATGGGACTATCAATGAAGTAGTTAATGGTATTGCTTTTTTGGAAGATCGTCCCAAAATGGCGATTATTCCTGCGGGAACAACTAATGATTATGCAAGAGCTTTAGGAATTCCACGTGATGATATCAAAGGGGCAGCGGAAGTCATTCTCAAGAATAAGTGCAGAAAGATGGATATTGGAAAAGCTGTCTTTGGCGAAAAAGAGCAATACTTCGTTAATATTGCTGCTAGTGGCTCACTAACTGAATTGACCTATGGCGTACCATCAGAAATTAAGTCAGCTTTAGGATATGCTGCTTATCTGATCAAAGGTGCAGAAATGTTGCCACATTTGTCTGAAAATAAAATGCGGTTGACCTTTGATGAAGGCGTTTATGAAGGTAAGTTATCAATGTTCTTATTGGGTATGACTAATTCAATTGGTGGATTTGAGCAAATTATGCCTGATGCCCAATTGAGCGATGGACTTTTCCAATTGATCGTAGTAAAACCGGCCGATCCAGGCAATTTGTTGAAATTGATGGCTTTAGCTTTAAATGGTCGTCATGTTGATGATCCTAATATCATTTATACTAAGACAAGAAGTCTAAAAGCTGAATTGATTGGTTCAAGTAAAGGTAATGACTTACCAGTAAACTTAGATGGTGAAATTGGAGGCTATTGTCCTGTAACTTTGGAGAATCTCCAACAACACATTGAGTTTTATGTTGGTGCTTAACAATTAAATAGGCATAATAAAAAGGAATTGACGTTGGTCAATTCCTTTTTTAGATACAACCATTTTGTTTTTTAATTACGGTTATCGCCCATACCAAAGATTTGTAAGAAGTACATAAAGATGTTGATGAAGTCTAAGTAGAGTTGCAAAGCTCCAGCTACAGCTAAGCCCATCTCAGTATTTTGATCAGCAAAGTTAGCATAGATTTGCTTCATCTTTTGAGCATCCCATGCAGTTAATGCGGTAAAGATGATAACGCCAATGTATGAAAAGATATAAGTTACCATTGGATTGCGCAAGAACATGTTAACGATAGTAGCAACCAATAATCCAATCAAGGCAGCAAAGGCGTATGATCCAATGTTTGAAAGATCACGCTTAGTAGTTGTACCATATACAGCCATAGCTACGAAAACAGCACTTGCAGATAAGAAAGCTGTTGCTAGAGTTGCACCAGTGTAAGCCATCGCAATAATGCCAAAGACTAATCCATAAGAAACGGCGATTAACATTAACATAATAAAACTGGCGGTTGAATTTCTAGTAGCACTAAAGCTAATACCAAATGTTAAACCGATTGGTAAGAATAATAAAATCAGGCTAGAAGCCGGATTGCTGAAGAGTGCGATTAAAGCACTTTGGAATACCGTAGTTCCTAAGAAAGCAGTGAGTGCTGAAACAAAAACTGCTAGAGCCATCATCCCATATGTCTTAGTTAAAAAGCGATTAACACTGACAACATCGTTGATAGGACGACGATTATATTCAGAAAAATTGTTCATAAATTATTTTCCTTTCGTTGTTTATATGTTTATTAGATATCGTATCACAAAAATAACGAAGGTTAAAATTTGGCACTCAGATTTAGCAAAAATTTACTTTTTATGAAGACCATTGTTCCATTTAAGGCCAATACCAGTAATCCCACTTAAAATTGAGAAGACAGGGGATAAGAGACTAAAGAAAGCAAATGGCAAGAAGGATAACACTGGAACTCCAAGTGTTGAAGCGGCAAAGGAACCAGCAACGCCCCAAGGAATTAAGTAGTTAATGACGCTTCCCCCATCTTCAAGCACACGACTAAGAGCTAGAGGTGCTAAGCCAACTTGTTTAAAGGCAGGTTTAAAAGCTTGTCCAGGTAGGATAACAGAAAGGTATTGTTCACCAACAAAAAGATTGATCGAAATTCCAGAAAGAATTGTAGCAGTAATTAATCTACCCGGTTTTCTCAAATGTTTTACAAGTGGTGCCATGGCATTTTGAACGACGCCAAATTTCATTAACATACCACCAAGAGAGAGCGTTGAAATAATCAGAGCTACTGTTCCCATCATGTTACTAATTCCACCACGAGTTAAAAGAGCATTAACCGTAGCATCATTGGTTTGGGCTACGAAACCAGTCATAATTAGACCGTTTAAGTCTGCAACTGAGTAACCAGGTTTTTCGATAAAAATCATAATTACAGTAGCTACAATGTTGATAAATAGCGTTGGAATAGCTGGAACCTTTTTCCAGGAGCAAATTAGCATTAACAATACCGGAATTACTGCCCACCAGGTAATGCTGAAATTAGCAGATAGGACAGCAACCGTATGGCTGATCTTTCCCATATTCATTTGACCACTATTACCTAAGATCCAGAACAAAAGTAAGGATACAAGAAAAGCAGGAATTGTTGACCACATCATATTTTTAATATGAGCGAAAAGTTCACTTTCAGCAATTGCGGAAGAAAGGTTGGTTGAGTCTGATAGTGGGGACATTTTATCACCAAAAACTGCCCCTGAAACGATTGCTCCTGCAACTAAAGCAGGATTGGCATTCATGCTAGCGCCAATACCGAATAAAGCAATTCCTACAGTAGAAATCGTGGTAAAACCACTACCGATCGCACTACCGACGATTGCACAAACAATGAAAACTGAAGGAACGAAGAAACTACCATTGATCAACTTAAAGCCGAGGACCATAATTGAGGGAATAATGCCTGCTTGAATCCAAAGCCCAATTAATGAACCAATTAGAATAAAGATAAAGATCGGGATGATGGCAACATTGATTCCTTCTTTAATACCATCTTGAACATCGTTCCAGGTAAATCCCCGGAACCTTGCCCAAAAACTTAATAATAAAACTGTAAATAATACTGGCACTTCTGGGGAAAGGGCAAACTTGATAACTGCTGTACCCAAGATAATTAATAATATTGCTAAAATGGTGATCGCTTCACCAAATGAGACCCGCTTTTGTTTCATGAAAAAACCTCCAAAAAAGAAAAAGCCCGTTGACTAAAAAAGTCAACGGGACGATTGATAACCGTGGTACCACCCAAGTTTAAACTGTAAAAGTTTATCTTTAGTCAGATGATAACGGTTCTGCTTAGTTATCCGAACAAAAATTAGGAAACGTTGTAATTCATTGACTTCGCCTGACTGGTTCGCACTAACCACCAGATCTCTGAACGCTTAACGAAGCAACTACTGAATCGTTTGTTGTTGATCAGTATGTTATCAATCAATACAGTGACTGTCAACTATTTTGCAAATAATTTTTTAATGAAAATAAAATTCTCTTCTTTGTAAAATCGGCGAAAACGTTTAGTTCTGGTAATTAGCGCCGGTTAATTATACAATTTTTACTAGTAAGAAAAACGAAGAAATTTTAGGTGATCAAATGCAAAAAAATCAACTAGTAGAATTAGAAATTACTGACCTGTCTTATGAGGCGATGGGGGTAGCCCACCTTGATGGCTTGACGGTTTTTGTCAATAACGCTCTTCCTGGTGAGATGGTTAAGGCAAAAATTTTAAAAGTAAAAAAGAATTTTGCTTTTGCTAAGATTGAAAAAATCCTTACTCCAAGTCCTGATCGAATCAGTGTCAAGTTGAACCAATGGGTACAGACAGGACTAGCTTCATTAGCCCACTTAACTTATCAAAAACAATTAGCATTCAAACGGATGCAGGTTGTGAATTTATTGAAAAAAGCGCATCTAGATAGTATTAAAGTTAATGAAACAGTGGCTAGTCCAAAGGAAATTGGTTATCGTAACAAAGCCCAAGTACCAGTTAGAATGGTAAGTGGGAAGTTAGAAATCGGCTTTTTTAGAAAGCATTCTCATGATTTGGTACCATTGGAGAACTTTTTTACAACCGATCCAGAGATTGATCGCGTGCTATTAGCAGTGAGAGATTTATTGCGTGAAATGAAGGTGCCAGCTTATGATGAACTGCATCATAAAGGTGAAGTCCGCTATCTTGAGGTAAGAAGAAGTCGAGCTACTGGGGAAATCATGGTGATTTTGATTTGTTTGCACAAGGATTTTCCACAATTGCGTAAATTAGCTAAAGCCATTAGTCAAATTTCGGGAGTAGTTAGCGTCGTTTTAAATCATAATCCACAGAAAACCAATGTGATTTTGGGCAAACATGATTATTTATTGGCAGGTAAAGCGCAAATTGTGGATAAAATTGGAGATATTAGTTTTTCTATTTCTCCAAAGAGCTTTTTCCAAATCAATTCCTTGCAGACGCCACGGTTATACGATTTAGCAATCAAGCAGGCAGATCTGAAACCTTCTGATGTCGTAATCGATGCCTATTCTGGTATTGGTACGATCGGCTTGAGTGTGGCCAAACACGTAAAAGAAGTTCGGGGAATAGAGATTATTGATGATGCTGTGAGGGATGCCAATGCCAATGCACAGTTGAATCAAATTCATAATGCAAGCTATGTTACCGGTAAGGCAGAAGAAATCATGCCAAAATGGGCTGAATCTGGCTTACAAACTGATGTAATATTTGTTGATCCACCAAGAAAAGGATTGACGGAAGAATTTATTAAGGCAGCCGTAGCAACTCAGCCTAAAAAAGTAGTCTACATTTCATGTAATCCAGCCACACAGGTAAGAGATTTGCAGATGTTCATGGATTTGGGCTACGATTTCCATGAGATCACGCCAGTCGACATGTTTCCTCAGACGCCACATGTTGAAAGTGTAACGGTGCTGGAACGTAAAAAGTAGGATGTCATAAATATCGTCGTTCCGGCGTTTATAAAATAAAAAAATGTGTATCTTTTTGTGACCATTTTCCACAGATAGATACACTTTTTACTTATGTACTGAGAGCATTGTTTACCAGTCTTAGAAGTTGTTTCAATCAACACATCAAAAAAACGGGCATTTACCCGTTCTTGTAAAAGTAGGATGTAGCCAGGCTTCTTGTAAAGAATCGTTTTTAGCTTCTGCGATGAATTGTTTTATTTCATCGGCCATATTGTTCTTTTACTTTGTTAAAGATAACATCTTCATCAGCAGTAAAACTTCTTATTGTAGCAATCAGTTTTTTAACTCCTGCAAGACGCTCTCTTTTTTCAGCTACCTTCTCACCAATCTCGCGACCGTAGATTTCTCGGTCCATCATCTTCATTTCGTAGTCCATGATATCTGATCTCCTGTCTTGATTAAGTTCCTTGATTCGTTTTTGAGCCCAAATGAAGTGTTAATTTAGACTAACTTCTTCATCGTTCATCAGCTTCGCTAGTTCTTTAAGTTCTGCGCTTTCACCAGTAAAGTCGCCTTTTGAGTTAATGATAACCTTAGTAGCGCCGTCATTCAACTCTAACGCATGGTCTTTCGTATCAATCGTTTTGAAGAAATGGACGGCACGATTGTCAACTTTTGAAAAAGCTTCAGACGGATCAAACGAACATAAGAAGATAATAAAGGTATCAGGAAGCTCAGAGTAGTCATGACCTGGCTTTAACACCTTAGCTCCATCGATCGTTGATTGGTAATATCTCAAACGGCGACCTAAGTACTTGCTTGGCGATGTTTGCATTTCAATATCAAAGATGCGACCATTCTTATCAACCACTTTGATGTCAAGTCTGATATCTTTAGATTCCCGCTGATCATTGCCTAGCGAATCCTGCTTGTTAAACTCTACGATCTCCTTGATTTCCAAAAAGGGAAGGATGATTCGTAAAACGTACAAGCAAAACTCCTCGTTTTCCATGACCCAACCAAAGATCTTATCTTCGGTAAAGCCGAATTCCTTTGGGACTTCATAATCCATGAAGTTACCTCCTCGTAATTGTAGATTTGAGAGAAAAAACATACTAACCTAGTGTTAGGGATTCATTCGACGGAATGTCTCCCTAGCACTTTTCTACGTAATGTCAAGCCTGATAAGGGATTTAGTTGTATTTTTTACTGATATTTCTTTTGTTGAGTAAAATTAGGGGCGATTTATTTATTTTGAATGTACGACAAATAAGCTCGTGTCTAT
>NZ_CAKC01000040.1 GCF_000296855.1 Lactobacillus gigeriorum DSM 23908 = CRBIP 24.85 | reverse complement strand
CTTTGATGAGATTCTTTCAACACCATTATAAAGGACATCATGAGTCTTTTCTTTTTTCAAAGATTAACTGTTGCACTTAGTATTGTAAATTCAAGACCCAAAATCAAGTATTATTAGGCATTTTAAGCAATTATTTTTGATCAATCTTATAAATATTTGAAACAATTGGAGGTTGTGATCCATTGCTTTCAAAAATTATTGTACGACAAACAGCAGTCGATCCTTTATATTTTTAGACCTGACTGCTATACTGAACATAACCAAGTGCTTTTACAATTAAAGTCTTTGATTATGTGTAGCTACGTTGTAATTGTACGCTTGGCCACTTATTATTATTGCGTACAAGGTTCTTATTAGTTTATGTACGCTCGCAATGGCAATCTTCTTGCAGCCCGTGCTATGAGAAGATTGTCTTTTTCTTTACCAAATTTTTGCAAAATTGTGATAGGGTTAGATGTAAGGATTTTATGGTAGGTGAAAAATTAAAATGGAAAACAAGGAAAGACATGCTCATCCAAAATTATGGCTCTTGTTGATTGCCTTAATCGCATTTGGCATCTTTTATGCTTGGGGCAGTTTTTATTATCAAAAAGATCGGCAAGTTAACCGAATGATTGCTGCAATTGCTGATCCTAAGCAAGAACTTGCTACATATGTTAAACCAAACAATCCGGATATTGAGCTGAGTGCAAAAAGCTTGAAACCATTGCAAAGCTACTTTAAACATAATCGTAAGGCTTTTAAACGCTTGCAAGAAGATTTGCGTGCTGATAAAAAGCATGGCCAGATCAAACTCGTGCAAACGGGAAACTATTATGGCTTTTTCCCTAAGTATCAGCTATTAGTACAGGTTTATCATCCGCAAGTTGAAACTAACCACCCTTCGTCTAAGCTGACCGTCAATGGCAAAGACTTAGGGTTAATGACAGGTGGAGATCAAAATTACTATCAAGATTTAGGTTTGGTTTTTCCAGGACGCTACCACTTATTAGTTAATACCAAAGTTTCTGGACGAAAATTACATGCTGATGCCGTTGCTAATATTTGGTCTGACAAAACGATCGATTTAAAAATTAAGACGGGAACATTTTTAGTTAGAAGCGTACCGTATGGTAAAGTCTATATCAATGATCGCAAGGTCAAGGTCCTCAATAAAAAGGGCCAGGCCCTCTTTAAGAATTATCCATTAGCCAAAGAAACGGAACTTTATATCACAAGTGAGTATCAAGGAAAGAAAATTAAGTCGCTAACCGTCAAGGATCTTGCAAAGACGATTGACTATGAATTTAGCAAAAGCGATGACACGACTAGTGATTACGGGGATGTACCAGATTTTAGCGGTAATCAAAAAGACGACGTCTATCAAGACATCGAAGGCGATTATATTGTTAATCCATTATGGCCGGGGTTAACCGATGTCACGGAAGCTAAAAAGCTATTGACAGCTAATTATCTCAAGCCAGATGCCAGTGATTTCGTTAATGAAGCAGGAAATGACTCTTATCTTTCACTTAAGTCGTATGTCAAGAAATTTAAGAAAGCTAAGAAATTGAAGCTTCAAGTTAAGATTAATAAGATCATGCCCGCTGGTGCAAATTATTCTGAAGTAACTTATGGTATTAGCTACAAATACCATCTTGGCAAGAAAAAGAGTAAAGAAGTTATTTTAAGCAACCAAATCGTAATGTTGAAAAAGGTCGATGAACAACAGAAAATTTTGGATATTCGCACGCTCGAATAGAAATAACCTAGTTAGTTTAGGGCTAGCTAGGTTATTTTTTTCGACGTAAAAACTTTTTAAGTTTAGAGGTTTGCTGTCGTTTTTGCTGGTTATTTTTTTGCCAAGTTTCGTGGTAGTTAGTAGATAATTTATTGCTACGAGTAGGAAAGCCCGAGCTTGCAATGATTAGATCAGGTCTTATGTATGCCAACTTTGTCTGCTCGTAGGTGTTCATTAAATAGACCAAGATATCATGATAATTACCTAAACAGTGCCACGCAGCCTGCTTAGTCCAATGATAGTTATTGTCGTGAACAGCGTCATTACCCATCCGTCTAATTTCATGGAAGAGTTCCATAATTTCTTGTGGATAAAAGTGTTGCGCTTGTAAATAAAACAGGTCGCTTCTAAAACTGCGTTGCTTTTGTTGCTTAAGTGGGTAGTAGGGATCCAATTGCTCAACGGCAAATAATTCTTTCACTAGTGACTCGCTAAGACGACGGACATTGCTTACGACATCGCGATAATCTTCGATTTCATACAATAAATTCAGTTTTTGGGAATTGGCAAAATATTTAGCAAACAAAGTACTTTGTTGTAAAAAAGAAAAATCAAGTTCCATGCTTTTTCATCCTTTCCAAAAATATCCTAGCACATTTTTGAAAAAAGATATTTGACAAAAAAAGCAATATGCATTACTGTATTATTTATATAATACAGTATAACGAATTGAGGAGAAGTATTATGAACGAAATTTTGAACGTTGAGCAATTAACCAAAACTTATGGAAAAAAGGGAGAGAAACAATATCAAGCCTTGAAGGGAGTATCCTTTAAACTACAAAAAGGTGAGTTTGTGGGCATCATGGGAGCTTCAGGTTCGGGTAAAACTACTTTGTTGAATATTTTATCAACAATGGACAAACCAACTAGTGGGAAAGTTTTTATCAACAGCCAAGATATTACTTCCTTGAACAAGAACCAAATGGCAGATTTCAGAGGTAAGGAGATTGGCTTTATTTTCCAAGATTTTAACTTGCTGGAAAATCTCTCTAATCGCGAAAATATTGCTTTGCCACTCGCTTTACAAAATGTCAAAGCTCGCTTGATCAACGACAAGGTAGAAGAAATCGCTAACAAATTAGGAATTACCCAGATCTTGGATAAGTATCCAGCAGAAATTTCTGGTGGTCAAAAGCAACGGGTAGCTTCAGCAAGAGCATTGGTTCACAATCCAGCGATTCTTTATGGGGATGAACCAACTGGTGCGCTTGACTCCAAATCAGCTACTGAATTATTGACCACAATGAGCAAGTTGAATAAGGAAGATCAAGTTTCTATCTTAATGGTTACGCATGATCCTTATTCAGCTTCATATGCTGATCGAATTTTATTTATCAAAGATGGAAAAATTGGCAATGAATTGCGTAAAGAAAATCAAAGTCGAGAAGATTTTTACCAAGCAATTATTGCCGAATTGGGTCGTCGCTAAAGAAGGGGCTGAAAGAGAATGTTATGGAAATTATCGTTAACCGGGATCAAGAGTCGGTTTAAAGATTATGCAGTTCTGTTTTCAGGCTTGACTTTAGCTGCAGCAATCTTTTACATGTTTTTGACCTTAGCCTTAAATCCTAGTTTCTTAAAGGACTCGGTATCATTAGGCTATGAAACGACGCAATTTGTCTTTTCATTTGGGTTAGTTTTACTGGCAATTATTACTTTAGTGTACATCATTTATGCCAACAGCTTTTTGCTAAGTATGCGTAAACGAGATTACGGTACCTACATGATGCTAGGGGCTAAAAATCGCAAAATCAGTCGATTGATTTTTGTTGAAACACTGGTAATTGGTATCTTAGCCACATTATTGGGGATCGTAATTGGAATTGGGTTGACCCAAGTAATCTCTAATTTGCTAATTAGTCAATTAGGATTGGTTATTCATCATTTTGTAGGGTTCTATTTCCCAGCAGTTTTATGGACAATAATCTTTTTTGCAATCTTGTTCTTCTTAGCTGCATCTTGGAATAGTCTTAAATTAACCAAGAGTAGTCTGATTAGTTTGCTCCATGAAGATCAACAACCAGTTCATATCATGCGCCATAAAGGTTTATTGCTTTTTAAAGCAATTGCCGGTCTGGTCTTATTAGCAGTTGGCTACTGGGCGATGTCCACCGTGCAAATGCTAAATTTGACTTCGATTCCATTGGCGTTAGTTACGATTGTAGCGGGTTCATACTTGATTTTTGCTTCTTTCTTTACCGCAACGATCGATCTATTGCGTAAGAATAGCAACTATACCTTTAAAGGCTTGCATGCTTTTTCATTGGGACAACTGAAGTTTAGAATCAATGCTTATAATCGAATTTTGACGATCGTATCATTGTTATTTGCCCTTGCCCTTGGAGCAATCACGGTTGGCTTGAACTTTAACAACTTGACTGCCCAAAATCTGGAATCACAATACTACGATATTGTAATTCCTGGCGATACTAAGCCTTATAAGGCTGAATTAAAGCAATTAGGCGTAACTGACAGTAAATCATTCTCGTTTAAAAACAATAACGCTCATGTTTATGTTTCTAAAGATGAGATTATTCGCAAAGGCTTTAAAGCTAAGCTGTTTTCTGTAAAGAATGGTCAGGCCCATTATACTGAGATTACGTTGAACCAAAAGAATTTTGCTAAAATTTATAGTACTGACTTTGATACAAATTTACCTCGTGGCTATGGTGAAGTAACCTATGTTTCAGATGCAAAGTTTAAACAAGTTAAAGCTCCAACTAGAACTGCCACTGTTTATAAAGTAGCTGATTTCTTGAAAAACTGGAAAGCTATTTCAAAGTTGGAAAAGAAGACACTTAATGCCAAAACTGAACGCTACTGGAATGGAGCAAGTCCTAAAGTATTTAACCATCAAGCGGCAATGACCTTAGCATCAGGTTTTGAATTCATGGGCTTCTTCTTAGGTTTAGCCTTTTTAGCAATGCTTGCTTCAACTTTGATGTTTAAAGTTTTATCGGGAGCAAGTGGTGACCGTCCACGTTATCAAATGTTATGGAAAATTGGGACGAGAACTAAGTTGTTGAAACAATCAATTGCTAAAGAAATTGGTATCCTGTTTGCTTTGCCAGCAGCACTCGGAATAATCGATGTCTTGTTTGGCTTACAATTCTTTAAACTGTTATTACCAGATCCATATGATAAGATTTGGATTCCGTTTACGATTTTTATTGTCTTGTACTTGCTGTATTACTTATTGACAGTAAAATTGTACGAAGGAATCGTATTGAAAAAAGACTAAATCAGCAAGTAAAAAAGCTTCATCGCTCATGCGATGAAGCTTTTTGTTTATAGCTGCATTTTATTATAGCTAGTAACCTTCATTTGACCTTTATTATCCATTAGCAACATGGTAATCGAGGCATTACGAGGACCGCTGCTGACATCAATATTTTCACCAAAATGGTCAGCAATACTTCTGATCGTAAATCCATGGGTTACTAGAAGAATGTTTTCGGCACCATCAAGTTCTTTGATTAGCTTGAAGCCCTTATCTAATCTTGCCCAGTATTCTTGAGCGTTTTCGGCTTCATGATATGGATCGGCTTCCTTGATCCAATTCTTGATCGTATCAATCGGTTCTTTGCGTAATAATTCGTGACGGTCATCATAGCCATGAGGACCACCGATCATTCGCCAAGCCATTTCGGTGTCCATCCCTTCAAAATAGCCATAGAACTGTTCTCTAAAAAATGGACTTGCGAGATGTTGCAAGATATCACGATTACAATTGTGCTTCATGATTAATTCGCACGTATCGCTAGCTCGCTTTAAGTCGCTGGATAAAGCAATATCAAATGGGACATTTTTCAAAGTTTCGCCAGCCATTTCAGCACCTTTGATTCCTTCATCGGTTAGAGGCGTGTCGCACCAACCTTGCATTTTATTATAATGATTGATAAAAGTTTGCCCATGACGAACGATATAGATTCTTTTCATTGATATTTTTTCCTTTCTGTAGGCTTATTGTAATTTTAATTTTAGTGAAAAACAGCTGCTTTTTAAAGTAAATTATTTTTCGTGATAAAGCTTCTTTAAAGTAGTAATGTCATTTGGCTGAATCGTATAGATTGATCCTTTAGGATACATTACCGACACGCTATTGGTATGACTTAATCCCATTGCATGTCCTAATTCATGTTCAGCAGTATTGACAATCCGTTCGTGATTATAACCATAAAATGGATTCTGAAGATAATAGCGATTTAAATGAACGGTGGCGTGCAACAGGTGACCAGTCACTGGGTTATAGGTCGTTGACGTTTGCCCAGCGGCATTGGTATTAGGATCATCAACCGTTGAAATAACAATATCCGCAGTTTTCTTTTGATTAGTCAAAAAAAAACGAAAGGCACCAGTTTGATTCCAAGCATTGATCGCGTCAAGGCTAGCTGCTTTTAGTTGTTGATTATCATCTAAATTCAAAAAAACGCTAGCAGTAGCTTTGGACCAAGTCGCTGGTTTATCTTTGCTAGTAGCAGTCGGCTCATGATCTTCGGCTTGATTTATTTCTTTTGGCAATTGTAACGAACCAGTTGCAATTAACTGATTGATCCGAGTGAAAAGAACGTTGAGCGAATCATTGGTGGCATAGCGCACATTAGTATCTGTGCGATATAGCCAGACGCCAAAACAGATCAAGGCGATCACTAAAAGTCGTCGTAATAAACGGAAAAAATTACGCAAACAAATCCCTCCAGTCTTTGATAGCATACGCCAAAATTGTAAAGAAAGGGTGAAAAATTACTAAAATTAATTAGTAAAGCGCTTTTAAGGCAAAAAAATTGCTTTCGTGTTACAATAGAATGCAAGTTTTTTTAGAAATGGGTGACTTAATGGCTAAGAAAAATGATGATCGTCAATATGAACAAGCACATCTTGATCAAGTGATGGACCTGATCAATAAAAAAGAAACTGAATTGACGAAGTCGATTAAGCAAGTCCAAAAAGAAGCACGTGATTTAAATTCACACTTTTTTGATGACGTAAGACTAGACTATGATGGTTACTCCACCTCCATGGAAACAGCCCTGTCGATTCATCAACAGCAACAATTGCTTAGTGAGCGCGAATATGATTGGCAACACTCTGCTCAGCAGCTTGATACGATTAAACGGTTGAAGAAGAGTCCATATTTTGCAAGAGTTGATTTCAAAGAAGATCACAATGCAGAAGCAGAGACGATTTATATTGGCTTAGGTTCTTTTGCTGATAAAAATGATCACTTTTTAGTATATGATTGGCGGGCTCCAATTTCATCGATTTACTATGATGGTAAATTGGGGAAAGTTTCCTATCAATCACCTGAAGGTGAAATTACAGTTGATATGACTAAAAAGCGCCAATTTATGATTAAGGATGGCAAAATCGTCAACATGTTTGACACCAATGAATCGATTGGTGATCAGATGTTGCTGGAAGTTCTATCTGAAAAATCAAGTACGCAAATGAAGTCGATTGTAACGACGATTCAGAAAGAACAAAACCGAATCATCCGTGATACGAAGAGTGAATTGTTATTTGTACAAGGAGCTGCTGGCTCAGGCAAGACCAGTGCAATCTTACAGCGAATTGCCTTTTTGCTTTACCGCTATCGTGGAAACTTGACTTCAAGCGATGTAATCATGTTTAGTCCGAATCAATTGTTCAATGATTACGTTAAAAATGTTCTGCCTGAAATGGGCGAGCAGAATATGGTGCAAATGACTTACCAACAGTTTATTGCTCGGCGATTGCCTGCGATGAAGGTAGAAAATTTATTTGAACTTTTTGAAAATGAAAAGCAAAATAAACAAATCGCTGCCTTTAAAAACTCTTTGGCCTTCTTTAAAGCCTTAACCCGTTACGGTAAGCATCTTAATGAAAAGGGAGTGGCTTTTAAAGATATCTACTTCCGCGATAAGGAGAAGCCATATTTCGATAAGGCTAAAATCAAAGAGATTTATTACTCCTTCAATCAAAACTATAATTTAGCCAATCGAATTGAAGCAACTCGTGAAGAGCTGGTCAAAGAACTTAATCACAAGATTGCCCCAGAAATCAAAAAGAGTTGGGTAATGCGAACGATTGAAGGCTTGAGCAAGGAAGAATTGACGGCACTGTACGATCGTCCTGACCAAGAATTTAACTCTGAGAAAGAAGAAGAACGCTTTTTAGGACGAAAGATTGTTATCAAGGCTTTGAAACCAGTTTTTAGTAAAATTAGCCATAATAGTTTTATCAATTTACCGATGCAGTACTTACGTTTCTTAAAGGCTGTACCTAAGCTGGTAGATTTAAGTAAATGGCATATTTCTGAAGCTGAATGGGAAGAAGAACTGCTTCAAGTAAAAAATGATTTGGTGCAGCGTCAAATTAGAATTCAAGATGCCTCTGCTTATTTATATCTTTATGATCAAATTTCAGGCCGAAGAACTAATTATGAAATGCGCTATGCCTTCATCGATGAAATCCAAGACTATACGCCATTCCAATTAGCCTATTTAAAATACAATTTCCCAAGAGCAAAATTTACGATGCTTGGCGACCTTAATCAGGCAATTTTTACTAAGGATGAAAGTCGTGATTTGTTACGCCAAATTTCAGTTTTGTTTGATCCAGAAAAGACCAGTGTCGTACAATTGACCAAGTCCTATCGTTCGACTAAGCAGATTACTAATTTTACTAAGCAGATTTTGCGTCAAGGTGAAAAAATTACTGCTTTTGATCGTCAGGGTCCGAAGCCTACGCTTTGGCAAGCTAGCAACAATGATCAAGCGGTGACTGCTTTAAAGAATGTTTTGCAGAGAAATGAACAAAAGCATTTGACTACGGCTGTGATCACTAAAGATTTAGAAAGCGCTGTTAAATTGCAGGCGGCTTTGGGCAATGATTACACCAAATTGATTAAGTTGCCAAATCAGCGCTTGGTTAAAGGAAATTTGGTAATTCCATCATATTTGGCTAAAGGCTTAGAATTTGATGCGGTGGTCATGTGGGATGCCTCCGAAAAAAAGTATCATGAGCTTGATGAGACGCAATTAGTTTATACCATTACTTCAAGAGCGATGTATCAACTAGATTTAATCTATACTGGTGAAAAAAGTTTATTATTGCCAGCTGATGATAGCTATGAATTGAAGCAGATTTAATTGACATTTCATTTTGAATCAGTTAGTATTTTAAAAAATAAAACAACGTTGAACAGAACAAGTAAATTAAGTTCGTTGATAGAGAGCCGTCGTTGCTGGAAAGATGGTAGCAGCTTAGTTGAACACACATCTGTGAGTTGGTTGTTTGAAATTAAGTAGAACAGTCCGGTGATGCCCGTTAATGCATAAGGTTATTGATAACTTACTGAGGTAATCAATGTGAATTGATTACGAAGATGAGGTGGAACCGCGTTGAAGACGCCCTCTTGAAGCTATGGCTTCAGGTGGGCGCTTTTTTATTATCAATAACCTAATGAGGTTATTTTGTGTGAGCAGATTAACGAATTTGGGGTGGAACCACGAGTAATCGTCCTCTTGAGATCGATGGATCTTAAGAGGACTTTTTTGTTAGGGAGAGAAAAGATGGATTATGTGATTGAAATCATGCCTGCTTTATTGTCAGGTAGTTTAATGACTTTAAAAATCTTTTTTTGGACAATTATCCTTGCTTTTCCATTGGGAATTTTAGTTGCACTAGGTGAGATGAGCAAGTTTAAGCCATTACGCTATTTGGTGGAATTTTATGTATGGATTATGCGGGGGACGCCACTGCTATTACAATTGATCTTTGTATTTTATGGCTTGCCTCTGTTACAAATAGTTTTTGCTCGCTATCAGGCAGCCTTGTTTGCCTTTGTTTTGAATTATGCAGCCTATTTTGCGGAAATTTTTCGTGGGGGCTTTCAATCGATCGATCCAGGGCAATTTGAAGCAGCGCAAGTACTTCGATTGTCCCGTTTTCAAATAATGCGCAAAATTATTATTCCACAAGTTTTAAAAATCGTTTTGCCTTCGATTGGCAATGAGGTCATCAATCTAGTTAAAGATTCGTCCTTAGTTTATGTCATTGGCTTAGGTGATTTATTGCGAGCAGGGAATGTCGCTATGGCAAGAGACGTAACCTTATTACCTTTGGTTTTAGTAGCAATTATCTATTTAGCCCTGATTAGTCTTTGTACTTTAATGCAAAAACGGATTGAGAAACACTATAGTTATTACAGGTAATTAATCATGTTAGAAGTAAAGAATTTAAGCAAAAGTTTTGATGGTCGAAATATTATCAAGGATTTGTCATTTTCGTTGAAAAATGGTGAAACGATGACAGTGGTTGGGTCATCAGGTGTCGGGAAAACTACTTTATTAAGAATTATTGCCGGCTTGGAAACTGCCGATAGTGGCGTCATTACCCTCGATGGCCAAAATTATGATCCACAAGCAACTGGCGTAGTCTTTCAGGATTTTAATTTGTTCCCAAATTTAACTGCTTTGGAAAATATTACGTTGGCGCCAAAATTGGTGCTAAAAATGACCGCTCAAGCGGCTGATAACTTAGCCCAAGAGTTATTGGAACAGTTGCAAATGTTGCCATATTCAGCACAATATCCGTATCAACTTTCTGGTGGGCAAAAACAACGAGTTGCGATCGCACGTGCTTTAGCGATGAAACCAAGAATATTATGTTATGATGAGCCAACTAGTGCTTTAGATCCCAATTTGCGCCAAGAAGTTGAAAATTTGATTTTAAATTTAAAGCGTCAGGGACAAACGCAATTCATTATTACTCACGATTTGGTTTTTGCGGAACATGTTGCTGATCAAGTATTGCAGTTAAAGCCAAGAGGTGAAAATGATGAGGGCTAAATTATTACTGCTTATTTCAATTTTGTTGCTACTATTGACGGGATGTAGCAGACAATCGCAAACCCAAGATCATTGGTCAGAAATCAAGCAAAGTAAGAGGGTAGTAGTCGGGTTAGATGATTCATTCGTTCCAATGGGATTTACCAAGAAAGATGGCCAATTGACTGGCTATGATGTTGATATAGCGAAAGCAGTTTTTGCACTGTATGATATTAAAGTCGATTTTCAAACGATCGATTGGTCGATGAATGTTACTGAGTTACGTAACGGAACGATTGATTTGATTTGGAATGGTTTTAGTATTACGCCAGAACGAGAAAAAAAGGTAGCTTTTAGTCAGCCATATTTGAAGAATCGACAAATCTTGGTAGTGTTAAAAAACAGTGGAATCAAAGATTTTTCCCAATTAAAAAATCGTGCTTTAGGAATCCAGACTGGTTCGACAGCGCAACAATGGTATGAAAGTGATCAAAAGGCGCTTCACGCTAAACAAGAGATCCTATATGATCAATTACCAAATAGCTTCTTAGATTTAAAAGCTGGTAGGATTCAAGGCATATTGTTAGATGAAATCTATGCTGACTATTATTTGGCTCATTTGCCTAAGAATGATTATCAGGTAATTGTGGATAAAAAAACTCCTGCCGACTACTTTGCAGTGGGAATCAGAAAAACAGATCCTACTTTGCGTAAAAAGATCAATCAAGGTTTAAAAAAGTTGCAGGCTAACGGAGAATTACGTAGACTTAATCAAAAATGGTTTGGAACCGATAGTAATTATTTAGGGGAATAACGATGGAACGATTTGAGTTTAAAAAAGTTACAGCGATGTCAGGTATAGAGATGTTTTGTGTTGAGCGCTTAAGAACCGACACTTTCGTTACAGAGCAAAAAATAACGTTGCCTGAACTTGATGATCAAGATCTCGAAGCAACGCAAGTATTTTTATTAAATGACAAACGCACGAATGCTTTAGCAGCTTGTCGTGTCTTTCAGGAAGAAGGACAATGGACTTTTGGTCGGGTAGCAGTAGCTGCTAGCGTTCGTGGCCAAGGCTTAGGACGAAAAATGATGGAAGCTGTTCATGAATACTTAACTCAGCATGATGCTAAAAAAGTAATCTGTCATGCACAGGTTCATGCCCAAGCTTTTTATGAAAAATTAGGTTATCAAACACAGGGTGATATTTTTGATGAAGGTGGCGTCAGCCACATTATGATGGTTAAAACTTTATAGTGCTAATTTGGCTTTGATGGCATTAACAACTACGTCAATTAAGATCTTATTGCCTTTATCAGTTAAATGTTGACCATCTTCAAGATAATAAGAAGAAATATTTTGCAAATTTGCAAAGGCTGCTACTAAGTTAACAAAAGGAATGCCATGATCTTGAGCACATTTTTTGGCAACTTGATTGTAGGCTTTTAAACGTTTGCTACCATAATACTGCGTAATTTCAGGATTATGAGGGTCGGGAGCAGCTGGTCCAAGGAGAATTAACCGCTCAGGTCGTAGTTTTTCAACTAATAAGTTCAGATTCTTTTCATAAGCCTCAAGCTTAATTCCCCAATCAGTAGCTGCATCATTAGTACCATACTCGAGGACGATAAGATCAGCATCTTGATCAATTCTATCTAAAAAGTCAAGCGCTTCAACTGTAGTAGCCCCACTTAGGGAGCGATTCTGAACATCCATTTGGGTTAATTGACGAATGCCAGTGGTAATTAGGTCAGTGTCATGACCGTTACGATAACCATTAAACAAAGAGTCCCCAAATAATATAATTTTTGTCATAGTAAACCTACTTTCCGTTATAATGAACTTATTACGACATAAAGGATACATATCTATGAAAAATTATACATGTTTTGAACGAGACGAGTGGGCTAAATTGGCTAAAAGCCAGGAAGCAGATATTACTTCAAATGAATTAGCTAATTTGAAGTCTGTTGGCGACGTTTTAAATCTAATTGATGTTAAAGAAATCTACTTGCCATTAATTAACTATTTACATCTAGCTTATGAAGGAAAAAGAAGTTTTCAAACTAAAAGAAGTGCTTTTTTAAAAAGTGATTTGGGTCATGCCCCGTTTATTATTGGGATTTCTGGGTCAGTGGCCGTTGGTAAATCGACAACGGCAAGATTATTGCAGGTTCTATTGAGTCGAACTTATCCAGAATTAAAAATTCACTTGATGACCACAGATGGTTTTATCTATCCTAATCAGGAATTGCGGCGAAGAGGCATATTTTCTCGAAAAGGCTTCCCCGAAAGCTATGATATGACGATGTTGCGCCACTTTTTGAATGACGTTGTCAGTGAAAAAGCTGATATTGTCTATCCTTTATATTCACAAGAATTGAGTGACATTGTTCCTGGAAAATACGGCCATGTACGGCAGCCAGATATTTTGTTAATCGAAGGTATCAATACCTTACAACTACCAGAGAGTGGCCAGGTGGTAACAAGCGATTTCTTCGATTTTTCAATTTATATTGATGCTGAGGAAAGCTTGATTGAAAGCTGGTATATGCAACGTTTCAATAAAATCATGGCGATCAATAAAGATAAGCCCGATAACTATTACTATGAATTGGCTAATGGCCCAAGAACAGCTGCTATTCAGCTCGCTGAGGAAACTTGGCAAATGGTTAATCTAGTTAATTTGCGAGAATATATTGCTCCTACTAAAGAGCGAGCTAGTTTAATTTTGCATAAAACAACGGGACATTTGATCGATCGAATTTACCTAAGACGGTTCTAATCTGTTATAATAGGTGGCATGAATACGATTTATTTATTATTAATTAAGAAGTTTGCTTTGCCTCCAGCGTTACTAATTGGCTAGTCATCAACGAATTTAATTTTTAAGGAGAAAAGATAAATGGTTCAAGCAATTAATTTGAAAAAAGGTATGATTTTTAGTCAAGATGGTAAGCTTATTCGCGTATTGAAGGCTAACCACCACAAGCCAGGTAAGGGCAATACTGTTATGCAAATGGATTTGCGTGACGTTAGAAGTGGTGCGGTTGTTCATAAGACTATGCGTCCAACTGAAAAGGTTGATTTGGTTGAATTAGTTAAGAAAAATGCGCAATATTTGTATGGTGAAGGCGACAGCTATACTTTTATGGATACTGAAACTTATGAACAATACGAAATTTCTTCTGAACAATTAGGCGATGATCGTTTGTACTTGGTTCCAAATATTGAAGTTAGTTTGGAATTCGCAGACAATAACGAATTAATTGGAATTGAATTGCCTGCAACGGTTGAATTGACAGTTGCGGAAACTCAACCTGGAATCAAAGGTGCCACTGTTACTGGTAGTGGTAAGCCAGCAACTATGGAAACTGGTTTAGTTGTTCAAGTACCTGATTTTATTAACGCAGGTGAAAAATTAGTTATTAATACTTCAGAAGGTACTTATAAATCACGTGCTCAAGGCTAATTAGCTAGCAAAAAAGTTCAATTGTCACAAGATGACCAATTGAACTTTTTTGTTACTTAAATGAATTGCTTTCAACGTCACGAATAAAGTCGGCTAGGTGTTTATAGTAAACATCAGGGTTGTCAACCATGTGGTGATGGCCACCATTAGGAGTTGTAACTAAACGCGAATTAGGAATTAATTTTTGCATCGTTCTTGCCGTTGCCAGTGGCATTGTTTCGTGTTCGCCAAAAGTTAGCAGCGTTGGCACTTTGATTTTTGGTAGATTTTCACGGAAATGCCAGTCTTTTAGCTTACCGGTTATGACAAATTCATTGTCCCCTTGAAAAGCATGGTAAACTGCGGAACCGCCTAGATTCTTAAGGTGGTAAAGTTTAGAAGGCTGTTTACGGTCAATGAAAGCTTCATTTAGAATTTGAACATTTCTTTGATAGCGTTCATTGTCATAATCATTTTTTTGCTCGCATGCTTTCATGAAGGCTACTTCTTCAGCTGGAAGAGTTTCTTCACGACATTTATTCACGCTATCTACGTATTCATCAATTTCATCAACCATTGAGGAAATAATTGCGCCTTTTAAATGTTGACTATATTTAACCGCATATCCTTGGACTAGAAGACCACCCCAGCTTTGACCAATTAAGTAAAAATTATCAATACCTAATTTTTGACGGACTTCTTCTACTTCATCTAAGAAGTAGTCATAAGTTAAATATTTTTTGGCAACTTCGGGGTCACTGAAGTCTGGTTGATCAGAATAAAGGGAGCCAAGTTGATCATACATTGTTACTTGAACGTCTAAGCCTTGCTTTTTTAGCTGATCAGCAGTGTCTTCCCAGTATTCATGGTTGCCTCCGGGACCACCATGAAGTGCAAGTAAATGAATTTTGCCACTGCCTTGGGTGTTTGTCCAAAGATGATAGCCATTATCGAGAGTTATGATTTTTGTTCCTGTTCTCATTTGAAAGATCCTTTCTATTAATTGCTTACGTTCAATTTTACCATTTTTAATTGATGAACCAACATGTTGTCCTAAAATAAAGGCGATGAAGCGATTAAATTAATTTATTAATTAAGAGAACATTTTTATCAAAATTGTTAAATTGATAGTAAAATCTATTGTAATCGCTTTAAAATTGTTATAAACTATCGTCATACCGATTTACTACGATTATTTTAAAAGGAGAAAAATATTATGGCAGAACCAAAGTGGTTACAAAATATGAACTCGGAAGAGTACCTTAAGGAAGATTTTGAAGCTAAGGGAAAGTCAGTTGCTGGCACTACTATTGAAGGAATCGACAAGAACGATCCTGAATGGCTTGATAAAGCAGCAAAGAAAGTCAATGCGGCTGAAGGTAACGACTATGTTAAGCTTGATTGCGGTTTATTGACTGTTAACCAAATCGACTGGATGTTAAAGAATACTTTCGGTGAATTGACTTTCGTTGATGATAACAATCAATTCTTATGGTACAACCGTCCCAAGGATCCTAACTATAAGATGAAGGCTAAGCGTGTACCTGCGCAAGTTGGGGATACCATGGGCGCTATTCACCCAGACGTTCGTGACGTTATTCCTAATGCTAAGAAAGTTGTTTACGCACTTCGGACTAAGGAAGGCGGTCATGACGATGTTTGGATGCCAGTTCCTACTGGAAACCTTAAAGAATTAGTGTTGCACTACTACCACCGAGTAGAAGATGATGAAGGTAACTATGTAGGAATCTACGAATGGGTTCAAGACTTATATCCATTTGTGAAGTACTTCTGCGAAACAACTGGTCAAAAATTGGTAATTGACGAGGACGCAACTACTGGTGCTACTTACCGTCGTAATTCTGATCCTGATGCGCAAACTGGTGCTTCAACTAAGGCTGAACTTGAAGAAAAGAAGGAAGAAGTTAAGCCTGAACCTGATGATGCAACTAGTGGTGCATCATACCATGATTAATTAGGCAAATAATTAAATCCAAGACTAATTTGCTTTAGTCTTGGATTTTTTTTATTGTTCTTCAGTATAATAGTAGAGAAAGATTATCATCTCTAAGGGGGCAAAAAAATGAAATATGCTGAAAAATCACCGGAATTATGGCAAGCAATTAACCAAGAAGAATTGCGTCAAGAAGATACGATCGAATTAATTGCATCTGAAAATATTGTTTCTGATGTGGTGCGTGAAGCACAAGGATCGGTTTTGACTAATAAGTATGCTGAAGGCTATCCAGGAAAACGTTACTATGGGGGCTGTCAATATATTGATCAAGTCGAGCAGTTGGCGATCGATTATGCTAAGCAGCTTTTTGATGCTAAATTTGCTAATGTGCAACCACACTCGGGATCACAAGCTAACATGACTGTCTATCAAGCTTTACTTCAACCAGGCGATGTGATCTTAGGAATGGGGATGGATGCTGGTGGTCACTTGACCCATGGTGCAAAAGTTAACTTCAGTGGCAAGAACTATCAATCATATAGTTACGAACTTGATCCTGAAACGCAATTGCTTAATTTTGATCAAATTCGCATGCAAGCGCATGAGATTAAGCCAAAATTGATTATTGCCGGAGCTTCAGCTTATAGTCGAATTATTGATTGGCAAAAGTTCCGTGAAATTGCTGATGAAGTTGGTGCTTATCTAATGGTAGATATGGCACATATTGCGGGCTTAGTGGCTACTGGCGCTCATCCTAGTCCATTACCATATGCTGATGTGGTTACGACGACAACGCACAAGACTTTAAGAGGACCTCGAGGCGGGATGATTTTAACTAATGATGCAGAAATTGCTAAAAAGATTAATTCTGCTCTTTTCCCTGGAATTCAAGGCGGTCCCTTAGAGCATGTGATTGCTGCTAAGGCCCAGGCTTTTTATGAGGACTTGCAGCCACAATTTACTGCTTACATTGATCAAGTTGTAAAAAACGCTAAAGCAATGGAAGAAGTATTTGTAGCCTCTGATGCTATCGATTTAATTTCAGGTGGAACTGATAATCACTTGTTGATTTTAGATTTGACTAAAACTGGAGTTACTGGAAAACAAGCGCAACAATTGCTCGATGAAGTAAATATCACGACGAATAAAGAAGCCATTCCAAATGATCCCCGTAGCCCATTTATTACTAGTGGTTTACGGATTGGAACGCCTGCCGTAACCAGCCGTGGTTTCAAAGAAGAAGATGTACAGGAAGTAGCTTGCTTGATAATCGCAGTTTTAACCCATCCTGAAGATGCAGAAGTGATGGAACAAGTTAGAGCTGCTGTCAAAGCACTGACTGCCAAACATCAAATTTAGGCTTGATCAAAGAATATAAAAGCTTTTTTCTTAAGTAATTTTAATCTATAATGCTAAATAAACCTTTGAAAGTGAGGCATATTTATGACAAATTATGATTTTGATTACATTAAAGACAAGTTCGTTGCTTATGCAAAAATGAATACTCGTGCTGATGAACACAGTACCGCAATTCCCACTACTCCAGGACAGGTAGTTTTGCTGAAGGAATTGCTTCATGAACTTGAGCATCTAGGATTAGAACAAGTCTCATATTCTGAAAAAGATGCTTATGTCGTTGGCAAAATTCCAGCCAATACGACAAAAAAAGTTAGTGCCATTGGTTTTGTAGCTCATGTTGATACTGCAGATTTCAATGCGGAAAACATTCAGCCTCAAGTTCATCCAGACTATGATGGACAAACGATTGAATTAGGACATGGCTATCACTTATCAAGTGCGGAATTTCCTTCTTTGAAAAAAGTGATTGGCCATACTTTGATTACTGCTTCTGGCGATACGTTGCTTGGAGCTGATGATAAAGCTGGAATTGCTGGTTTATTAGGAATGGCTAAGTATCTTCAAGAAAATCCTGAGGTTGAACATGGTGAAATTTGGCTAGCCTTTGGACCTGATGAAGAAATTGGTCAGGGAGCTAAACGATTTGACGTTAGTCGCTTCCCAGTTGAATTTGCTTATACTTTGGATAATGGTGATCCTGGCGACATTACTTATGAAACTTTTAATGCTGCAGCTGCAACAATTGATTTTTATGGTACCGTTGTTCATCCAGGTGAAGCATATGGCTTGATGGTTAATGCTACATTGATGGCAAGCAAATTTGTAAGTCTCTTGCCAGAGGATTTTGTTCCAGAAAAAAGTCGTGGCTATCAAGGCTATATCCTAGTTTTGAGCAATGAAGGCAATGTTGATCATGCTAGAGTAGAATTGATTATTCGTGATTTTGATACTGCTGGATTTAAACAAAATAAAGCGTTAATCAAGAGCTTAGTGGCACAGTTCAATCAACGTTACGGTGAAGATAGAGTTAAACTGGAAATACATGATCAATACCTGTCTCCAGGAGATGTGATTAAGGCACATCCTTATGTGGTAAATTTAGTACATCATGCATATGAAAAGATGGGGTTGCCAATCCATCATATCGCCTTTCGTGGAGGTACTGATGGTGACTTTATTAGTCAAAAAGGCATTCCAACGCCTAATTTGTTTAATGGTGGCGCCAACTTCCATGGCCGTTATGAATATGTCAGCGTAGAAAATATGGTGCTTCTTGCTAAAACCTTAACGACGATAGTGCAGACTCATTTAGAGTTAAATGATCGAAGGGATGAAACTCCGTTAACAAGGTAATATGACTTTTTATACATTAAAATATATAGTTGAACATCGTAGTGAAGATCAGTTGACCTTAACGATTTTGATGCTAATTGCTTTAGGAGCAATGCTGATATTTGCAATTTTATATATTCATGATCGTTTCGCAACTAGGTATCGCGATTTAGGAATTATTGCGCTACTGTTTTTATTGCTTTTTGCAGGGACTCAATATCAAAAGTATTTGAAGATCAACAATCAGCGTTCACAAACGACACAGATCGTGCCCTTTATTAAATCAGTTGCCAAAGACGAGGAAGTACCTACTTCTGATGTTTTGGTTAATTCTGAAATTTTACAAGATGGGATGATTGTTCGCATCGAATCTAAGAATATAGATTATCAATTACATTTGAGTACTGACAATAATACCTACACTTTGTCACAAGCTCATGTAATTGATCATCGTGTCGAGGTGAAAAATTGATTCAATTAAATTATGTTCAACTGTTTATCAAACTTGCTTTAGGCCTTTTAACCTTTATTATCCAAATTAATTTATTTGGAAAAAGCAATCTAGCTCCAAGTACAGCTCTTGATCAACTTCAGAATTATGTCTTAGGTGGGATTATTGGTGGCGTGCTGTATAACCCTAATATTACCACTTTACAATTTATGCTGGTTCTGATTGTTTGGACGTTAGTAGTTTTCATTCTGAAATTTGCCCGTGATCATAGTCAGATCATTCGTACCGTCATCGATGGAAAGCCAGTTCAAGTTATTAAGAATGGTCATATTTTGGTAGAAAATTGTATGCGAGCAGGAATAACTGCTAACGAACTGATGTTTAAATTGCGGAGCAATGGCATTTATTCAGTTACGCAAATTAAAAATTGCATTTTTGAAAGAAATGGCCAATTGACAATCATTGAAAATGATCAAAGGAATATTCGTTTTCCATTGATTAGTGATGGGCAGATTAATTATGATGTGCTTGAATTAATTAAGCATGATGAAAGCTGGCTTGACGAAAAAATCAAGGCTGCCGGTTATGAAAACATCGGTCAAATCTTTTTGGGTGAGTATTGGCGAGGTAACTTATTATTAACAAGTTACAAGAAAGGAAAAAAGAAGATTCATGGCAACAATTGAACAAGCTAAAAATTGGTTGAAAGCGGCAGATGCAATAATTGTTACTGCTGGTAATCGATATGCTAATTATGAAGGGTTAGATATTCTTAGTGAAGGTTTTACCCAGGAGTTTCCTAAATGGGCAAAAAAAACTAAAGCCAATAATATTGGTAACGCTCTTGAAGCTCCGCTTTCTTGGGAAGACAAATGGGCTTTTTGGTCGGATTTGATTCAGCGCTACACTTTAAGTTACCAGCCTAGTCATCAAATGGAACAATTACAGGCAGTTTTAGCTGATAAGCCATATTTTATTGCCAATAGTAGTTTTGCGCATTTATTTGAACAAGCGGGCTTTGCTAAAAAAAGAATTTTTAACATTTTCGGCGATTGGACTAAAACACAATGCTCTAGCGGAATCAATCATGGTAATACTGATGATCTAGAAACTGTAAAGCAGTTTGTTGCTGGCAATGGAAAAGTGCCTAAGTGTACAGTGTGTGGTAAAGAGTTAGAGCTTCACATGCCTCTTAATAGCAACTTTTTTCCAGATACAGATGCTAATCATGATTTTCGTTGGTTTATTACTAATAATGAAAAGGTTAATTTAGTAGTCTTGCAATTAGGGGTAGATGTTCTGAGCCCCCAATTAGTGGCGCCAGTGATCAATTTAGTACAACAATTTTCTACTTGGCACTTTATTAGTTGCGATTTGGAAGCAAGTGCATTACCAGATAACCTCCAAAAACGTTCATATAGCGAAGCTTCAGATCCAAAAGAATTACTAGCAAAATTAGTTAAGGAAGAAAAATGAGTATTGTAATTTCAAATGGGGTTTTACAAGTTCCCGGTGCCCAAGATAAATTACGTCAAAAAGGTCGTGAACGCGTTGGCTTTTTTGATGATTACACGATGATCGATATTGAAACTACCGGATTGAGTACGTATCGCGATCGCATTACGGAATTTGGTGCGGTTAAGGTTAGAGGGGGAGAAGTTGTTGATACTTACAGCAACTTAGTAATAGATCCTAAAAACAATAAAGTTCCGGCCTTCATTACCAAGTTAAACGGTATTACTAAGGAGAAAATCTTAGCTGAAGGAATTCCTGCAGAGCAAGCAATTCATGAATTTCGTGAATTTATTGGTGATGACTTGATTGCCGGCTATAATGTCAATTTCGATTTGAATTTTACCTATGATTTGGTTGAAAAATATCATGAGCCAAGATTGGCTAACGATTACATTGATGTCTTGCGGCTAGCACGTGCTTATTACCCAGGGCAACATAATCGTTTGCTTGATGTTATGAAGCGCTCAGGAATAGCTCAAGTTGAGCAACACCGTGGGCTTGATGATTCATTAGACACCATTAAGGTTTATCAAGATTTTGCCAAGTACTTTTCGCCTGAAGTGTTACATAAGGCCCAGGCAAGCATTAAGAACTTTGACTTAACTAGTAAGCCATTGCCTATATGGCAATTAGGTAGGTTCAATCCAATTAGCAATAAGAAAATTTTATTGGCCAACGATTTAGAATTAGATCTTACAGATGTAAACTTGATGATAAATAATTTATCAGGAGAAGCTCAGGACGAGCTAGCTTTTGATACTAATTATGTGATTGTTAATGATCGGAATTTTTTCAGTAAAGATGAATTAAATACCCAAATTAAGGAATTGCAACATTCAGGTAGCAAGGTTAAGAAGCTCACGGAGACGTTTTTCTTAGGGATGCTGGATGATTGGGCAAGAAGTTAGAAGAAAGGAACATAATGTCGAAAAAAAGTCGTAGTAAGAAAAAGCAAGGTGGAATCTATTCTGTAGCCGTATTAATTGCGGCTTTTTTCATGATTTGGCTTAAGTCTGGTGGCGATTTGCCAAGTACGGTTAATACCTTAACCAATGAATTAACCGGAAATAGTGCCGATAATGTGGTTTCAACTGCTAAGACAGGAAACAATAGCTATGGCGGATTATCGAAGAGCGACTATCAAAAATTAGCCACAATTGATTTTAAGAGCGGACAAAAGGGCTATATGACGGTAAATCATAATCGTTCGACTTTGATTAAAAGCGCTTGGAAGAGTAATTATGTGATTTATTCAAAATTGGATCGCTTGAATCGAACATCAAGTTCTAATACAGCCTTTCTTGAAAAACGCAATGTTGCTAATGATAGTTTGCGGGTACGGCAATTTGTGGAGCCAACAGCTTGGCACTATAACCGTAGAAATGGTGAGCAAATTTATAATCGTGGCCATTTAATTGCATATTCTGTTTCAGCTGGAATTGATCAAAATGGAAAATATAATCCTAAGAATCAGTCAGGAGATCAAAACAATCCTAAGAATTTATTTACACAATCGGCCTTTTCCAATCAAAAAATCCAAACGATTTTTGAAAGCAAGGTAAGAAATGCTTTGCGGGCTAATAAGAAAGTGATCTATCAGGCAACGCCGATTTTTCGTGGAGATGAATTGATGGCTCGTGGCATTAATTTGCAAGCAATTTCTACGGATGGAAGTTTGAACTTTAATGTTTATTTATTCAATGTTCAACCTGGTTATGTGTTTGATTATAATAATGGACGGGCTAAGCGTAATCGTGAGTTATCTGTGACTGAATAGATACGGCTTTGTTGTTATATAGTGAAGCACTTTAACCACAAGATGTTGAAAAACCGAATGAAATAGCAGATATTTTCTATATGATTAATGTTGTTTCATTAAAAATAAAAAATATTTGCAAATAAAAACCAAATTGAACAGAAAAGTACGAATTTTTTGTGACGAAATATTTGTGATTTTTCGAATAATATCATAAAATTAATAAAAGAAATACAAAACTAATATCAAGATATAGTGGTGCATAGACTTATGAATAATGAAAAATTTGTTGAAGTAAAGAATCTTCGCAAGGTTTATGATAATGGTTATGAAGCTATCAAGAACGTTAGCTTCTCAGTTAAGAAGGGAGATCTAGTATGTTTATTAGGTCCTTCTGGTTGTGGTAAAACAACGATTCTTAACATGTTGGCTGGGTTACTTTTCCCAACAAGCGGAGATATTTTATTTGATGGTAAGTCAGTTGTTAAAACTGAACCAAAAGATCGTCAAATTGGTTATGTTTTTCAAAACTACGCTTTATATCCTCATATGACGGTTTTGCAAAATGTTATGTTTCCTTTGACCGTCGGTAAGAACAAGAAGTCAAAAGAAGAAGCTGAAAAGGTAGCTCGAAAGTACATGGATTTGACGCAAATTACGGAATTTGCTAATCAAAAACCAGGTAGCCTTTCAGGTGGTCAACAACAGCGTGTTGCCATTGCTCGTGCGTTAGTTCAAGAACCTAAAATCTTATTGATGGACGAACCATTGAGTAACCTCGATGCTCGTTTAAGATTGAAAATTCGTGAAGAAATTCGGGCATTAGTTAAGAAAGTGGGTATTACTACTTTGTTTGTTACCCACGATCAAGAAGAGGCATTGTCAATTGGGGATGAAATTATTCTCTTTAACGATGGTGTGATCCAACAAGATGACTTAGGTCAAAACTTTTATCTAGAACCAAATAATTACTTTGTAGCTAACTTTGTTGGTAATCCTGTAATTGATAATTTCAAAGTTGAAATTAAAGACGGCAAAGTAATCGGTTCAGATTTTGAACTTAATTTAGATGACTTTGATAATAGTCGTTTCAAACGAGAAATTTCTGATGGACAGTATATTTTATCTGTTCGTCCTGAAAACATTCAACCAGATGAAAATGGTCATTTTGAAGCAGAGATTAAGGATGTGGAATTGATCGGTCGTGAACGAATTTTGAAATTCGATCATGAAGCTGTACAAACTCGTTCTTTGGTTAACCTTGAAGTGCCAATTAAAGCTGGCGATAAGGTTGCGTTGAAGATGCGCTTAGATCGAGTATTCCTATTTACTCCAGAAGGAGAGCGTGTTTACTAATGAAACAGAATCAAACCAAGGCTTGGCTATTTTTAGCTCCTACCTTATTCTTTGTTACCTTCTTTAGTATTTATCCAATTCTTAGAGCGTTTGTGATGAGTTTCCAGAGTGGATCATTGATTTCACTTTCATGGAATGGATTGGGTAACTATCAATACATCTTTAGTGATCCAGAGTTCTGGCTAGCTATTAAAAATACTTTGCTTTATGCCTTGATCTCAGTTCCAGTGGCTTTAGCAATTTCTGTGATGCTAGCGTGGTTGATTTTCAGTAAAGTAAAGCATAAATCGTTATTTGAAACGACTTTCTTTATGCCTTACGTTACTTCAACAATTGCGATTGGTATTGTTTTCCGTTATATCTTTAATGGTGAATACGGTATGTTGAATTTCATTTTGCGTGCATTTCACTTACCTGCTCCTAACTGGATTGATGATCCATCAATGTCCTTAACAACGATTATTTTATTCGGTATTTGGACTTCATTAGCCTTCAATATCGTAATTTTGATGGGTGCGTTGAGAAATATTGATCCTAACTACTACACGATTGCTGATATGTATGGTGCTAACAGTCGTGAAAAGTTTTGGCGGATTACCATGCCACAATTAGTACCAACGTTAGCGTTTTTGCTCACAATGAATATCATTGCTGCCTTCAAGATCTATACTTCAGTTTATGCCTTATTTAATGGTCAAGCTGGTGTAGGTAATTCAGCCTCAACTGCAGTGTTCTACATTTATAACAAGTTCCAAATCGTAGGAACTCCTGGTGTAGCTATGGCCGCAACTGTTGTATTATTCTTAATAATTTTATTTGTAACATTCTTACAACGTAAAATGATGAAGAAGATTGGAGGACAATAGGATGAAGAAATTTCGTATTGGAGTAATCGTAGCCTATCTGATCCTTGCAATCTTTGCGATTATTACCGTTTATCCATTTATTTACATGATTCTTGGTGGTTTGATGTCGTTCCAAGAAACGACGAAGATTCCACCTACACTTTGGCCAAGCAAACCACAATGGTCAAACTATGCTAGAGTCTTTGCCCAGGCTCCATTTGCAAGATATTTCTTTAACACCTTACTAACTGCGAGTGTAACTACGATCGTAAGTTTGTTTAATTCCTTATTGGGCGCTTTTGCGATGGTTAACTTGCGCTTTAAAGGAAAAGGAATTGTTCAAGTAGTATTACTTTCATTGTTAATGGTACCCGGGGAAGCTATCATTTTTACTAACTACAACACAATTGCTCAACTAGGATTATTGAATACTTATATTGGTTTGGTTTTGCCATTCTTAACTTCAATTTTCTATATGTACTATTTACAAAGTTATTTTGGTTCAATTTCTCCAACGATCTATAAGGCATCAATGATTGATGGTGCTAGCGATTGGGAATACATTTGGAAGATTTTAGTACCTATGTCCCGTGGTGGATTATTTACGGTAGGACTATTAAGTTTCATTTCTGGATGGAACTCATTCCTATGGCCATTATTGGTAACTAATGAGGACAGCATGCGGCTTTTGAATAATGGTTTGACTGCCTTTGCGTCTGATGCTGGTAGTGAAACGCAATTGCAATTAGCAGCAGCAACTTTAACTGTTTTGCCAATTTTGATTCTTTACTTTATCTTTAGAAAGCAAATTATTCGAGGAGTTGTAAGAAATGACCTTAAGGGATAAGACTACTGTTACTTTTTACAATGGCTTAACGACAATTGGTGGTCCTATGATCGAGGTTGCCTATAGTAAGTCACATGTACTGTTCGATTTAGGAGAAGTATATCGACCTGAATTAGGCTTAAGCCTTGAAGATGAAGATTTCGCTACTTTGTTGAAATATGAATTAATTGGGGATGTACCTAATTTCTATGATCCCAAAGTAACCGGAAAAGAAATTGACCACAATAAGTTTGAACATGCAGCTGCCTACATTTCACACCTACATTTAGACCACAGCAAGGCACTGAACTTGTTGGCTCCTGAGATACCGCTTTATGCCGGCCCTAATACCGCTCATTTATTGCCAACTTTAAATGAAAAAGGCGATTTCTTATTGCCTGCAGCAGGTCATGATAAAACTTATACTAGACCGATCATTGCAGCTAAATATCGCGAACCAATTCAGGTAGGCGATATTGAGCTTGAAGTTTGGCCAAGCGATCATGACGCTTATGGAGCTACTGGATTAATTGTAAGAACACCTGATAAGAAAATTGCTTTTACCGGTGATATTCGCTTGCACGGTTATCATCCAGATCAAGTTCATGAATATTTGCAAGCTGCGAAGAATGCGGATTTATTCATAATTGAAGGTACTGGTGTTTCTTGGCCAGAACGCAAAAATGACCAAAATTCAGAAAGTAGTGAAGAATTTACTGGTCCGAGAAATGAAGTTGAGCTGACAGAGCGGATTGTTAAATTGCAAGAGGATAATCCAGCTAGACAAATCACTTTCAATACATATCCAACAAATGTGGAGCGCCTACTCAGAATTATTAGTGATTCTCCAAGAAAAGTAGTTCTCCACGCTAAAAGAGCGCATTTGCTTAAGAGTAGTCTTGATAAGGACTATCCATATTATTACTTGCCAGGGGAAGCAATATTCTCTGATCTAAAACCTGAGTTAGAAGTATCGTATGATGCTCTATTAGCTGATGATCATGAATACCTCTGGCAAGCAGTTGGAGAATTTGATCGACTTCAAAAAGGTGGGCTTTACATTCACTCGAATGCAGAACCACTTGGTGATTTCGATCCAGCATATCGACCTTTTGTTGATAAATTTGCTGAGATAGGCGTTGAGTTCTTAGCACTGCGTTGCTCAGGACACGCAGATGAAAAAGAACTGCAACAGATTATTGCTGAGGTTCAGCCAGTTATTTTGGTACCGGTGCACACATTGCATCCGGAACTGGAAGAGAACCCATTTGGTGAACGGATTTTACCAAAGCGTGGACAAACCATCACGCTTTAGAAAATCAAAAAATTGTTGTTTAGTTTTATTTTTTGGGAGGATATCCAAATGAAGTTTAGTAGAAAAATTGCTATGACAGCAGTAGCTGGTTTAGCATTGATGGGACTTGCAGCTTGTTCAAATAATAATGGAAACAGCTCATCATCAAGTTCATCTGACAAGATTCCATCAAAGATTACTAAGAAGACTACAGTTGTTTTTTGGCATGGTATGACTGGGGTTCAACAAGATACTTTGAAGAAGTTGACTAAAGACTTTGAAAAGAAGAACCCAAAGATTACTATTAAGTTGGAAAACCAAGGTGCTTACAAGGATTTGCAAGCTAAGATTAACTCAACTTTGCAATCACCAAACAGTTTGCCAACTATTACTCAAGCATATCCAGGTTGGCTTTGGAATGCTGCACAAAACAAGATGTTAGTTGATTTGACTCCATACATTAATGATTCTAATGTTGGTTGGGGTAGTGCAGAGAAGTCAAACATTAGAACTGAATTGTTAGATGGTGCTCAAATTAAGGGTACTCAATACGGTATTCCATTTAACAAGTCAATTGAAACTTTGACTTACAATGCAGATATGTTTAAGAAGTATGGCATCAAGAAAGTTCCAACTACTATGGAAGAATTGAAGGATGCTGCTAAGACTATCTACGAAAAGAGTAACCACAAGGTTGTTGGTGCTGGTTTTGACTCATTATCTAACTACTATGTTTTAGGTGTGAAGAACGAAGGCGTTGATTTTAGCCAAAAGATCAACTTTAGCGATGCAACTTCAAAGAAAGTTATTAACTACTACGCTGATGGTGTTAAGAATGGTTACTTCAGAGTAGCTGGTTCAGACATGTACTTGTCAGGACCATTTGCTAACGAAAAGGTAGCAATGTTTATTGGTACTTCAGCTGGTGAAGGCTTCGTAAAGCAAGGTGTTGGCAAGAAGTTTGATTACGAAGTAGCTGCTCGTCCTGGTAAGTACACTATGCAACAAGGTACTGATATTTACATGTTCAAGCATGCATCTGCAGATCAAAAGGCTGCTGCATTTATGTACATGAAGTTCTTAGTATCTAAGTCAAGCCAACTTACTTGGGCAAACGCTACAGGTTACATTCCTGTAAACAATGATGTTGTAACTTCAAGCGAATACAAGAATAATTCAAACATTAAGTTGCCTGCAAAACTTGAAGGTGCTATGAAGAATCTTTACAGTGTTCCTGTTGAAAAGAACTCTAACGCTGCATACGGTGAATTAAACACCATTATGCAAAACATTCTTTCAGCTGCGCAAAAGCATCAAGATGTAAACAACGCAATTAACGCTGGCAAGTCAAAATTTGATGCAGCTTGGAAGCAATAAAACTAAATAGCAATAAATTTAAAAAGAAGTTGAGATTGTATAATTCTCAACTTCTTTTGTTTTCTTTAAAATGGTAAGATAAATTAGCGGAATAAAATTGGACTAGGGGTGAGCTAATTGATTAAACAACAAACGTTTCCTAAGAAAACGAAATATAAATGGTTTGATATTAGTAATTTAAGTGAACAGGATAGTAATAAACTGCAAGATGAGTTTAACTTAACACCTGATATTATCTCATATATTTCTGACCGTCATGAACGTCCTCACTACGATTACGATGTTCATACTAAAAGTCATTTGCTGGTTTATGACGTTCCCATCTGGCCAACAAATTCAATTAAGCATTTTACAGCACATCCTATTACTTTTTTGGTTGTCGGTGAAAATATTTTTACTTTCCACACTGAATCAACCAGTTATATTTTTGATGAATTCAATGATCGAAGAATGCGCGATCGCTTAGCAGAAGCATCTGATGTAACTGAATTATTGATGATTTTTTTGCTTTATTCTTCACAATATTTCCAACGAGCAGTTACTCAGTTAGACGTTGAGCGTAATGGCTTAGATCAAAAATTATCTGATGAAATCGATAATAAGGATCTTGTAGAATTATCTAACATTGAAAAGAGTCTGGTTTACCTCTCGAGCTCAATTCAAACAGACTTAATGATGCTTCACAGTTTGGATCATTCACAACTTGAATTTACTAAAACTGCTCGAGAACGCCTTGATGATGTTTTAATTGAATCGAATCAGTCTGCAGAAATGGTTCAAATATCTCACCAAGTAACCAAGACCCTTGCTGCAACATCAAATAATATGATGAATAACAATTTGAACGATACGATGAAGTTTTTGACGGTTTGGTCGATTGTGTTAACAATTCCAACGATTCTAACTGGTTTTTACGGCATGAATGTGGCTTTACCAATTGCGCATAGTTCATTTGATTGGATTATTGTTGTTATCATCATGGTGGTATTAATGGGATGGTTAGTAATATTAATGCGAAAGCATCATTTCTTTTAATCAGGTAGTGTGTAAATGAAAAATAAAATATTCATTAGATCCTTACTGGTAACTTTTTTCGCATTTATGCTTTATTCAGCAAGTATGAAGCGGAATGAAACAGCAACTGTTAAAGTAATTGAGCCCAAGATCCAACGTAAGGCAAAAGCTCCTAGTAAAAAGCAGCATGAACCTAAAGCGCCTAAAATCGAAACTGCGGAATTTAATCGCAAGGTTTCTATCGTTAAAGGAAGTCAAACCGATTTAGCTACAGCAATAACTAAAGCTATGGGGAGCAACGATAGTTATCAAGTAGTGGTTCAAGATCTAAATAATTCTAAGCGATTTGCGAAAGTAGCAAATAGCAATCGCGTGCACAAAGTTGATCAAATTATGAGATTCTTCATCTTACTTGCTTTGTATAGAGAAGAGCAAAAAGGTAAGTTAAGAGCTTCAACTGTTGTTAAAATTTCTAAAGCCGATCATGCTAAAAATGATCAAATGCTTCAAGTAAATATTCAATATGGATTAGCATATTTGCGTCAGGCAATGATGCAAGGAAGTAAGACAGCTGCTAATGCTTTGCTTAGAACAATTGGCTCAAAACAAGTAGCGCAAATAATTCAAGCTACAGGAACTAAACAGACAAGTTTGAAAGGGAAGTTTACTGCGAATACGGTTGGAGAGACCACAGCAGAGGATCTGAATAAAGCGGTACTTGCTCTTTATCAAGGACAGGTAGTAAAAAAGGAGTATGCCTATCGAGTTTTAGCGGCTATGCATAATCCTAAAATTAAATTGACAAGCAAATTATCAGGTACAATTTATGGAATAGGCGATAGTAATGCGGAGATTGCTATTGTTCAGACAAACGGCAAATCATACGCTATTTCTGTCTGGTCTAACACAAATACGAAATTTGCTAAATTAGGGGAAGCTGTAAATAAATGGTTTGCAAAATAAGCGTTAGAAAAACGCTTATTTTTTATTTTTTTGAATAATTTACACATTGTAGATTGTATTCTTCAATGTGTAGTGATATATTATTTACATGCTAGAAAATAGGAGGCTAAACAATGGCGCAAAAACGAAGTCTAGATTTAGATAAAGTGATTGCAAAAGCCAGTGAGTTAATTGCAGATCGTGGATTATCAGAAATGACTATGCCCAACTTAGCAAAAGCCTTAGGTGTGCGCTCGCAATCGCTATATCATTACGTCTCGGGCCGACATCAATTGCTATCGCTAGTTGGTGCTAGTCGTATAAAAGAACTTCACCAAGAATTAGTTAATAATCTTTTGGGATTATCAGGTGAAGCTGCATTATTGAAATTTGCAGACATTGTACGTGATTTTCTGTTAAAGGATCCCACTATTTTTAGTATCCTTTATCATTTGAATGATTATTCCCATGAAGATGCGATTACACAGGAAATTGCTAACATTTTTGAGCTGGGTGAGAAGCTTAATTTAAGATCAGACAATGCGCCATCGTTTCATGTCCTAGTCGGCGCAGTTCTCGGATATGTCTTTTTGGATAAAGGCCTAGCATTTACAGATGAGAGCGCTGAAGAAGCGAATGAAAATTATCATAAGATGATTTTGCGCTTGGTTCAGCCAGCAGGTATTTAACTTTAGTGAGTGGAGGATTTTAAAGTGCAGAAGTTTATCAAAAATCATGTATTTTCTTTAATTGCATGGATACTTATTCTGCTTATCTCGGTCTTTGCTTTACCAAATATTGGTCATTTGACAAGTGAACACTCAACAATTTCTTTACCAAAGAATGTTGAAAGTGAAGTTGCCAAGACCATTCAAGCAGATTGGGGTAAGAAAAAGAAAAACACTTATGAAGTCGCAATTGTTTTTAACAAAGAACACGGCAAATTAAGTGCTGATGATAAAGCTGAAATCAATAATACTATCAATAAGTTTAAAGATCATAAATCTAAATATGGTATTACTGATGTCTTGGCTCCTGATGATAACATTGCTACTAGAAAGAAATTACAATCTAAAGATGGTACAACATGGGTGATGCAATTAAATATTGCAAAGAGCCATGGCCGAATTGCAGATGTTGAATCTGAAATTAATCAAGCGGCGAAAACTAGTGGCGTCAAGACTTACGTTACTGGTGCTGATATTTTGGAAAATGCCTTTTCTCAATCAATTCAAGAAGGTATCAAAAAGACTGAAGCTATTACCGTTGTCTTTATCTTTATCGTATTGATAATTGTCTTTAAGTCACCAATTGTGCCACTTATTTCATTGTTAACAGTTGGAGTTTCGTTCTTAACATCATTCTCAATCGTTACCAATTTAGTCCAAAGTGCTAACTTCCCATTCTCAAACTTCACTCAAGTTTTCATGGTTATTGTGCTCTTTGGAATTGGTACCGACTATAATATTTTGCTCTATGATAAATTCAAAGAGAATTTAGGTAAGAGCATGAATAAATATGAGGCGATGAATGATGCCTTAAAGAATGCCGGAAAAACGATTCTTTACTCAGGAAGTTCCATTTTAATTGGATTTACTGCATTAAGTTTAGCTAACTTCTCTATTTATCAATCAGCTGTGGGTGTAGCTGTGGGTGTTGCAGTATTACTACTAGTGCTACTGACATTGAACCCATTTTTTATGGCTACGCTTGGTGAAAAAATGTTTTGGCCAGTTAAGAAATTTACTGGTGAAACTGAAGATAAGCTTTGGCACGGAATTTCTAAGTCAACTTTGAGACATCCAATTATTTATTTGGTTGTACTTGGAGTAGTCGTAGCGCCATTTATGATGATGTACTCAGGTAGCTTGAACTACGATGATACAGATGAAATTGCTAATGACGTTCCAGCTAAAGCAGGATTTTTAGTTGTTCAAAAACACTTCTCTAAGGGAATGGCTGAACCATCATACTTGTACATTAAGAGTAAGCATCGTTTAGATAATGAAGCTAATTTGAGATTGATCGATCAATTGACTAAGCAATTGCAGAAGTCTGATGATGTTTCATTCGTAACTTCAGTAACTGAACCTTATGGTGAAGCAATTGACAAGTTATATGTTGATAACCAATTAGGTACGGTCAATGATGGAGTTGATCAAGTTAGAACTGGTCTTGATAAGTTAAGCAAAGGTAGTCAAAAGGCAACCAATGGTGCTCAACAGTTAGCTACTGGCGCTCAAAGTTTGCAAAGTGGAACAGCGCAACTTCAAACTGGAGCATCAAGCTTAGCAAGTGGCGCAAATAAATTACAAGCTGGTGCAGGCAGTTTGCAAACGGGTACGCTTGGCTTGGTAGGAGGAATTGCCAAACTTCAAGCCGGAGCTAATGGCTTATCGACAGGCTCAAGTTCACTAGCAAGCGGTGCAAATAAACTTCAGGCTGGAGCAGGTAGTTTGCAGACAGGCGCTTCTAGTTTAGCTACTGGTACGGCACAATTAGTAGCTGGCTTGAATAAATTAAATACCCAGTTAGCAGGACAAATGTCATCTGCTAATAAGGCACAATTAAGTCAATTAGAAACTGCACTGCCACAAATTAATGATGGTATTCAACAATTAAATCAACAAGTTAGTGGGTTGGATATTAGCGGTTTAACTAGTCAAATGAATAATTTACAGGCTTCAATTAAAGCTCAAGAGACTAGCAAAATGGCTAAGATTGCAAGTGCCTATAGTAGTGACTTTGCAAGTCGAATCAATCAAATGTCTGGCTTGACCCCAACTCAAAAGCAAGCAATTGCTCAAGCAGCTAATGCTTCAATGCAATCTGCAATGGCTGAAGCTGGTTCAAGTGCAAGTGCTAATGCAGGTGCTGGCAACAACTTATCAAGTCTTACAAGTCAAGTAAGTCAACTGCAACAAGCTGTTAAAACTTTAGCAACGGCTTCAAACCAAGCCCTTCCTGGAGCAGCTACTGCACTTAATAAATTAAGTTCCGGTTTGGCTCAAGTGCAAACTGCTGCAGCTTCCGGAGCAGCTGGAGCAAGCAAACTTCAAGCCGGAGCTAATAAGTTGAATACAGGTGCAGGAACACTTGCAACTGGCTTAGGCAGTCTAGCAAATGGTGCAAACAGCTTAAATTCAGGCGTTGGTCAATTTACAACTGGACTTAATAGTTTAGATGCAGGTGCCAACAAGTTGAACACAGGTGCAGGAACACTTGCAACAGGTTTAGGTAGCTTAGCTAACGGCGCTAACCAATTGAATAGCGGTATTGCACAAGGAGCAGCCGGAGCAAGTAAATTAACTAGCGGTGCTCAAAGCTTAGCAAGTAGTATGCCTGCCTTAACCAATGGTTTAAACGAAGCTAATAACGGCTTAGGTCAAGGTGGTTCTTACTTAAGAGGTTTACAAGATTCAGCCGCTTCAAAGACGTTCTATATTCCAAAAGAATTCATGAAAGACAAGGACTTCCAAAAATCAATAAAGGTTTACTTGAGTCCTGATAAGAAGTCAGCGCAAATTATTATCGTCTTTAATTCGAATCCAAGTGCACCTGAAGCAACTAAACGTTCACAAGAATTAAGTGCTATGGCAAGAAAGTCGCTTCAAGGTACTATTCTTGGTAATGCTAAGGTGGTAATGGGTGGCCAAAGTTCTAAGATTGAAGATACTAAGAATGTGGCTAATGGTGACTTTATTAGAACGGCAGCAATTATGTTGATCGGTATCACTTTTGCTTTGATCTTTGTAACTCGTTCATTATTGCAACCAGTATATATTATGGGTACTTTGTTAATTGCCTACTTATGCTCATTGTCAATTAACCAATGGATCGTTCAAGCGGTTCTTGGTAGAAGTCAATTAACTTGGAATACGCCATTCTTCAGCTTCATTATGTTGATTGCTTTAGGTGTTGACTATAGTATCTTCCTCATGACTCGCTATAGAGAACTTGATGGCCAAGGTATGACTCCAAGTCAAAGAATCTTAACCGCATCTGGAATTATCGGAACAGTCGTTATTTCAGCGGTTGTCATTTTGGGTGGTACGTTTGCTGCTTTGATTCCATCAGGCATCCCAACATTAATTGAAGTTGCCTTAACTGTTATCGTAGGTTTATTAATTTTAGTCTTGATCTTACCTATTACGCTTTCAGTTGGAGTAAAATTAACTTATGAAGGCATTGATATGCATTGGGGTAAGAAAAAGAATAAATAATTTAACAGCATTTGAAAAAAATAAATATGGTGGGTAAAATATACTTATCCTAAGAAAAAGTCTGGGACGATTGTTCCAGGCTTTTTCTATAATAGCTGACTAGAAAGATTGAGAAAGATGCTAAAAAACTGCCCAAATTGTCATCAACCGGTTCTTGAAAAAGATAATATTTGTTCAAATTGTGGCTTTAATTTGGAAAAGTATCGCCAAACTTTTTTTACAACTGGGGATGTTAATGCTTCGAAAACTAAAGAAGAGACACCTAAACCAAGAAGAAGGGCCGCCTATCAACAGGAATTTTATCCGGATAAGCAAAATGAAGTAGTTAAAAAAATTATCCTTTGGCTAAGAACTAATGCCATGATTGTTTTTTTAACAGGAATTATTTTGATGGTGCTTACTAGCTTTTCACCAACCTTAGGGTGGGTAACCCTGATTATCCTTTTAATTTGGCTTTATTTTGTCTGCGATCGTAGTAATGAAATTGAACAATATATTGTTGATCGTAGGCTGACCGAGTTAGTAAATCGTTCAGGCTCACGGGTATTTAATAGTTTTGAGGATCGTGAGAATAATGCTAAGACAAAACGTGGCGAATTTATTGAACATCATCCTAAAGTAAGTCAAAAACTAGCTCAAAGACATGGTCGACGAATACGTTTGAACTATGTTCAGTTATCAGTAATTATCATGGCAGCAATTAGTTTAATTGTGGTCTTTTCAGGATCTGGAGCTTCAGTATCTGAATTGACGAATCTAGAACAGGTTTCAATCTCAAGAGTGATTCTGACTTTAGCAACCAAATCTTTAGGTAACGGAGGAACTCTGACCCAAGCGTTGATTTTATTTGGGAGCTGGCTGATTTTAGCACTAGTGCCACTGTTTATTATTTTTGCAGTTTTAGAAAATACCAAAAAAGGTAAAGTTAAGGCCTTTATTTGTTCCTTAATAGAAACTGCAATGCTAATTTTTGTTGTGTTCAAGTTGACTAGTGTTAATACAAGTACAGGTATGATCAGTCAGTTAGCAAATCAATTTACTAGTTATGTAGTAACTATCGGTGTAGCGGCATACTTATTAATTTTATCAAGTATCATGACTACAATTTTGAGTTGCTATAATATCTTTAAGAAAACCGATGAAGGATTAAATGAAGAGCCAAAAAAATAAGCGTCAATCTGATACATTTATTGGGATTGTATCAATTTCGACGCTTATTTTTTTATTTAATTATTGATTGTTTTTAGTGACATCAATTACCAAATGTTCGTTAACGAATGCCATTAAGCCCAATTGGCTCAATTCACGGCCGTATCCGGATTTCTTAACACCACCAAATGGAAGTTCACCAGAAGTAATCCAACGGCCATTAATCACTGTCATACCCGTTTCAATTTGAGCAGCTACTTCTTCAGCATGCTTAATGTCTGCACCGATAACAGATGAGCCAAGACCATAGCTTGAATCATTTGCAAGAGCAATTGCTTCAGCTTCATCTTTTACTTCATAAACAACGGCAATTGGTCCAAATAATTCTTGATCAAAGATTGGATTATCTTTAGTTACATTGGTTAAAATAACAGGTCTAAAGAAGGCACCTTCGTGATTGATTTCTGGATATTGGTAATAAATTTCAGCTCCACCTTCAAGCGCTGCATCCAATTGTTTTTGCAATTTTTGTTTTGCTTGTTCAGAATTAAGTGGTGGCAAGCTAGTTCCTGGATCTAAGGGATCACCGGCTTTGAGAGATGAGAAACGGTCTTTTAGCATCTTAAGTACTTCTTCGTAGCATGAAGATGTAACAATCATTCTCTTAGATGAAGTACATACTTGGCCGTCATTATAGGTACGTGCATCAAATAAGACATTGCGTAAAACTGTTGGATCTGCATCATCTAAAACAATGAAAGCATCGTTTCCACCTAATTCCATCGTTGATTTCTTTAGGTTTTTACCTGCTTCGGCAGCTACAGAAGCCCCGCCTCGTTCAGAACCAGTCAATGCTACGCCTTGAATTCGAGGATCGGCAATGATTTTTGCCAATTGATCGTATGAAGGATATAAGTTGATTAAACTACCTTCAGAAGCACCAGCTTTTTTTACTAATTTAGTGATTAAAGCTGCAGAACCTGGAACGTTATGAGCATGTTTTAAAATTACTGGATTTCCTACTACAAAGTTAGGAGCAAAAACTCTAATTACTTGATATAGTGGGAAATTCCATGGCTCACAAGCAAGAACGACACCGGTAGCTTGCTTCAAATAGTATGCGTTGCCTAATGGAGAAGGGAGAGGGGTAGGTTCGAGCAACTTGGGACCATTGTTAGCATAATATTCACAAATATTGATGCAGACGTCGACTTCTTCTTTGCTTTCGCCGATAACTTTACCCATTTCTTTGGTCATCAGTTCAGCAAATTCATCCTTGTGGTCGCGTAAAGTGTCAGCCAAATTTTGCAAAATTTTCGCTCTATCTGTTGTAGATTCATGGCGCATCTTCTTATAAAGTGTGTGAGACAAGTTAATAGCTTCATCAATTTGTTGATCGCTAGGATTTTCATAGCTAGCAAAGACTTCGTTCGTGTATGGATTAATCGATTGATATTTTGACATAAGTATTACCTCGATCTATTTATCTTAATGATTACATCTAAAATTATAAAGCGCTTACAAAAAGTTAGTCAAGTAATTGAACTGCTTTTCTGATAAAATACCTTATAAGGTTTTCATGAAAGGACTAATGTTAAAATGACGCAGATACCCACAGCAAAAATTTATTTAGGCTCACCCTTTTATACTGATGCTCAACGTGAACGGGTGGTTCAAGCTAAAGAGCTACTAGCTAAAAACCCCACTATCGCTAGATTCCATTTTCCTTTTGATCAAAGTTTCGTCGATCCTGACGAAGAAAATCCGGAAGTTGGAGGTATTCGTTCAATGACTTGGCGAGTAGCAACTTATCAAAATGATTTGACTGAAATTGTCAATGCTACTTGTGGAGTTTTCTTATACGATATGGATAAAATTGATGACGGCTCAGCCTTTGAAATCGGCTTTATGCGGGCATTGCATAAGCCAGTTGTATTGGTGACTTTTACCGAACACCCAGACCGTGAAAAAGAGATGAACTTAATGCTAGCTCAAGGGGCAACTACCATTATTGATGGCAACGAAGAGCTTGATAAATTAGCTAGCTTTGATTTTAACGCGGTACCTGCTAATCCAGTCCGTGGCTACAAGATAATCTAACTTAAAAAACGTAAGTTGCAAGCGACTTACGTTTTTTTGTTATCTGTGACGTTTGGCAATTTGGAACAAATAGTCAAGACTTTCATCTAAGTATTCCTTGGCATAGTCCATTGCATGACCATGTCCAGGAATTACCATAAGCTGACTTGGTAAATTTTTGGTTGATAGATAATTAATAAAATCTAGGACTGAAGTAATTGGTGTTAATTCATCAGCAGAATTGATCATCAAGAGGGGCCCTAAATTTGTTAAATCGAATGACTTGGCGTTAATTTTAGCTAATACCGCTTCATTTGCTGTACCAGCATAAGTTTGAGCAAAGTATTTGTAGAAGGAAGCAGCGATTTGATGACGGTCGATTAAACCAAATTCCTCTTTTGCAACGGGTGATGGTTTGGTATCGATGTGGTTTTTAAACCAGTCTGAAAATTCTACTGGAGCAGACCAAGTAACTGTAGGAAAGCCAAACTTACCTGCAAGATAAATAGCCATGTTCCCACCAACACTCGCACCAATTTGAAAAATATTTTTTTGATCGTCATCATCTGTGTAATGAGATTCAAGTAGCCAATTTACAAAAGTGAGAGCATCATCATGAGCTGCTGGATAAATGTGCTTTGGAGCAAGGCGATATTCAGGGATAAACGTCATAAAACCAGCATTGGCAAAGCTAATGCCAAATTCTTTGACGCTTTCTTTATTCCCCCTGAACCAGCCACCTCCGTGCCAAAAGATCAAGATTTTGGTATTAGTTGTTGTATCATTAGGAAAATAGATATCAGTTGCTAGTTGATGATTTTGATCATAGATAATGTTGTTTTTGATTATTGTCATGATTCCACCCTTTCATTAAGATAACTTTTTCTAAACCTATTATAGAGAAAAAATTGTTAGATTGGTAATGTGAATAAGATTTTATTAATCATAGGCCGATTAGCTTACTGAAGGTGCTTTTTCTGGTAAAATGAGGCCAGGATATACAAAAGAGAGGGATCAAGATGCATTTGTCAGAAGAAAAGAGTCGCAAATTACTGAATTATGCCACAGTTATTTCATCGATAATTATGATTATTCTTGTAATTTACTGGTATCGATTAGGAATTTTTACTGATCAAGCTAAAATGCGAGCCTATTTGGCAAATAAACAAATAGTTGGTCCATTGATTTTTGTACTTATTCAAATTGTCCAAGTTGTAATTCCAATCATTCCTGGTGGAGTATCTTTACTAGGAGGAGTCGTGTTTTTTGGCCCAGTTGCGGGCTTTATCTATAATTATGTGGGTATCTGCATTGGCTCGTTGATCAACTTTTTCTTAGCCAGACATTATGGTAAAACTTTTATTTATCATATTATTTCAGAAGAAACTTTTGAAAAATATGTTGACTGGACTAAAAATCAAAAACGATTTAATTGGCTATTTGCACTTTGTATCTTGGCTCCAGCTGCTCCGGATGATGTGTTATGTTTGCTGGCTGGTTTAACGGAAATGAAGTTTTGGACTTATTTTTGGATAATTATTTTATGTAAACCGTGGACAATTGCGGCCTATAGTTTAGGACTGGTGTATGGATCAAAATGGATTTTAGGCTTTTTTCAAAAATAAAATTAGCAGGTCAAAGGATATATTTACGTCCATTCAAGCGCGGAGATGAAACTACGCTTCTCAAGTGGGGAAAAAATGAACACTATCATCAAACGGCAGGCTTTGAACGGATTAATAATATAGAAGAGGCTAAGATGGTACTTCATCAATATTCTCTTCGCCAGAGAAGCTATGCAATTTGTTTACAAGAAAATCGACAAGTAATTGGCTTGGTAGAATTATATGAGCGAGGGATGGAAAACCAGGAGCTTTTGGCAAGTAAAGAAGTTGGGTTTATGCTTGACCAAAAATATGAAGGTCAAGGATTAATGACTGAAGCTTTAAAATTAGTGTTTAATTATGAATTTACTGAAGATGGTCAGGAAGAAATTTGGGCAGGAACATTTGAAAATAATTTGAAGGCTCAAGGATTGTTGAAGCGATTAGGTTTTACATATGTCTATTCCGTTGATTATCGAAATTTAAGTGAACTATTTCCATATGAAGGAAAATATTATTTGCTCAAAAAGACAGAATGGCTTAAAATAGAGCAAAACACGAAATCCTAAGACAGCTTCAGAGAGTTTGCGGGTGGTGCGAGCAAACGAATGTCGTTTCCAGATTTCTTAAAGTGGGCAATTAATAGTTGCACGGTTGGGCTCCGTTATCGCTTATAAAGAGTGCAGCAGCAATGCTGAAGATGGGTGGTACCGCGAAGCCATAGAGCCGATTCGTCCCAGATCAGGGATGATTCGGCTCTTTTTTTCAGTTTATGGAGGTTTTTATTCTATGCTAGATATAAAAGTTATTCGTGAAAAGCTTGATTGGGCAAAAGAAAAGCTTGCTACTCGTGGAATCAAGCCAGAACAACTTGATGAATTGGTTAAGATCGATGCTGATCGTCGTAATGCAATGCAACAAAGTGAACAACTTAAGGCAGAACGTAATGACGTTTCAAAGCAAATTGCTGAAGCTAAACGTAATAAAGAAGATGCTAGCGAAGCAATCGCTCGCATGCGTGAAGTAGGTAGCAAGATCAAGGAATTAGATAATCAAGTTAATGAATTGACTGAAAAGCAACAATATATTTTGTTACGTTTGCCTAACTTTCCAGCAGATTCAGATCCAATTGGACCAGACGAAAGCTACAATGAAGAAGTTCGTAAATGGCATGAACCAGAAACTTTTTCATTCACACCAAAAGCACATTGGGATTTGGGTACTGATTTAGATATCCTTGACTGGGATCGTGCTGCCAAAGTTTCTGGTGCTAGATTTGTTTACTACAAGGGTGCAGGAGCTTTATTGGAAAGAGCTGTATTCAACTTCTTCTTAGATGAAAATACTAAAGAAGGTTATACTGAAATTATTCCACCATATTTAGTAAACGATGATTCAATGCAAGGAACTGGCCAATTCCCTAAATTCCGTGAAGATGTCTACACGATTGTTGATAACGATGATCCAGATAAGCCATTGGATTTGACTTTGATTCCTACTGCAGAAGTACCTTTGGTAAACTACTTTAGAAATGAAATCATTCATGGTGAAAAATTGCCAATCAACGTAACTGCTATGTCACCAGCATTCAGAAGCGAAGCAGGTTCTGCAGGTAGAGATACTCGTGGTTTAATTAGAATGCACGAATTTAGAAAAGTAGAAATGGTCAAAATTTGTAAGCCGGAAGATTCATGGGATGAATTGGAAAAATTGACCCATAATGCTGAACATTTGTTACAAAAATTAGGCTTACCTTACCATGTAGTTGCCCTTTCAACTGGGGATGCTAGCTTTACTAGTGCAAAAACTTATGACTTGGAAGTTTGGATGCCAGCTCAAAATAAATATCGTGAAATTTCAAGCTGCTCAAACTGTACTGATTTCCAAGCTCGTAGAGCACAAATTCGTTACCGCGATGAAAATGGCAAGTTACATTTAGCTCATACTCTAAATGGTTCAGGATTAGCTGTAGGTAGAACAGTAGCCGCAATTTTGGAAAATTACCAAAATGAAGATGGAACTGTTACTGTGCCTGAAGCATTAGTACCATACATGAATGGCATGACCAAGATTACTAAACAAGATAGTTTAATTTAACAAATATATAGGCAAAACAAGTGTAAAAACTTTTTTGCCTTTTTTATTTATTAAAACCCGCATGGAAACAGGACTTAGGGAGAGGTCCTGTATTTTTTTGCAATTTTTTCAAAAAAAGTTTTTGAAGAAAAAGGAAGAAAAATAG
>NZ_CAKC01000041.1 GCF_000296855.1 Lactobacillus gigeriorum DSM 23908 = CRBIP 24.85 | reverse complement strand
TAAATCATATAAATATTTAAGAAAGCAAGATTAGACTAATGGTTTATGGGTTACCGCAAAAATATTGACACTTACGATTTGTTTTTGATAACCATCCTTAAATAAAATTGATGTTAAAATTGATCATATCATATACCATGAAAAATCTATAGTATCTTGACGTTTAAATTATGACTACGCAGATCATTATACCTTAAAGTTTTGAATTATGAAAGTGTTTTCATTAAATAACTTAAATTAATTATGGCTTTATGCACTTTTCTGTTTTACTATAAAAATTCACGGTTCCTAGGCAAATTATTAGCATTCCTAGTTGAAATTAGTTATAAATATTAATGACTAAGTTTTTCACTTAAGAAAGGAACTATGACTATGCAAATTACATTTTTTGATGAACCACTCGAAACTGTTGGTACTCCTGTTGAAGTTGGTGAAACTTTCCCTGCCTTTGAGGTAACTAACAGCAAGGGAGAAAGCGTAAAAAGCAGCGACCTTGTTAAGGGCCTTACTTTAGTTTCAGTTGTTCCAGACATCAACACTAGTGTCTGCAGCCTTCAAACCAAGCACTTCAACCAAGAAGTAGATAATTTTGATGGCGTAAGTTTCTACACTATTTCAACCAACACTGTTGAAGACCAAAAGAATTGGTGTGCTGCAGAAGGCGTTGAAAAGATGGAACTGTTGTCAGATGCCGACTTCAACTTTGGTAAGAGCGCAAACTTGCTTATTCCTGACAAGAACATTGACCAACGTAGCGTTTGGATTTTAGACGAAAATGGCAAGGTTTTATACCGCGAATTGTTGGTAGAACAAACCCATGAACCAAACTACGATAAGGCTTTGGACTTCTTGAAGAATTTATAAATCTGTAACTTAGATGAGGACCTTTTGAGGTCCTTTTTTATTTTGACTAACACTTTAATAGCAATCAATAAAATGCTATTCTTGTAAACTTATCGTTACATAATGATAAAACTAGTTTCACATATTTGTTAAAGATCCTTGCTATCATAAAGTAAGAAAATATATTATGTATAGAAAAAGGTGGGAACAAAAGCGATGAAAAAGCGTTATTCGTATATTCTAATGAGTGGCCTTGTTCTTAACTGGAACCGCTGTTAACTTGGCAGCACCACAAACTTCAAGTTCAACTGTTCAAGCTGCTAAGAAGGAAATTTCTGCAACTGAATGGAACATGGATAATTTGATTTCATTAAATAGTACTGGCATTAGTATTTTTAATTACCATGACTTAAACATTTCAAGTATCAGTAAGGTATATAATATTACCAATCAAGCTAAGATTGCACAGATGCTAGATGAATTAAAAAATACTCGTCAATACGATTTAAATGAACCTTTGGTTATTTCAAACCCCTTCTTAACCAATCCATCTAGTCTTTATCTTTACTTCAAGACCAGTCAGCCAACTAAAATCAGTTACACTGTAACTACCAGTGGTTACTACGATTACAGTGCTAATGTTTATAACCCAGAGGGTGAGTATAGTACTAACCACGAATTTCAACTTGTTGGTGCCGTAGCCGGAGAAAATAACATCATCAAGCTCACGGCAACTGCTCAAGACGGTACTAAATCAACCCGTATAATTAATTTTAAACCTAATAAGCTCCAAGCAAATGTATCCAACACTTATTCTGTGAAAAAAGGTAGCAGCAAAGCAAAAATGAGCAATGGATTGTTTGCAGTTATCGGCATGCAAGGTTCAAAAACTATGCGTTCAACTACATTAGTCGATAATAACGGTGTTATCCGGGGCGAAATTCCAATTAAAGGTTATAACTCAATGCGTCTTGTTCCTACCCAAGATCACCAAATCTATCTTGGAATTAGTCACAGCGAGCTTGCTAAGATCAACCGTTTAGGACAGGTCACACAAGTTATTAGTCTTAAAAAACAAGGTTATGAAATTCACCACGACTTCACGCTTGATTCAAAAGGCGATATTTGGGCTTTAGCTACCAGTATGGACAAATACAATTCTGGAAAATACGTTGAGGATCAAATTATCAAAATCGATCATACTACTGGCAAAGTAGTAACCGCAATCGATGCACAAAAATTATTACCAAGCTTATACAAGGTGGCGACAGGTAAAGTAGTTCACTTAAGCGATAGCAGTATCGGTAACAGAGATGTGATGCACTTTAACTCAATCGTGCTACCCGATGATAACAGCATGCTTTTAAGTTCTAGAGAAACTTCAACTATATTTAAACTAACAGATATTAACAAGTCGCCAAAAATTTCTTACATGATTGGAAATTCAAGCGTATGGTCTGGAGTTGGCTCATATAGCAAATTATTATTTAAGAAGTCTGGCAAATTCCTAGATTCTGCTGGTCAACACAGTTTAGTCTACGAACGCTCAACCAAGCTTAAAGACGGTCAATACTATCTTTCCATGTTTAACAATAATTATACGTTGATGGATTCTCGACCTAAGTTTAACTGGTCAGGTTATAAATATGAAAAAACTGGTAGCATTGCTTTAAGCACCAAAAAGTCACTTTACTACAAATACTTAGTTGATGAAAAGGCTAAGACTTACAAGCTGGTATCATCGCTACCAGTAACCTACTCCCACTTTGTTTCTGATGTTGAATATCTCAACAACAACCTTATCGTTGCTTCTGGCCAAGCTAACAGCTTTACGGAATACGATAGCAAACACAAAGCTATTAAGACTTTTACTTACCGCAGATCAAGCACCTTAACTTATCGTACGCTTAAGTACAATTTCAACCAATTTTGGTTTGAATAAATCATAGAAGACCTGTACCAATAGGCCTTTTTCTGTAACCACGTAAAAATTATTATAAGCATTGTAAATTTTCTCCAGACTCTCTTCAAGAAAAATTCATAAATGCTTGTTATGCTTTTTATATAGAAAATAGAAAGAAGGTCAAAAGTGAAAAAAAGCAAACTTTATTTACTTATAGGAATCAGTCTGATTACAGCCATTGCTTTAGGTGGCCTCTATTTAAAAGGGACAGATTCCTTTAAATCATCAATTTCATCCCACTCACTAACAAGTAGTTCTGACCAAGTATCTGCTTCAGAAAATAATGAATTAGTGCAAAAACTAGTTTCTGATCAGGGTAACAAGATCGTCGTTTTGAACTATACAGATTTCAAGCTAAACCAAGTATCAGATGTATACAGCACAAGTATTCAAAATAAAATAGCTACTATTTTGCAAACGATCAAAAATCATCGCAAGTACACTCTAACTGATCCATTGTTAGTCTCGGATCCATTTTTAACTAATACTACAGGATTATATGTCCATTTCACTACTGAGCATCCAAGCAAAATTTCGTATGTGGTTAAAGCTAGCGATTATGCTGATTACAATGCAGATGCATATAGCAATAAAGAAACATATGTAACAAATCACGATTTTCAATTGTTAGGTGCAGTTGCTGGTGTAAAAAACACTATTACTATCACCGCCACTAACAAAGATGGTAGTAAAGAAACCAAAACTTTTACCTACACTCCTCCAAAATTATACAGCAGCGTTGCTAATACTTATAAAACCTCAAATGGTACTAGCTCAGCTAAACTAAGCAATGGTTTATACACAGTTATCGGCCTACAAGCTAAAAACCGGGCTACCTATTATGTCGATAATAACGGCGTTATTCGTGGCGAAGTTCCAATTGTCAGCTATAATTCAATGCGACTAGCAACCACCCAAGATGGACAAATGTATTTGGGTATTAGTCAAAGTAAATTAGCTAAAATGAATCGTTTTGGTCAAATCACCCAAGTAATTGATTTGGCAAGTCAAGGTTACGAAGTTCACCATGATTTTGAACTCGACTCCAAGGGCGATATTTGGGCACTAGCAACTAGCAAAAAACGTTACGAAGAGAATAAATATACTGAAGATCAAATCGTTAAAATTGATCATAAAACCGGTAAAATAGTCAAAGCGATTGATACCCAAAAATTATTGCCTGAACTCTATAAGATTGCTACTGGTAAAGTTGTCCATTTAAGCGATACTAAGATTGGAAATCGCGATTTAATGCACTTTAATTCCATTCAACTTGTCGATGATGATACTTTCTTGCTTAGTTCACGTGAAACATCGACGATCATGAAAATTACAAATATTAACTCTTCCGCTAAAATTTCATATATGATTGCTAATCAAAGTGTATGGCAAGGCGTCGGCAACTACTCCAATTTACTATTTCAAAAAGTGGGAGACTTTATTGACAGTGCAGGCCAACACAGTCTCGTCTACGAAAAAGCCGACAATTTAGGCGATGGACAGTATTACCTAAGTATGTTTGACAATAACTATGGTTTGATGGATTCACGTCCAAGCTTTGATTGGTCAGCTTATAAAGCAGAAAACACCTACGGCATTACTCTTTCGACTAAAAAATCAATGTATTACAAATACCTAGTTGATGAAAATAAACATACTTATACCCTCGTTAGTGCTTTTGCTGTACCATACTCTAGCTTTGTTTCCGACGTACAGCATCTTGGCGATAATGTGCTGGTAGCATCAGGCCAAGCAAACACTTTTACAGAATATGACAAGTCAGCTAACCCAATTAGAACTTATACTTTAGATGGTGAAGCTCACTTGACATACCGCACACTCAAATATGATTTCAAGAATTTCTATTTCGATTGAATCTAAGCATTAGTCACAAAAAGCTGACTAATGCTTTTTTGATAGGCTTTATTACTGGTTCTCACAAACTTATTAAGAAAAGCAAAATATTTGAGCAAAATAATTGCACTAAAAGTGACACAGTGTTACTATTAAATCATCAAATAAGAAATTCTCAGAAAGAAGGAACATGTATGAAAGAATTTACAGTTGAAGAATTAGCACAATTCGATGGTAAGGACGGTCGTAAGGCTTACGTTGCTGTTGATGGCAAAGTTTATGATGTAACCGGTAATTCACACTGGACTAATGGTGAACACCATGGTACGCTTGCAGGTAGAGATTTGACCAAAGCTATCGAAGCTTCACCACATGGACTTAGCGTTCTTGCTAAGCTTGAACAAGTAGGTACTTTGAAATAATCTCACCTATTTATTTTTAATTGCTTTTTATTTTATGTTTACACTGAAAAAGCCATCCGAATTTGGATGGCTTTTTCTTATTCAACGGATTGTAACGCATCAAGCATGTCAACTGTCTTAATCTTCCGATATACGATTACAGCTAAAATCAACGTAATTATGAGTGGAATTAGCGCTGATAAGACATAATTGCTCCAATAGGTGTTAGGATCAAACAACGCATTTGTTGGTGGCAAGTTATCAATAATATAAAAGTGAAGCCATTTACCCCAACCATAACCAACAACAATTCCAATGATTGATAGAATTATTGTTTCACGATAAATATATAGTGTAACTTCCTTGTCAAAAAATCCAAGAACTTTAAGTGTTGATAACTCTCTCATTCGTTCTTCAACATTGGTATTCGTCAAATTATAAAGCACGACGACTGCTAAACTACCTGCTATTAAAATCAAGAGAATCATAACCTGATTTAAGCTAGCAATCATATTATCAATCATTGACCTATTATCACTACTAATATTAACTCCCTTAATCGCATCAGTAGCTAATACTTTAGTAGCGAATTGGTGAACATATTTGCTTTGATGTTGTTTTAAGCTGACAAGTCTACTGTTAACTTGGAACTCAGTTTTAAATATCTGTCGATACTGTTGGGGCGTCATAAATAGATAATGTCCCAAATACATTTCAGCAATTCCTGCTACTTTCATCCGATAGCTTTTACCATCTTTTTGCAAGCTAATCCAAGAGCCCGTTTTCGCTTGTAACAGTTTAGCCAATTTTTCTGAAATAATCACTCCCTGATTGGATAATGCTAGTGCTTGGTGAGAGCGATCATTGTACAATCTGAAATATTTTTTCAAGGTTTGTGGTTCAGCTACCAGTAGCGAAATCTGTTGCTTGGCAGGATCAGATTTAACCTTTTTGCTTAAAGTCTCAAATCTAATCTTAGAAGTGCGTTTAACTTGTGATGATTTAAGCAAATTATTTAGCTTATTTTTAGCATCTTTACTTGGATGATTTTGATTAACTGTTAAAAGGTCATAATTAACAATATTTGCAAATTGTCTTTGGCTTATTCCTTTAAGAGAATCATTGATACCGAATCCCATAACTAACAAGCCAGTACATCCTGCTACACCAAAGATAGTCATTAGCATACGACTCTTATAACGAAAGAGATTTCTTAACGTTACTTTACGATTAAAGCTGAGCCGTTTCCATAACGGTGTTATTCGCTCTAGTAAGATTCTCGATCCATGAGTTGGTGGCTTTGGTAATAATAGAGCGGCTGGTTTACTTCTAAAAGTAACCCGCAATTGAATTATCGCTGCACCACAGGTACAAATGAGAGCAATTACGAGGGCAATCATGAACGCATCCCATGGGAATTTAGTGATAAAACCTGTCATCGTGGAATTAATGGCATAAGCAGTGAAGATTTTTTGCGGTAAATAATACGATCCGATTAACGTACCAAGCGTTACACCTGGAACAGTAGTAGCCAAACCATAGAAAACAAATTTTTTACTAATCGCGAAGTTACTGTAACCAATTGCCTTCATAGCCCCAATATTAAGTCGTTCTTCTTCAACAAATCGCGTCATGGCATTCCAGCTTACTAAAGCAGCAATTGCAAATAAAAAAGCGGGGAAAACGGTAGCAATAAGATCAATTTTTTGAGAGTTTGAATGATAAGTCGTATAACCAGAATCTTGATTGCGATCGTTGACAGTAAATTGGGGCTTTCCTAGCTTCTTTGCTTGCAACTTAGAAGTTTTTAAAACCGTTGCTTGTTGCATCAATCTTTCTTTAGCTACTTGTAAGTGCTTTTTGATTTGCGGATCAAACCGTGCAAAAGATTCCTGTTGTTTAAGTTGTCGCTGTGCTTGCTTCAGCTTTATCTCTCCGTTAGTAATTTGGGCTTCCAGTTTTTGTTGTTTTCTATTAGCTCGCTTATCAAGCAAGTTAGTCAGTTCTTTTTGTTTTGTAGCTACAAGATCCGAGTATCGCTCAGAATATGGGTCGAATCCTTGGCTTTGCTTTAATTTTATTCGACCAATTAGATAGTATTTTGACGAGAAAGACTTGCTCGGTATAACGGCAACACCAGCAAGCTGACCATCCCCCACGTTAGTTGCTCCGATTTCTAAGCGATTGGTGTGTTCACTCGATCTTATAAAGCCGACTACTTTAACTCGTTTTACTGCTAATAAATTATGTTGATTTAATTTCAAAGTTTGACCAAGGTGATATTTATCCTCTAATAGATAAGATAAGGCAATTTCATCCTTGCGTTTCGGTAGTCTACCAGAGACTATTTGATTTTTAGAAATGTCTTTCGTTAAGGAATAAATTCGAATTGGCTGATCGCTATGATTAATCGTTGTATCTTGAAAATAACCCCACTCAACCTTGGCTATACCTTGCAGTCTTTTAATCAAGGTCCGATCGTTTTTATCAAAGCCATAATTTGAATTGACCATTAAATCGGCCAAGTTTGTCTTCTGATAAAAATTCCTAGCCGTCGCTCTCATGTCAGAGCCGGTTATTTTTAAGCCCGTTAAAGCAAATGAAGCAACCATTAATAAGAGAAGCAGCGACCAGAATCTCCCCTGGCTCTTAGCGATTGTACGCCACGTGTCTCGCCAAACTGCACGTTGTTTCATGATGCTCACCTACCATTCAATGTCATCAATATCTTCAGGATTATTGTTAAAAATTATTTGACTCACCTGACCATCATGAATTTTAACCACTTCATCAGCAATCTGAGCTAAGGCAGCATTGTGCGTTACAATTATCACTGTTGATCCTTGCTTGCGACACATATTTTGTAAGATTTTCAACACTTGCTTACCGGTGTTATAGTCTAGTGCTCCTGTCGGTTCATCACATAGCAATAGCTTAGGATTTTTAGCAATTGCTCTGGCAATAGCAACTCGTTGCTGTTCACCACCTGACAATTGAGCTGGAAAATTGTTTAAGCGATGCTCTAAACCAACTGCTTTTAAAGCTTCCGCTGCGTCCATTGCATTAGGGACGATTTCAGCAGCTAATTCAACATTTTCTTTAGCAGTCAAATTAGGGATTAAGTTATAAAATTGAAAAACAAAACCAACGTCGGTTCTACGATATTGCGTTAGCTGCTTAGTAGAATATTCCGCAATATTTTTACCATCAATCCAAACTTTGCCACTTGTGGTCGTATCCATTCCACCTAGGATATTTAGTAAAGTTGACTTACCAGCACCTGATGAGCCTAGAATAATAACTAATTTACCTTGATCAACGGTAAAATTGATATTTTTATTAGCCACAATAACAGTATTACCCGACTCATATTTTTTAGTTAAATTAGCAACTTCAATATATGCCACTTTTTTCACCTACTTTCATATTTGTAACACTTTACATATATTATTGCATAATTAGCAAAAATCACGTAACGCTTAACTCAGGTTTTATTTCCCGGGTAATAAAAAAGCTGTCGACAAAGTCTATTTGCCATCAGCATTATTTCCATTATTTAAATTTATTATTCTTTGTAGTTGTAACTTGAATACTATATTCTCCAGTTACGGTTACCGTATATTTACTAGAACCTTTCTGGACGGTCTTCCCATTAGCAATAATTGTTACGGTATTTCCATCACTATCCACAATTTTACCTCCGTTAGCTAAATTTAGATTAGTAATGGTAGAATTTCCAGTAACGATCCATTTTGAACTTTTATCAATATTAACAGTCAATGGCGCTTTAGTCTTCGTACTACTTGTGGCATATTTATTAGCAATTATTTTCATTTTGCCAGTGTAGGTTGAGCCATTCAAAAGATAATAGTTTAGTCTAGAAATCGAATCAACTACAATATCCCCTTTAAGAGATTGTTTAGTAGCAGTAAAATCTAAGGTTGCCCCATTTTTACCCTTTATTCCCCAATTGTTGGAGTTATTGCCTGAGACATTAAGCAGATCAATGCGATCACTATCAAAATTCAAGTTAGTGTTACTTAAAACAATTCTTCCTGTCGTATTAGTAAGATAAAACATCGCACCGCTTGAGATATTGGTCGACAGGGTGGAGTCTTTTGCTTGGAAAACTGCTCCTTTGATTACCGAAGTTTCCGCATCACCTGACATTGACTGATAAATAATTACACCATTTTTAATCGGATCTGATCCTGAAATCTTATTATTAGTAGATTTCAAGTTTGAATTTTCTAATGAAATCAGATTGTAGCCTTCCATTTCGGCAATCTGACTACCTGTAGCTGTACCAGTGACATTCTTGTAACTAATTGATCCCGTTGAATATACCAGCGGTGAGCCTGTTCCTTTGGTTGAAACAGTTGAATCACTAACCTTTACTGTTCCACCACCTCGATCAGTTGCGACAGCTGCAGAGTGGTCACCTTTAGTTGAAATCGTAACGTTTTTAGCATTAATCTTTCCACCATAGGTGGCATCTAAGCCATAGAAGTTGGCATTATCATCATTTTTACTATTTCCTGATTTTATTAATTTCGTACCAGTTAATGATACTTTACCAGTTTTTGCACCAAAACTGTATTTTGATCAGATTTAGTATTTTTGATGGCCTTTTTTCCAATTGATTTAGAACCACTTGCAATGTTAACCGTTGCTTTTAAAGTTCTCTTGTAATCGTATGATTGAGTATTGGAACCACCCATTTTTCCTTTTCCGTTTTGAGGTGTCCCCATTTTCATACCAGATGGCGCTTTACCAGTTGGCTTCTTGGGTGGTTTTTTCCCAGTAGGTTTAACTTTTTTGGTTTTAGTTACTTGAGCATTAACTATGTTTGTTGGATTTGTTTCTACAATTCCGCCAAGAATGGCTGCCGACAAAAGTGGTAAGGTTGTAATAATCGTTTTCTTCTTCATTGTTTTTACCTCTTTCTTGATGAATATGGTTTACATCTTAGTTTGTTCATATGAAGAAAATTAGGCCATTATGCAAAGAAAGGATAAAGATAACGTTGCAATAGTTTTAATTTTATTAACTATCGTTAGCAGTTGTTTATTATATTGCTTGTTTGTATATAAATATAAAAATCACCTCATGCCGAAGCACAAGATGATCTCTTACTAAAATTGTTCAATTATGGGTCCACGTTCTGTCTCAATCACATGACAATCTATTCCAAATGCATCCCTAATATTATCCTGAGTTAATACTTCTTCTGGAAGACCTTTGCTCTCAATCTCCCCATCCTTAACCAAAATAACTTGATCACTATATCTTAAAGCCTGATTTAAATCATGTAGTATCATACAGATCGTCAAGCCATTTTCTCGATTAAGCTTTTTAATTAACTGTAAAAATTGCACCTGAAAATGAAGATCTAAATAGGTAGTTGGTTCGTCTAAAAACAAGTATTCGGGTTCTTGCGCCAAGGACAAACCCAACCAGACTCTTTGTTGCTGGCCTCCTGAAAGTTCTGATACCAGCTTATCCTTTACGGAATTCAATTCCAATGCGGCTAAAATTTCGTCTGTTTTTTTCGATTCATCAAGATTACCCATTAGTCCCTGATAAGGTAATCTCCCCATTTTGATCAAATCTCGAACCTTAATTTCATCAAATAATTCATTTTTTTGATGCACCAACGCGACTCTTTGAGCAAATTCACGGCTCGAGATTTTCCAAATATCTTTTCCATCAAGCAAAACTCTGCCAGTGTTGGGGCGTATTCCTCTTGTCAATAACTTAAACAAAGTTGACTTTCCAGAACCATTTGGGCCAACAATCGTTGTAATTTTGTTGTCTGCAATCGCTAAAGTTAGCTCATTAAAAATTTGCTGGTTTTGATAAGAAAAATTCACTTGTTCCAAACTAAGCATGGCGCTTGCCCTTTCTATTCAAACTCAACAAAATTCCAATCATTGCTGGGCCACCAACAATAGCCAACAAAACTCCTGCAGCAATTTCATTAGGCGCAGCAATCGTTCGTCCAATAGTGTCAATCAATAACAAAAACCAGCTTCCCGCTAAAACTGAAAAAGTGACCAGTTTTTGATAATCATGACCTAGAAGCTGTCTTCCAACTTGAGGAATAATAATTCCAATAAAACTAATAACTCCTACGCTTGCTGTGGATACTCCTGCTAATATGACTCCTATTAACAATAGAACTAAACGTATCATTTTAGGCGACATCCCCAGAGATGACAATTGCTTATCCGAAACCTTAAGATAATTTGCCCATTCTGCTAAAATTAAAGCTACAATTAATCCGATAATGCCAATAATGCACAGAATTAGCGCTGAAGTCCAAGTGCTAGTCGCTAAACTACTGCTATTATTAGCCCCAAGTATTTGACTAATTCCAGTAAAAACAGCATTTAAAGCCACTCCAACAATAATTAAGCGAAATGGATCTAGCAATTTTTGAAACTGAATTAAAATCAGAAAGGCCACAATTGCCCCAAAGGTTGCAAACAAAGTCTTGCCAATAAAAAATGTTGGAAAAACCAACGCAAATAACGTTTGGAACAGTCCAGCAGCTGCTGATACGCCCATTAATCCAGGTTCTGCAATGGGATTGCGAAAGGCTGCCTGGAAAAATAGACCTGCAACGGACAGTGCCGCTCCTGCAATTATTGCCGAGCAAATTCTAGGTAAACGAATATTCAAAATAATATTTAAGTCTTGATTTGATAAATCAGTTAGTTTTGTTTTACTGGCACCGCTTGTTAGTGCCCACGCTATTGTCACTATTAGTAAAACTATCAAAAGGGTATTAACAAATATTGTTCTTTTTTTCATAACTATTTATTCGGATAGAACCAGTTACTTAATTTCTTCAATGCCGTCGGTATTTGCAAATTAGCTGAAGCATTGAAATCTGGTTGCTGCAAATCATAAACGCGCTGATTTTTCACAGCTTTCATTTTTTTCCATACCGGATTAGTTTTAAATTCATGTTTGAACTGAGGCACGGTAACTTCAGGCATCGCATGCGCTAAGCGTAAAATAATGTCAGGATTTTTGCTTGCGAGCGATTCATTACTTGGTGTGAGATAGATCTGCTTGCTTGATTGGTACAAATTATCACCACCAGCTAGTCTTACCAAGTCTCCCAAATATGATTTATTCGTCAAAATCATATATCCAGCTCCTGGCAAGCCCATCAAAATCAAGACTTTGGGCTTACGGCCGTGAATTCGACTTTTTGCTTTAGCGACAGCATTTTTGATTACATTTACTTCATCAGCAGCTTGCTTTTGCCGGTAATATCTGTTGCCAAGATCAGTCAGCGTCTGCTCTAATTGCGCAACAGAATCAAGTTTTAAATAAGTAACGGGGACGCTTTGGGCTTTAAAAGCTTCATCATATTGATCACGCAAAGTTGAGACTGCGTATACTCGAGTTGGGTTTAAAGAAGCAATTTTTTCTACGCTCGGATTCATTGCACCACCAACTTTGGTTACGTTCTGATATTGCTTTGGCAAGGTCTCTTCAGTTTTTGGTACCCCAACCAATTTAACGTCCAATTTAGCAAAAATCTCTGTAACCGCCACTGTTGTGGAAACAATCCGTTCGTTATTGGCAACCTTTTGATCAATAAATCTTTTTGCACCAATGGCAACACCAATTACTATCACTAATAGGCTGATCAGCCCAATAATCAATCCCTTATGCTTTTTCATGACTTACTTTTGAACCATTCGCTGTCTTGAAGCCGAAGACAAAAAATACTGCTGCCACAATTAAGACAACCAGGCTCAAACTACCTCCTAAAATAACGTAATAAAACATTTTTTGATTTTGTTCGTTGGCTTGGCGATTTTTGATATTTTGATTAGTTTTCATTCTCGCCAGATCAAGCTCACGATTTTTAACTTCACGAGCCTGCTTTTTAGCTTGTAAGATTAATTCTGCCACCTCTTGATCATTGGGACTTGCAGTTTTTGCTTCAGCCTTAGTACCCTTATTAGTTTGCGATGACATCTGCGTTTTACCATCAACTTTCTCGGCTTTTTTAGCAGTTGTGGTGCCAGCAGAACTATTTAACTTAGGAATCGCCTGCGAATCGAACTTAAAACTCAACATATGCGTAGCATGGTAAACTCCAGGAACATCAACTTTGATTTTACTTGAAATTATTCTTGATAAATCGCTTGTTTCAAAAGAATACACATAATCATAGTCTGAACCGTGACGAGTTTTTTGCACATTCATTGGAGCCTGATTATCGATTGAAAGTACTTGTACTGGCCAAGCTCCTAAAGCTTTTTTGGTTCTAATTGTCATTGTCACCAAATACTTCGATCCCACTGTTTTTACTTGAGCTGGACGTAGATAATATGTTGATGCCATAGAGGTTTGATGCGTACCATATTTATACGTATCATAATTAATATTATTATCCGTAGCCATAACCGCATGTTGATAAAAAATCATTGCAAATATCAGCAACAGCATCGGACCTACAATTTTCTTAAAAGTTTTCATTGCTTTCCTGCCTTCTGTCGTTGTTTCCGCCAAAAAATTGCTCCTGCTATCACCGCTAGATCTATGACGAAGAATATCCCCACAGCTTCACCAATCGGATAATGAACTAATGCTACTTCTGCATAAGTTTTTTTCTTAGGTACGCGATACTTGGCAAGCTCGCGTTTTTTAGCAGCTAAGTCATATTTAGGTGCTTTTGCTTTGCTTGCCGTAGTCTTGGGTGAACTAATCGCTTCATCCCCCTGAGTAGAATTAAATCTTGGTGTAGTTACAGCTTGCTTAGAAAAAGGTGCAGCAACTTGAGCTTGGCCTTGACTGACTTCATGAGTATGAGATTTATCTTGGTGGACTGAGTCAAGCTTATTTGTTGAGAATGACTCTGTTCCCGTTTTAAAATCAAACCAAATATCATAGGTTTCATTATTCAAACCATAAGAAGGCACAGAATATTCAATCTTACCTTTAACAAGATGATTTAGTGCTGATAATGACTTGAATTCAGTTGTATATGTCCAAATATCTTCGCCATTTTCAGTAGTCGTTGTACTAGAAATGATTTTGCCTAGCCCCATCGATACTGGTTTGAAAATCACTAAATCATGTTTTGCTTTAAGTTGAAGCTGCAATTCATAATGATCGTCTTTTTTGATCAATTCAGCTTGATGAGTGTAATATTCATCAGCAACTGATTTACCACTTTTATCTGCTTTTAGCACTGAATAAGATATCGTCTGACGCTCTTTTTCTGGATCTAGCTGCCTGGTCTTAGCGGTTACTGACCTTACTAACTTTGCCAAATTTTATCCAAGCTGGTTCAGTCATTTTAGCGCCAAAGTCAATCGTGACTTTCATTTTTGCCCAACCGTTATTTTTGAAGGCTTTTCCTGAAAATACAAAGTCAAAATTGCTTCGATCCGCTGATACATTGGCTTTCTTACCTTTAACACCATTAACCGTCAATGACTTGACGATTTTATCAACATTTTGACCCTTTCCCATTGAATTACCGGTGCCATTAACATGAATGACCAACTGTGAAACTCTACCATTTTTAAGAATCACTTTAGCTTTTGTACCGATAAAAGTTCGTGCAATTGATTTTGCTCTTCCCTTATGATTTTTACTGTCTTTATAAACTAGCATCTTTACTGATCGGGTCTCTTGTTTTACCGTCGTTGCTGAAGCCACTTCTAATGTTGGTTTTGTAATCACTGTACCAAAACTTAAAAGTGAACTAATTGTTAATAAGTATAGAAATCTCTTTTTCATCCGTTTTCTCCCACCTAGATTATTTTGTATTGTTTTTTTACTTACTATTATAAGTGTAAATAATCCTTGTCGCAAACGGTTCCATCAGCGACACTATGTCACTTGTATAGTGAATAATTATTGTTATTTTATAGTGAATTAAATAACCGAAAAAGTCTTGCATATGTGTTTTTTTTGATCAATAATGAAACCGTATTAAAAATATTTTTTATGGGAGATATATTTATGAAAAAGAATACCAAAATTGTTTTAGCTACTTTGTCTTTATTGGCAGCAGGTGTAACTGTTGCTCCATTTGCTAGCCCTGTTGCTGCTGAAACTACTGCACCTGCAGCCCCTGCTACCCAAGTTGTTTCAGGTGCAAGCAAGAACGCTTCAACTGCAGCAGGCACTACCACTACTCCAGCAGCTACTGCAACTACCAGTACAACTACCCCAGCAACCACTGCTACTCCAACTACTGCTCCCGTAGCAACAACAACTACTACCCCTGCTGGTCCTAGCGTAAGTATGTTGATTACTAAAACCGGTACTTCAACTCCTTCAGAAGCAGCTATGTTCTTAGGTAAGAGTGCTCAAGTAACTGTTAAGGATGGTAAGGTTACTGAATTAACTATTCACGTTTCTGGCGCTACTCAAATGACTAAGGGGCAAGACATGTCTAAGATGATGTCATCAGTAACCCTTAATGGTGTTGAAGGTAAGCAAGCAAATGTCGCTAAAGACGGTTCAAGCCTTGACTACGTATTTACCGGTGATGCTTACAAAGAAGGTAAAGGTGTAATCAAGTTCACTCTTAACGTTATGGGTAAGGTGATGAACGAAAGCGCTGACGTTACTTTAGGTGCCGTTGAAGGCGTTAAGACTCCAGCTGAACAACCAGCAACTACTACCACTACTAAGAAGTCCGCTAAGAAAGTTAAGCGTACTTTGAAGCACAATGCTTTCGTTTACAAGAAGTCAGGTAAGCGTTTGGGTAAGAAAGTTTTGAAGAAGGGCACCAAAGTTTCAACTTCAAAGAAAGCCGTTAAATTACACGGTAAGGCATATTACCAAGTTGCTAAGAACCAATACGTTAAAAAAGCAAACTTTTAATAAAAATATTTAACTAATGCTTTGAAAAGACAAGATTTATTCTCGTCTTTTTTCTTTTCATGTTATTTTTGTAATAAAAAATTTTTTAGAAAAAATAGTGTCAATAACTTAGGATAATGTCCTAAAATTTGTTAATTATTAGCGGAGATTTTTCTCCGCTATTTTTTATGTATATTGATGATATTTGTGTGCTCGTTCTTGTTGCTTTAAGAACGATTCACGCTTCCATGGATGCGTCATT
>NZ_CAKC01000042.1 GCF_000296855.1 Lactobacillus gigeriorum DSM 23908 = CRBIP 24.85 | reverse complement strand
TTGATACAATTTGATTCTCTAATCACTCTTCAGCAACTAAAAATTGATCAACTAAACAAGGTAAAAAAAGCTTTATTGCAGCAAATGTTTCCTGAGCAGGATAGCAAAATCCCTAAAACTCGTTTTTCTAGATTCACCGATCCTTGGGAACAACGAAAGTTAGGGGAAATGGGGAAAATTAGTAGAGATAGCGTGTCTCCAAATTTATATCCTAAAAATGAATTTATAGAGTACAGTATGCCCGCTTACGACTTAGGAAAAAAGCCACAGATTGTTATGGGAGAGACAATGTTAAGTAATCGTCTTAAGATCAAAGGCGATTTGCTGCTAATAAATAAATTAAATGTTCACCAAAGAAGAATTTGGTTAGTAAATGAAGCTAAAGAAAATTCAGTTTCTTCTACTGAGTTTCTTCCATATTCGTCAAGTCAAATAAACTTACGTTTTTTAAATCAATTCTTGTTATCAGACAGGGCAACAAGAGACCTTATTTCAATTTCATCAGGTTCTTCGAATAGTCAGAAACGGATAATCCCGAGCGATCTTTTGAATTATAGTATTTATGTTCCAACAATCAAAGAGGAACAGTCTACTATAGGAAATTACTTTAGTAATTTTGATTCCCTCATCGACTTCCATCGGTGTAAGTTAGATCAATTAAAACAAGTGAAAAAATTTTTACTACAAAATATGTTCATATAATTTTACAAAGTAAACACCTCCCTAAACAATTAAGGCAGAGCTTAATGTTTTAAGGAGGTATTTTTATGGCTCGTAAAAAGTACAGTACAAAGTTGTTCTACAAGTATTACTTGGATTGGATCCATCTATACAAAGAAAATGCAGTGAGGCCAATTACTTTGAAAAAGTATTTTTTGGTACAGAAACAAATCAAAGAACTTGCTCCAGATTTACACATGAATGAGTTGAGTAGACAAAATTATCAGAGAATTATCAATAAGTATGCTCAAAATCATGAAAAAGCTACTGTTCTAGATTTTCACCATCATTTGAAGGCATGTATTTTTGATGCAGTTGATGACGGAGCAATGGAATCAGATCCGACAAGAAGAATTATAATTAAGGGATGTAAGCCTAAACCAAAAAAATCAAAGTTTCTTAGTTTCTATGACCTTCAAAGATTGTTACATTACTTAGATCTTGGAAATGACATCAATTGGGATTGGTTTATATTGCTAATTGCAAAAACAGGGTTAAGATATGCTGAAGCTTTAGCTTTAACTCCAGAAGATTTTGATTTTGAAAAACAACAAATTATTGTAAATAAATCTTGGGATTACAAGAGTAAAGTAGGACACTTTCAACCTACCAAAAATCCATCATCAAAAAGAAAAGTTACAGTTGATTGGCAGTTAATGCAACAATTCAAGACAATGATGCAAGATATTGATGATAAAGATTTGATCTTTGTCAGAAAAGGACAAAGCGTCTATAATTCTCTGGTTAACACACGACTTAATAAATATTGCGATAAATTGGAAATCCCTAGAATTTCAATCCATGGGTTAAGACATACACATGCTTCATTACTGCTTTACGAAGGTGTCTCAATTGCAAGTGTTGCAAAAAGACTTGGGCATAGTAACACAACAACAACTCAAGAGACATATATCCATATCATTCAAGAGCTAGAAAACAAAGATAGTGATAAGATAATGCAACATCTTTCCAAGTTAATCTAAATTAAAAATGCATCGGTAATGATACGATCATACATAGAAGAGCATGTATCATTTTTACGATGCATTTTGTTTAGATAAACATATTTTGTAGCAAAAATTTCTTTACTTGTTTTAGTTGATCTAACTTACGCTGATGAAGGGCAATGAGGGTATCTAAATTAGACAAAAAATTACTTATCACGTTTTGTTCTTCCAATGAAGGAACAGACAATTCAAATTTGAATAAAGTCTTTTCGTGAATCCGCTTACTTCCAGTTCCAATAGCAAGTGCTTCTTTTGGTTTATAGTAAGTCGGACGGCCTATATAATCTAAAAGATATTGACTATTTATATTAGAAATATTTAAAGCTGGTACGTCACCAGAAGTAGCAAATCCTTCAGCTTCGTTAGGAATTAATGCAATTGAACCATGGAAAAAATTTTGTTTACCATACAATAGTTGACCAGCATGTCTTCTATAGTATTGTGTAGCTCCCAGCTTTAAAGTCTCTCGATTAGCTGACAAAGTAATTCCTTCCATATTCAGCTTCAAAGTCATCAATTTCAACTCTTGAATATTTGAGATTTGTTCTTTTTCTGGTGTTGATAAAAAATCCCCTAACTTCCGCTGTTCCCAAGGATCGGTGAATCTAGAAAAACGAGTTTTAGGGATTTTGCTATCCTGCTCAGGAAACATTTGTTGCAATAAAGCTTTTTTTACCTTGTTTAGTTGATCAATTTTTAGTTGCTGAAGAGTGATTAGAGAATCAAATTGTATCAA
>NZ_CAKC01000043.1 GCF_000296855.1 Lactobacillus gigeriorum DSM 23908 = CRBIP 24.85 | reverse complement strand
AATAGTTCTTAACGTTTCTTGATGGTGTTTGTCCATTATATAGATGGCTTAATATTTCCCCCAACTTACACTGTACCCAAAGGAATAAGCATATTAAAAAACACTTTATTTTCTATCCTCAATTAGGCTATATTATTAGTAACGACACGGAGGGCAAAAAAGTGGAAAGAGAATCAAGCATCGAAAACAAATTAATTAATCAACTTGTCACCGGCAAGTCACAATGGACTTTTCGTGATGATCTAAGAAATGAAGAACAACTTTGGGATAATTTCTTCACGATTTTATCTAACAATAATCGTCGAGTACTAGGGGAAGTTGCTCTAACCGAAAACGAAAAATCTGTTATCCGAGCAAAAATCATTCATCCAACTTTTTATCAAAGTGCAGTTTGGCTTGCAGGAGCTAATCGCCAAGTTCGTGTACAAATTCAGCGCGATAACACCAAGTTAGGATTAATTGATCTTCTGGTACTCGATAATACTAACATTGCAGGTGGTACTTCAGTTTATGAAGTGGTTCACCAAATTAGTTACCATAAACGATCTGAAATGAATCGTAATCGACGTGGGGATGTAACCTTGTTGATTAATGGTTTACCCTTGATTCATATTGAGTTGAAAAACCGAGCACATAGTACCAAAGAAGCCTTCAATCAAATTCAAAAGTACATTAATGAGGGTGAATTTAACGGTATTTACTCAACCTTGCAAATGTTTGTAGTATCTAATGGTAGCTACACGCAATACATTGCTGCAAATGAACAGTTACGGGAAAAGTTTCTTACTAATTGGGTTGACGATCATAATGAACCTGTCAGAGATTATCTAACTTTTGCTAGAGATGTGCTTTCGATTCCAGCAGCTCATAATATGATTGCCGATTATACTGTTCTTGATAATGTTCAAAAAAACATTATTTTGTTGCGTCCTTATCAAATCCATGCGATCGAAGCAATCAAAAAAGCAGCTTATGGTGATAATCCAACATCTGGATTTATCTGGCATACAACTGGTTCAGGAAAGACCTTGACATCATACAAAGTAGCGCATAACTTATTGACGATTCCTGCAATTGATAAAACTGTCTTCTTGATTGACAGAAATGATCTTGATGTTCAAACTACCCAAGCCTTTGAAACATATGCAGAAAATGATTCGATTGAAGTAGAAAATACTGACAATAGTTATGTACTTGCTAAAAAGTTAACTGCCAACGATAAGAAAGTGATCGTAACGACCAGGCAAAAAATGCAAGCCTTATTTAGACGGATTAAAGAAGATAATACTCAGAAGAAGCTATATCAAAAACTGCAAAAAGTAAATCTCGCATTTATAGTCGATGAATGTCACCGGGCAGTAACGCCTGATCAAAAGAATGAATTAGATGCATTTTTCGCTAAGAAACCACGTTGGTATGGTTTTACAGGTACTCCTTTATTTGATGAAAATGCCCGTCAAGAAAAAGGGAAAAACGCGCGAACAACAGAACAGCAATATGGTCCATGTCTTCACAAATACACGATAAAGGACGCCATTCGAGACAATGCTGTTTTAGGTTTCAGGACCGAAGAAAGAGGAGCTGTGAATGAAAATAGCGACAATGAAAATTCACAAGACCTTGCTAAGCAATATCTCTCAAAGAGCCATATGTATGCGGTAGCTAAGAGTATTATTGAAAGTAGCTACCGTTTGTTAGGCATCCATAATATAGGGCGAAGAGGCTATAGCTATGAGGCGATTTTTACTACTTCTTCAATTAAACAGGCACAAGAATACTATAAAATTTTCCAAGATATAATTAATGGTAAAACTGACTATAAAATCCCTCGTAAAATTAAGGAGCAACTTCCAGATTTTCCTAAAATTGCAATCACTTATTCAGTAGCTGAGAATACTGATGAGGCTGAAGTAAATCAAAATGAGATGAAGGCTTCGCTTGAAGATTACAATAAAATGTTTAATACCAACTTTTCATTGGCCAATTTAGCTGCTTATAACGCTGATGTTAATAATCGTTTAGCTAGAAAGATGCCACAATTTAGGGCTAGAAGTCAGCAAATGGATTTGGTAATCGTAGTTGATCGACTATTAACTGGATTTGATGCACCAGCTTTATCAACTTTGTATATTGATCGTCCACCAATGCCAGCACAAAACCTATTACAGGCATTTTCTAGAACTAATCGAATTTATGATCAAGATAAAAAATATGGTCAAATTGTTACTTTCCAATATCCTGAAAAATTCAAAGCAGCTGTGAATACCACATTAGCCCTTTATACTGATGGGGGAGGAAGTGAAATTTTGGCTCCTAGTTGGGAAGAGTCAATTGCTCGTTTTGATATTGCTGAAAAGCAAGTAGTTAAATATGATGTTACAAGCAACTACAATATCACCCAAGCTCCTGATGAAGAGCAGATAGACTTTATAAGGGCATATCAAGATTTTGATAAGAATTACGCTGCTATCCAAACCTATGATGAATTTAATGAATTGGATATGGAACAAGAATACGGCCTTAATGATGCGTATGTTGAAGAAATGCAGGCAGCCTATGAGGTCTGCAAAGAAAATCAGAAAAAGCCAGTCGATCCAATTGATCCAGAACCTGAACCATTTGATCCAGATTATGTTCTAGAATCTTTGGATCACCAAACTATAAATTATGAATATATCGTTCAGCTTATTCAGACGTATATTCCTTCTGAAGATCAATCTGTTGCAATTAGTAAGGCAGCGATTGAAGAAATTGACCGCTATATTGACCGCTTAAATAAGAAAAATCCATCCTTAGCAAAAATCATGGCAGAATTGTGGCTTAACATTCAAATGGATCCTGAGAGATATCGCAATCGTCAGGTAAATGAATTATTGCAAGAAATGATTGATCAGGCTGAAGATAAGCAGCTTAAGGAATTTGCAGATGAATATTGTCTCGATTTGATCAATCTAAAGTTTGTAATCCATAACTATGATCCCGAGCTAAAGGATTCGGAAGTTCCGGGCTTAAATGAATTACTGCAAGATCCACATGCCTTTGAGAATTATATTAATAAGGGTGGAAGTGAAAAGACACGCTTGAAATGGCGCAAAGCCGTTAGAAAGGGAATCAAAGAGTTATATCTAAGTGGAGTAGTAAATATGTAAAATGCATATTTTTAAAGTGAAGCATACGAAAAAGGATTGTCTGCGATGTAGCATGACAATCCTTTTATTATTCAATTAGGCTGGGTTAAATCTCAATAATTTCTCGATCAACATAAACTTGATAGCGGGGATGAGATAGACCGCGTTCTTCGAAGTCAGTATCTTCCCAATCATCTTTGATGTCGGTTGTTGTGTAATATTGATTTATTGCATCTTTGTCGAAAATAATTTTTGATACGGGTGAGAAAAAGCCCGTTTGTCCAATCAGCAGATCTGTATCTGTTAGTTCAAGAATAATAGCATTATCGATAACATACTTATCAATTTTATTACCATAATCAAGTCGGATATTATCTCGGATCACTCTGATAGAATCGATTTTCTGATTAATTATTTTGGTATCTAAATGGTCAGGTTGAACAACTGGTTTGAAATTATTTCTAGATTTTAAATCGTTTATCTTATAACCTGCAAGTTCATCTATATCATTAAAATATTTAACAAGGCGATAGTTGTTATCGATTTCTAAAGTATGGGTATCGCTAACAACTAAAATGTTTCCAAAACTAATACTGTGAGTATTTAAATCTTCTGCTGTAATTGACACCAGAATATCATTTTGCAGTTTAGCTAATTTTTCTAATCAGTATTAGATAAATAGAGTTGATCCATGTTATTTGCCTTTCTTGATAAAATGTATTTTTTTCAATCTTTCTTTTCTGCCTTTTCTCATAATTGTGATTTCTACTGCTGGACTATTTGAAGTAGAAGTAATAATTCTATACAAGATCTGTTTCATATCTCTGATAAGGTATACCTTCATTAGTGAGTATTCCAAAAACATCCTTCGGGGCAGGTCCATAAATTGCAACTGCACGAGGACGTTTGTTTTCTATTAAGAATTCTAACCCTTCTCGAATTCTTTGATGATCTGTATAACTACGACAGTTTCCATGTGTACCAATACAAACAATAGCATCTTTTGGGATACCGTCTGCGCAAAAATCAAAGGTTTCTTTTGTTCCAGATCGATAGTTAGCAATAACTGGTATAGAGTTATTAATCAGAAAATGACCTACTGCACGCATTCGATATGTATTATACATTTTGTAAATAATTGGGAAATCCTGGTAAGTACTAAAATCAGGTTGGATTACTGATTCAAACTTACAAAGAAGTGGTAACCACTGGTATGGATTCTTCCAGATTCCATTTTTATTTGAGTCGAATTTGTAATCATCCTTATAGAAGCAGACTGCTGCTTTGTAATCAGGATTTTTCTTTTTGATTTCATTACGTGCTTACTCAAATATAATGATTTTAGTAGGTAAGTTGGTTACGATATTTTCACAAAGAGGAATATCGTAATTACCTTCAAATTTTGCATTTTCAAGCATGAATTGAAAATGTCTTGTCTAGCTAAATTACGCATAATTAGCCATCCTTTCTTAAAAATATTTACAAATATATTAAGATCGACAAATATAATTCTGAGCATGCTATACTTAATTTTGTCTTATTGGTGAAGTATGCTAAGCATGCTCACCCTTTTTATCTATCTAAATATATTTTTTAACATATATTATACCAAATGCTGTATCTATGTAAAAATACGATATCAATATATTGTATTTTGAATGAATGGAATAACAAAAATTTTATCCTTGCTTGAGGTGACCAACATGGAATAAATTTTACCAACATCAAAAGAACTATTACCAAATTTATTAGGGGCTTGAAAAAGTCGCAAAACTAAAAAGTGCTAGAAACCACGTTATTTAAAACGCGAGTTCTAGCACTTTTTGATTAGTTCTATTACTTAAGTAAGAATTGTAAACCGGCTGCAGCAAAGGCACCAACCATAGGACCACAGAATGGAACCCATGCGTATGACCAGTTTGCATCAGATTTGTTAGGAACTGGTAAAACAGTGTAAGCAAATCTTGGAGCCCAGTCACGAGCAGGGTTCATAGCGAAACCAGTTACGTCACCAAGAGCTTGACCGATAACCATAATCAACAAACCAACTACAAATGGCTTCAAACCTTTTTCAAAGTCACCAAGGTTTAACAATACGAATACCAAAGTGAAAGTTGCGATAACCTCACTCATAAAGTTGAAGAAACCATTTGGAATTGCAGGACCAGTAGCAAAGATACCAACATTGTTTCCATCTTCAGCAGTCTTAGTTTCTTTGAATTGAGGGTAGAAGTGAACGATGATCAAAGCTGCACCCAAAAAAGCACCTAAGAATTGACCTGCGATGTATGGCAATACTTGACTCCATGGGAAGAAGCCAAAAGTAGCAAAGGCCAAAGTAACAGCTGGGTTCAAGTGACCATCAGCACCGAAGCTAGCAGCTACATAAACACCGAAAGTGATTGCTAGACCCCATGAGAAAGTTACATAAATCCAGCTTGAACCACGAGCAAAAGTCTTCTTAAGACTGATTGAAGCACCAACACCACATCCAAGTAGGATTAAGAAGAAGGTACCGAAAAATTCTCCCAAAAAACCTGACATAAAAAATCCTCCATAAAATAAATTAACATACAGATTGTACAGGAAAATTTTAAATAAGGGAAGAAGAAAGCTCTTTCAATATGATGATAAAAGTGTTTTATTCTATAACGTGATATTTCCCCGAAGATATAGCTTGAATTTTGTAAAACACGAACATTAAGGCAAAACAAAAAAGACGATCACAGATCATCTTTTGCTTAAATTTCTTACTTTTGAATTTCCTTCAAAGTCTTTTCGTAATCACGAATTACGTTGAAGTTTGAATCTTTAGCATCAACATAACCATAGTGGTTGTAGATACTTTCCATCATTGCGTTACCCTTCTTAGTCTTCATGATAGCTTTGAAGGCCTTAGCAATCTTCTTGCGCCATGATTGTGAAAGGTCACTTCTTACAGAAATGGTGTCGTTTGGAATCCACTTAGTGAAGTAAATTGGAACAACATCTTTCATAACCTTTGGTTCATCCTTAGCTGCGATTGGACGTGCGTCTGCAAAAGTAAAGGCAGCATCAACATCACCATTGTAAACAGCAAGAACAGCTTGGTCAGCACCCTTGATGTTAACGATCTTAGAATCCTTCAATACGTTTAAGCCCTTCTTGTAAAGTTCAACAATAGGGAATACGTAACCGGATGAAGAAGTTGGGTCTTGAACACCGATCTTCTTACCCTTAAGGTCTTTCCATGACTTGATCTTTGAACCCTTCTTAACGATGATCATTGAACGGTAAGCGTGCATTAACTTGTTGTTAACTTTACCACTTGGTTCGTCATAACCATAACGTTCAGCTTGTAGAAGAACATCAGCGATTTTACGTTGGTGTGCTAGAACATAAGCGTCAGGTGGCATAAAACCAACATCAACTTTCTTTGATGACATAGCTTCAACTAAACCGTTGTAGTCGGTTGAAACAGTAACATGAACTGGAATACCAAGTTCTTTCTTAAGCATGCCTTCAAGTGGCTTAGCCTTAGCTTCAATTGTGTTAGCTTGGGTACTTGGAACAAATTGGACATTTAATTCCTTAGGGGTGTATCCATCTTTACTTGATGAGCTATTGCTACTGCTGTTGTTTGAACAACCAGTAATTAAAGCAGCAGCTGCGAAGGCGAATGCGCCGACAACGAACTTCTTAAACTTCATGAGTTCCTCCAAAAAATCTTAAATTTGTTTGCTATTTAGTTATAACAGAAATCAATTTGGTGTGCAAGATAAAAATTAACAAAAATCATAATTAATCTTTTAAATGTACGGAAATAGCTGAAATAATTGACAAATAGTCCATGTGTGTACTAAAATTTTTGAAAAGAAAAATTGCAATAGAAAGGAATAAGTATGCGTAAAAATTTAACCGAAGACTTGAACTTAGGCGTAATTTCCATGTCTCAGGGTTATCATTATTGGTCACAGCTGCACGGCTTAACAGATTACCTAACAAATATCTTGTACGAATTACTAACACATGACCAAATGACTTTGACTGATATCACCAAGCGTTCAAACCTACCTAAGCAAACGCTCAGTAAAGGGATCCACCAATTGCTTGACCAAGGTTATTTGGTACAAGTTGATGATCCTACGGATAGTCGCATTAAATGGTGCAAATTAACCGAAAGTGGCAAGAAATATGCCAAACGACAAGTAGGTCCATTGTTTGCTTTAGAGGAAGAATTAATTGCCGAATTAGGTGCAGATAAAGTTATCTTGATGAATGACCTGATTCAACAATGGAACGAGAAGTTTTGGGAAAAATTAAAAGCGGAAAGGATGAAAGCATGAAACTGTTGTTGCCGTATTTTAAAAAATATGCCAAAGATACACTGCTATCAACGATCATGGTAATTATTACTGGCCTCTCGACTTTGTATCAACCTAGGATTTTGGAAAATATTCAAAAAGCTTTTATGGCTGATCAAGGTCATAATGTGATGAATGAAGTGATCTTACTGATTGCTATGGCTGTAGTAGCAATCGTGGCAGGGATATTAATGGTATTCTTCACTTCTAGATTAGCGCAGAATATTACGAGTGATCTTAGAGAGCGGACATATCGCAAGATCCAGTCTTTTTCCTTTGCCAATATCGAGTATTTTTCAACGGGATCACTGACAACTCGATTGATCAATGATATGAACCAAATAACCAACCTTATCATGAACTTGTTTTTACAGTTGTTAAGAATGCCGATCTTGATTTTCGGTTCAATCATTTTTTCAATCATTACGATTCCAAGATATTGGTGGGCTACCTTGCTAATGGCTACACTTTTGACTTCCCTTGGAACTAGTGTGCTCAAAAAAATGGATGCAATTTTCGAAAAATTCCAAGTAAAAATGGATGATATTTCTACTCAAGCTAAAGAAACCTTACAAGGCGTAAGAGTGGTTAAATCATTTAACCAAGAAGATCAAGAAATTAAGAAATTTAATCAAACTTCTGACCAATTAAATGTTTATAACTTGCAGATTGGTTATTGGTTTTCAACGATCATGCCAGGCTTGTTGTTGATCGGATATTTGATTATTGCCTTGGTGATTTACCTAATTGGAACTTCGATCAAAGCTCATCCAAGTGATGTAGCAGTTATCTCCCCATATTTAAACTACATTTTGACACTTTTATTCTGCTCAATTAACTTAGGTGCAGTGTCGATGACTTTTACTAGAGGTAATGTTTCTTTGAAGCGAATTCAGGAAGTTTTAGACACGAAGCCGGATGTAGTTTTTAATGATAAGGCACCTAAAACCAAATTAGCTGGTTCAATTGAATTTGATGATGTGTCCTTTACTTATCAAGGAAACGATGAGCCAACTTTAGAGCATATCAGCTTCAAGGCAGAACCAGGGCAACAGATCGGAATTGTTGGCGCAACTGGTTCAGGAAAATCAACTCTTGCCCAATTGATTGCCCGAATTTATGATCCAACAACTGGAAAAATAAAAATCGGTGGTTCCGACTTGCGAGAAGTATCAGAAGAGGCATTGCGTAAAACAGTTTCATTTGTTTTGCAAAAAGCAATCTTATTCTCCGGAACGATTAAGACTAACTTGCAACAAGGTAAGAATGAAGCCACCAACTATGAATTAGAACGAGCTGCCCAAATGGCGCAAGCGCAAGAATTTATTCAACGCTATCCCGATAATTTTGATCATGAGGTGGAAGAACGGTCAGCTAACCTTTCAGGTGGTCAAAAACAGCGTCTTTCGATTGCTCGTGGTTTGATTAGTGGGGCTCCAATTTTGATTCTGGATGATTCCACTTCAGCTTTGGACGCAGAATCTGAAGCTAAAGTCCAACAAGCGCTTGAAAAAGAACTTAAAGATACGACTACGGTAATTATTGCTGAAAAAATTGTTTCTGTGATGCATGCCGATAAAATTCTGGTACTTGATGATGGGAAGTTAGTAGCTCAAGGTACTCATGAAGAACTGTTAGCAAGTTCACCAATTTATCAGGAAATTTATCAAACACAACGTGCTAAAGAGAAGCGGGGTGAATTTTAATGAAACAGCGAACACCAATTCAATATTTTATTGCTTATTTAAAACCCTTCTGGAAGGGGATTACGGTAGTTGTGATTTTATCACTGCTATCAAATATAGCTATGGTAATTGCTCCGAAGTATCTTGGTAACGCTGTAACAGATTTAACCAAATTTGTTGCCAGTGGTTTTACTAATCAAGCCAAGATGGACAATTTCTATCATGCGATTATCAGCATGATAATTTTCTATGCGTTATCCATTTTTGCCACATTTATCTCTTGGATTGTTACTACTCGGTTCAATGCTTATGCTACTAATAACATGCGCAAAAACTTGTTTGGCAAATTCCAACGTATGACCATCAAGTATTTTGACAATCATCAAGATGGTAAGCTACTGTCATTGTTTACTTCCGATTTAGATAATGTCTACAATGCTTTGAACAACGCAGTGTTTGAAGTGATTGCTCAAAGTATGACCTTGATTGGAACTGTTGTGATGATGTTTATGATCAATGTTCCTTTGGCGATTGCTACAGTAGCGCTGACTCCTTTTGCATTAATCGTAAGTATTTGGATTATGAAAAAGGCCAAAATCTATCTTGATTTACAACAAGCTGAAATTTCTAACTTAAACGGTTATATTAACGAACAGATCGACGGGCAAAAAGTAATCATTGCCAATGGTTTGCAAGAAGAATCAGTTAAAGGCTTCCAAGGCTACAATCAAAAAGTTAAGGATGCCATGTTTAAGGGCCAATTTTATTCTGGTATTTTGTTCCCATTGATGAATGGTTTGTCACTGTTGAATTTAGCAATCGTCATTGCTTATGGTTCTTACATGATCGTAGCTGGTCAGGTTACTAAGGCTGTAGGATTAGGATTGATTGTTATGTTTGTCGAATATTCACAAAATTATTTCTTCCCTTTGACACAGATTACGTCGATTTATTCAATGATTCAGTTGGCTTTGACAGGAGCTAAACGCTTAGCACGGGTTGAAGCGCAAGATGAAGAAGATCGCGTACCTAATGGAAAAGAACTCATCAAACTTGAAAATGGTGTAAAGCTAAAGAATGTCCGCTTTTCGTATAAACCTGGGAAAGAAATTCTTCACGATATTTCAATTGATGTTGATAAAGGTAAATCCGTCGCTTTAGTTGGACCAACTGGTTCAGGGAAAACCACTGTGATGAACTTGCTTAACCGTTTCTATGATATCGATAGTGGAGAAATCTACTTTGATGATACCGAAGTCAAAAATTTAACCTTGAAATCATTGCGTAATAACGTTGGAATTGTGCTTCAAGAATCAGTGATTTTTACGGGAACGATTCTCGATAATATTCGCTATGGTAAGCCTGATGCCACTTTATCTGAAGTGCAGGAAGCTGCAAAAAAAGCTAATATCCATGATTTCATCATGTCCTTACCTGAACAATACGAAACGAAAGTCACTGATGAAAATAGCTTATTCTCTACGGGTCAAAAGCAGTTAATTTCTATTGCAAGAACGTTGATCACCGATCCAGATTTCTTAATTTTGGATGAAGCTACTTCAAACGTAGATACAGTTACTGAAGAGAAGATTCAAGCAGCGATGGATAACGTGATCAAGGGGCGTACTAGTTTTGTGATCGCTCACCGCCTAAAGACGATTTTGAATTCAGATAAGATTGTCGTATTGAAAAATGGGGAAATCATTGAAACAGGCAGTCACGCAGAATTGTTGAAAGAGCATGGTTTTTACTATAAGCTGTACACAAGTCAAATGGCTTTTGAATAAAAGTGAGGTTGATAAGATGACAAAAGAAAAAACAGATGCACTATCAGGTGCATCAATGAAGCATGAAGAAGCTGAAACCACTAGTCCTTGGCCAGGTCCTAAAGGAATGATTCCTGTAACTAGTGGAAGAGCTGATGACGCTAATGTTCATAATCGGGCTTATTTAGATTCGATCTTAGTTGAAATGCGGATCATTGATGCCGTTAAGCCTGATTTAAAGAAGCAGATTTTTGGTCAACAATTCGCTTCACCATTGATGCTGGCTGCTATCTCACACCTTGATACGATCTATCAAGATCAAGGTAGAAGTCCCATGCATGAAAAGGCAATGGCTGCAAAAAAAATAAATGTTCTCAACTGGATTGGAATGGAAAGTGATGAACATTATCAAGAAATTATCGCTGGCGCCGGCCCAACGGTTAGAATTGTAAAACCATTTGCCGATCATGATGAGATTGTCAAGGAATTGCAATTTGCAGAGAAACTAGGAGCTGTAGCAGTAGGAATGGATATTGATCATATTCCTGGAACTGATGGCAACTATGATGTCGTTGATGGTATTGAGCTTGGACCTATTAGCTTTGAAGATTTGAAACGTTACGTTCACTCTGTCAAGCTTCCATTTGTTGCTAAAGGTGTTTTGTCGGTGAGTGATGCCATTAAAGCAAGGGATGCAGGAGCAAGTGCAATTGTTGTCTCTCACCACCATGGTCGAATTCCTTTCGGTGTACCACCTTTGAAAGTATTACCCGAGATTAAATCAGCTCTTGAGGGTAGTGGGGTAAAAATTCTTGCTGATGGTTCATTGATGTCAGGATATGATGCATATAAGGCTTTAGCCATGGGTGCAGATAGCGTCTTGATCGGAAGAGGCATTTTGTCAGAATTGCTTGAAACTGGTGAAGCAGGCGTCATTGAGAAACTTACGAAAATGAACCAACAATTGAGTGAAATGATGATGTATACAGGAGTAAAGGATACCGAATCATTTAATCGCTCAGTATTGCACATGTAATAACTTGTCAAAAATTAATCAGTACCTAAAATTTTGGGTACTGATTTTTTATGTTTTACCAAATATGTACTTATATAATGGAAGTTATTATATGTTATATTGCTATTCATTGGTGTTGATTTCTTCGAGAATAGATAAGATTTAAAAATTTAATGGATTCTTATGTTAGTTTGAAGCTGATGATGGTACACTTAAGCTGTAATTATTTATTAGAAGGAAAGTAACGCTATGAAGAAAATTCAATTGTTAAAATCACTATTTCCATTTAAAGCACCAAAGCTTGAAAATGACCATGAAGTAGCTAATTTCTTTAACTCAGTACCTTTCTATAAGCCTACTGAATTAAAAGTTATGAAGAACTTGGCTCAAGAATTAGGCGTTAAAGAGATTGCTGTAAAGGATGAAAGTAGCCGTTTTGGCATCAATTCCTTTAAAGGTGCTGGTGGTCTATATGCAATGGGTTGTGCAATTGCAGAAAAAGCTGGTCTTGATTTAGAGACTTTGACTTTTGATCAATTAATGACGCCTGAAGTAAAAAAGGTAGCCGAAAGAATTACCTTCTATACTGCTACTGATGGTAACCATGGTCGTGGTATTGCCTGGTCAGCAAGTGTTCTTGGCAGCAAGGCAATTATTAGAATGCCTAAGGGTTCAAAGCAAATTCGGGTTGAAAATATTCGTAAGATCCAAAATACCGAAGTAGAAATTACTGACAAAAACTACGACAACACTGTAAAGGAAGTTCAAGAACTTTGTGCTAAAGATCCTAATGGTATCATGATTCAAGATACTGCTTGGGATGGCTATGAAAAGATTCCTGGCTGGATCGTTAAAGGTTACAGCCTGATTGTTGAAGAATTCATGAAGCAAATGCCTGAAAAGCCAACTCATATTTTCTTACAAGCTGGTGTTGGTTCGCTTGCTGCTGGAATTGTTTTAGGATTAGAAGAACGCTTGGCTCCTGAAGATTTGCCAACAATCACTGTTGTTGAACCAGAAACTGTTGCTTGCTTCTACAAGTCAGCTGAAATCGGCGATGGTGAACGTCACAGTATTGAAGGTTTAACGAAGACGATGATGGCAGGATTGAATTGTCAAACTCCTAGCGTTGCTGCTTGGCCAGTACTTCGTGACAGTGCTAAATTCTACGGCACATTAAGTGAAGATACTTGTGCTCAAGGTATGTCACGTTTAGCGCATCCCGTTGCTGATGATCCAAAGGTAGTATCTGGAGAATCTGGTGCTGCCGGATTTGCATACGTATATGAAATTTTGGCAAATCCTGAATTAGCTAAGGATCGCGAAGCTTTGGGTCTTGATGAAAATTCAAGAATTGTGCTTTTGAGTACTGAAGGCGACACTGATCCAGACAATTACCGTCATATTGTTGATGAAGAAAACTGGTTCTAATTTTTTAGTCTCGTTAGTCGAGGCTTTTCTTATAGGTAAAATATGGAAGAAATAAGAGCAGCAATTGAAAAGTATCAACCGTTTAATGAACAAGAAGAGCGTGATAAGTCTGAAATGTTGTGGCAGATCGATCATGTGAAAGATTTATTGACAAGAAAAAATCGGAATGCCCACTTTACGGTTTCAGCTTGGATTGTCAGCCCTGATCGCAAACAGGTGCTGATGGCTTATCACAATATCTATCAATCTTTTGCTTGGCTTGGTGGCCATGCAGATGGGGATGCGGATTTTAAGCATGTGATTAGTAAGGAAATTCAGGAAGAAAGTGGTTTGACAGATTTTAAGTTTGTTTCAGATGATATTTTTTCATTGGAGATTCTAACCGTTGATGGTCATATTAAACGTGGAAGTTACGTCTCATCACATTTGCACTTGAATGTGACCTATCTAATCGAAGCTGATCCAGAGTTGCCGATTAGAATTAAACCGGACGAAAATAGTGCGATTGCATGGATCCCAGTTGATGAGTTAAAAAATAAAGTAAATGAAGTATGGTTTTACAATTGGATTTATCAAAAATTAATCGATAAAATAAAACAATTTTAAGTCATTTTTTCTATGTCTAGATCATTTGGTCTAGGCTTTTTGATAGATACGGAAATAAGAATTATGGTATTAAGTTGCGTACTACTAGTGAAAATCGTCTTTCAAGTATAGTAGTAACGTTAACTGATGGACGCAAAATAAATTTTGGAATCCCTACTCATCAAGTAGATAATAAAGCTAAACAGCAACTTCCTCAAACTAGTCAAAAGAAGAATGCAGTTTCTGTGCTCGGCTTACTTTTAGGCTTAGCGGGACTTACCGGATTATTCTTTACGAGAAAGAAAGAGGACTAAATAATTTGACGCGATTTTGATCGCGTCTTTTTTTGTAATTACAAATAAGTATCGAATTCCATGCAAAATTGATAGCGGTGAAGTGCTTGATAAGATGTTAAGATAAAATCAAACTAGAAAGGAACAAGCTTATGTATCAAGAAACTATTACTTTAAACAATGGCGTAATTGTACCTCAATTAGCATTAGGGACCTGGTTAATTGATGATGACAAAGTAGGGGATGCAGTTAAGGAAGCGGTCAAACTTGGCTATCGTCACATAGATACTGCTCAAGCATATGGCAATGAGCGCGGTATTGGTCAAGCATTGAAAGAAATTTTTATTCCTCGTGAAGAAATATTTATCACTTCAAAAGTGGCTGCTGAAAATAAGAGTTATGATTCTGCAGCTAAATCTATTGATGAAACTTTAACTAAAATGGGTCTCGATTATATCGACATGATGATCATTCACTCGCCACAACCTTGGAAGGAAGTAAATCAATCAGATAATCGTTATTTCAAGGAAAACAAAGAAGTTTGGCGTGCCCTTGAAGATGCGTATCATGCTGGTAAAATTAGAGCAATTGGTATATCAAACTTTTTTAGAAGAAGACTTGGACAATTTGCTAGAAGATTGTCAAGTTAAACCTATGGTTAATCAAATCCTATGTCACATTGCGAATACTCCACTTGATTTAATCAATTACTGCAAACAACATGATATTGCTCTTGAGGCATATTCGCCTGTAGCGCACGGAGCAGCTTTAACCGATCCTAAAATCGCAGAAATTGCTCAAAAATATGAGGTTACAGTCCCACAATTATGTATCAAATATGATCTTCAACTCGGGATGATAACTCTACCAAAGACAGCTAAGCCAGAACATATGAAAGCCAATAGTGAGATGGATTTTGTCATTTCGAATGAAGATATGGAAATCCTTAAGCACGTTGAACACATCAAAGACTATGGTGAAGGTAGAATCTTCCCTGTCTATGGTGGAAAATTATAATAATAAATTACCGAACCGCAAAAGTTAGACGATCGCGGTTTTTCTTATACTTAATTTTCTATTGAAACATAAAAGACCTAATCTCAATGTGCTATCGAGCTTAGGTCTTAAATTATTTAGCTATCATTTTCATCTTCACATAAGTCCAACTGACATGCAAGATATATGCCGAGGTAAATGATAATACTCAAGTCATTAGCCAACAACTCCAAAATACCAAAAAGGGATGTTCACTAGCATAAGCTGACAGATTAAGTCCTTTAAAGACTAATTGATTCCAAAAAATGTTTGAAAGATATGCACGATAGGCATAAGTCGCCAAAAAATGGAACACATTTAAACTGGTTTGCTTGTTGTGATTGACTTGATACAGACAAAAGGCTGATACCAAAGAAATCACTGCCAAGCAATATAAAGTCATACTTGGTTTGTAATAAGGTGCATTTGCAAATGAGACGGGATTACCAAATTGCTGTAATTCAAAATTGGTCCAAAGAAAAAATCCTATGAATGCTAATAAAATAATCCAGAAAAATCTAGTTACCGCAAGATTATAATATTCTCTAAACTGCCAGGCCAACACCCCGTATATTCCGTAGATCACAAAAGAAATAAATAATCGATCCAATAAATACCAATCTTGTTCGTGTGGTCCATGGAATACCAAAGTATCATAAAAATAAAGCCAACCAAAATATAACAAAAAAGTAATTATTGCTACCGCTAATCCACGTTGGAGATGATTTTTAACGAATCGGGACAATGTCCAAAATAATGGCATCAGAATAATAAACTTAAGCATCATCGTGTTATACCAAAAATGCGGTGCAGCATTTCCATTAACAAATTGCCAAGCAAAAGAAGCAAGGTCATGATAGCGATTAACCTGTTGGACCCACGGCATTAATAATAGATAGATCAAAGTCCACCAGATGGTAGGTAGGAATAGATTAGACCAAGCGCCTTTCATGTGTTTAGCATAGGAAAAACTATCCTGCTCGTCGTTAGTTCGAATTGTGGTGTAGAGAATTCCAAAAATAAAGGCTGGTGCAGTATATTTCACTAGGTTGTAAAGAATACCAAAAATATCTTGATTTGTGGTTGTTTGGTGAAAACTCATGATCATGGACATGATCGGCTGAGTCATCACTGCGGTACATGCAAAAACTTTCAAATAGTCGCCCATATCGGCGGTTTGATAGGTCTTCTTGATTTCAAATTTCATAATTTCACGCTTTCTTAGAAATTGTGAGATCCCTAAGAGATATTTCTATTTCATTTTCAATGATCATAAATTATCAATGATATTGCAAGCTTTTTTCTCTGTAAAAGCAAAGTTTCAGTTTTTATTAAATTTAATATATTAATGAAACAATATTGCAATTTTATCAAAAACAAGTATTATTAAGGTTAAAAGCGTAAACAGATAAAATCAGAAAGAAGAATCACTATGGGTAAAGTCAATTTGGATAACTTAATTACTGAAAGAAGAAACAAAAATACTCTTAATTTAGATGAACTTTCAGTGATGCAAGCATGCTTAATAATGAATGACGAAGATCACAAAGTCCCTGATGCAGTGAAAAGTGCAATACCACAAATTAGTGATGTGATTGAACAAATAATTCAAAATTTCCAAAAGGGTGGACGTTTAATTTATATGGGAGCAGGGACAAGTGGCCGTCTCGGAGTGCTTGACGCTGCCGAATGTGTTCCCACCTTTGGCGTTGAGCCTACAATGGTTGTCGGTTTAATTGCTGGAGGAGAGCAGGCAATGACAGTAGCGGTTGAAGGTGCCGAAGACGACGCTGATCTTGGCAAAGAAGACCTAATGAACCTTAATTTGCAAGCCAATGATACTGTGGTTGGAATTTCTGCAAGTGGGAGAACTCCTTATGTCGTAGGTGGTCTTGATTATGCAAAAGCTATTGGGGCAACAACGGCATCAATTGCTTGCAATATGAATTCTGAAATTGGTCGTCATGCGGATTATTCAATCGAAGTAGATTGTGGTCCAGAATTTTTAACAGGATCAACCAGATTGAAATCGGGAACGGCCCAAAAATTAATCTTAAATATGATTTCAACAATTAGCATGGTTGGAATTGGTAAAGTGTATAATAATTTAATGGTGGATGTTAAACCAACCAATGAAAAATTAATCGAACGCTCCAAGCGAATCATTATGGAAGCGTGTGAAGTTAGTTATGAAACAGCCAGCAAATATTTTGAACTTGCAGATCATGAGGTCAAACTAGCAATTGTGATGATTTTAACCGCTTCAGATAAAACAGAAGCAGCTAAGAAATTGGAAAAAGCCGGAGGTTTCATCAAAAAAACTTTGAGGTGACAAAATGGATAACGTTTTAAACCGAATTATGGCTAAAGAAGCTGAAATGTCCAAGAAAGAACAAGTGTTAGCTAAATACATTGAACAAAATTATCGGGACATCATTGAAATTTCGGTACATGAATTAGCTGCTAGGTCAAAAATTAGTGCAGCAACTATTGTTCGTTTTTGTAAGACAATTGGCGTTGATGGCTTTAGTGATTTAAAGTTAAAAATTTCTGCCATGCTCGGAAATAGCGAGGAAGTTGAGTATGCGGAAATCAAACCTGGAGAAAAGATCGATAGTATTAATACTAAAATGGCAACAAGATTGAAGACAGCCATCGATGTAACGAGTCGAGAGTTAGATCAAGAAGAAGTGACCAAGGCTGTTGAAGCGATTCATAAGGCTAAGCAAATTCAAGTTTTTGGTGTTGGTGCGTCTAAATTACCGGGCGAAGATTTTGAACAGAAATTTTTACGGATCGGGAAATTTGTAACCTCCTCGTGCGATTTTCATATTGCAGGTGCTCATCTAGGTTCAATGACTAAAAATGACCTATTAATTGCCATTTCCAATTCTGGAAATACTAAAGAAGTAATTGATTTACTTCAAGTTGCCCAAGAATTTGGAGTTAAGAGCATTTTGCTTACGTCAAATTCAGAAGGCGAGGCTGTTGCGTTGGCTGATCAAGTTTTAATGAATCAATCGGTTGGTGAGCCAATTTTACGATCAGGAGCAACTACTTCTCTGATTAGCCAATTATTTATTATTGATATTCTGATTTTTAGCTACTTATCTAAATACAATAATAAGGTCAAGAACAATCTAAATAATTCGCGTCATGCAATTAATACCCATAAAGAGGGAAGAGCATAGAGATGGAAAATAGTGTTGCTATTTATAGTTTGATGGATCAGGCAATTCGGGTTAAGGCAACACCTGGTGTATCATATTTAATTTCTGGAAAAAATGAACGAGAACAGCATATCTTGGGGTATCAAGACTATGAGCAAAATCCTTTAACTGAACAAAGTATTTATGACATTGCGTCACTTACGAAGGTTGTTGCCATTACTACTAGGATTTTGCAACTGCTGGGCAAAGGATCATTAAGCTTAAGCACTAAAGTAGGGGAGTTTTGGCCAGACCCTGAGTATTCTGATGTGACGATAGAGAATTTGTTGTTGCACAATAGTGGGTTAATCGCTGATTTGCCAAATATCTATGATTACACTAGCAAAGATGCGGTAATTAAAGCTGTTTTAAGACAAAAGCTAATTTATCCTACGGGTCAAAATATGGTTTATTCGGATCTAAACTTTATTTTGTTAGGATTGATCATTGAAAAGGTAGATGGCCTTTCATTAGATCTGAGCATTAAAGAAAATGTTTTTAAACCTCTACAGATGAACTCCACGGGATACAACTTACAAGCTGACTTAAAGCGCTTTGTACCAACTGAGGTAAATAAAGTTCGTGGCCTAGTCAGGGGGAAAGTTCACGACGAAACTGCTTTTCAGCTAAATGGAGTTTCAGGAAATGCTGGGGTATTTTCAACGCTTGCTGATTTAGCTAATTTTTGTCAGATGTATCAAAATCATGGGATTTTTGAAGAGCGCGAAATCATCCCTGAAAAGATGATTGATCAATTGTTCGATTATGACTTTATGGGTCGGACATTAGGATGGCAACGCTGGGATACGAATAGTAGAAAAATTTGGCATACCGGCTTTACGGGAACAAGTATTGCCATGGATTTAGATCGAGGTAATAGCTTTATCTGTTTGACTAATAGTGTGCATCCAACGCGAGAAAATCAACAATGGTTGCCACTGCGTAGGTTAGCGGTTAGTTTGTTTTTTGGTAAGACTGAAGTTTTGCCTTAATTGAATAGAAATAAACCTTCGGAGCAAATTGCTTTGAAGGCTATTTTTACGCCTTGAAATTTCGAAAAATTTGAATTCCGGGTTGTTGGTAATCATTAGGAATGAAACTTTTCCTCATAGCAATTTGCATATATGCATAATATTTTTGATCATCGTCAAGATGAATGATATGCACACGATCTGTGTCCCTAATTGAGCTTTTCATTACAAGTGCTATGCCGACATTTCTTTCCACTAAATCTATCATTATTCGCATAGTGTTAGCAAGGAAAAGAATATTTGGATTGAAGTTTCCAAGTTTACCTACTTCGTTTAAACATTCTCGTGTTAAATAACCCGGCTCTCTAGCTATAAAATTTCTTTCTCGCAATTCGTTAGCTTTTACTACTTTCTTAACTGCCCATGGATCGCTTAAACCTGTAATGATAACCATCTCGGTTTTCTCAAGATTGCGAATATAGTAATTTGGGTCATTGATTGGTAGAATCCACGAATAAATTGCAACGTCAACTTCTCCAGATTCTAGTTCTTCAAATGCATTGCTGGAGCGCATCAAACGTGAATCTAACATGTCAGAAATTCCCGCATCAAAAAACATTTTAACTAGATCGGGTAGATAGATACTTCCGGCTTCTCCAGAAAAAGCCAGTCTGATTTTTTTATCTTTAGCGTGTCGAACGTCGAAATTAACAGCTTCGATTTCGTTAATTAGATATTTAGCTTTCTTGTATAGCATAGTACCAGAGGCTGTTAACAATAGTTTACTTTTACGATGCTTTTGAATTATAAGTGGATCGTTAAAATGTTCTGCGAGTCTTCTTATCACAGTGGAAATTGTAGGTTGAGTAACATCAAAGTATATAGCTGTTTCAGTATAACTTCCAATTTCAACAAGTTTGCAAAAATAAATTAAGTCCTTTTCATTCATAATAGCTGCATTTTTTATAAAAAATATTTATGAGTTAATCTTTTTTATTTATTGAACAAAATAACTTTAGCACTAATTTTGACTAATTTAAACGAAAATATCAATGTTTTTATTCATTGCGTTTGTGAAAAAATAAATTGGATTTATAAGAATGAAACCGCTATATTTCATTTAGACAATACAGAAAGGAAATAAATATGATTTATAATTCGAAAATTAAATGGGATAAAGCATATGACGTTATAATTATCGGATTTGGTGGTGCGGGTGCAAGTGCTGCAAGATTTGCAGCTGATAAAAATGCAAAAGTTTTATTAATTGATTCTGCACCAGAAGAGCATATCGGTGGTAACACAAGATATGCTGGAGGAGCTTTTGCTTGGGGAGATAATTTTGAAAAATTGAAAGATTATTATGTTCAAACTTATTATCCTTTTAAATATGATCCTGAAGGATTGAACCCTTTTGTAAGAAATGTTTTACAGATGAAGGATTATTCCAAAAAGTATTTTGGTATTGATGCTGTAGCTACGGGAAGAAGGCCGAATGGCGAATATCCAGAATATCGGAATGGCGATGCAATGCAATCTCAAAGTCTGACACAGGGGATGTATAATGGTGGCTTTTGGAAATTGCTTAGAAGTAAAGTTTTTGAAAGACTCAATTTAATAGACGTTTGGTATAAAACTGATGTATTAAATCTAATTCAAGATGCTGAAAGTAAGACCGTCTTAGGTATTAAAGTAAAACGCCAAAATCAAGTTCGTTACATTGCAGCAAAAAATGGTGTTGTTTTAAGCTGCGGTGGATATGAAAATAACCAAGATATGATTCAAACATACCTGGGAGAAGGATCGCTTGCACCAATAGGAACTTTGTACAACAAAGGACGTGGTATTGATTTGGCAAGCGAAGTTGGGGCACGTTTGTGGCATATGAGTAACTATGATTCTCACGGACTATCTTTGAGAAATAATGATCTTCGTGAAAAATATGCTTATATGATCAATTGGCCTAGTTTGTTCAATGGTAGCATTTTTGTTGCCGGTGATGATGGTACTAGATACTTTAGGGAAGATGAAGAAGATCGGCATGGATATAAATATAATCATGGAAATTGGATTATGATTCCTAGCCAAAATCATCCTCACATTATTTTGGATCAAACCCAATTTGATCAACTGAATAATGATCAAAGTAAAAACGCTAAAGATATCAAAGACTTGTTGTCTTATGCTATTGAGGCGCAGTCTTTAGAAGAGCTATCAAAGAAAATTGATGCGCCTATGCTTAAACAAGCAGTGTCTGATTATAATTTCTTAACCGATCAAGTAAAACGAGATATGTTTTTAAATCGTGATTTGAAAACGATGCGTTCATTTGATGATGGCCCTTACTATGCAATACCAGTTCGTCATAATATTTTGCATACTCATGGTGGTGCAAAAAGAAATGCAAAATGTGAAGTGATTGATTTAGAAGGAAATGTAATACCAGACTTATATGAAGCAGGTGAATTGGGAGATATTTTTGCAACAAAATATATTGGAGCTAATAGTATCGCAGATTTACTTATTTCGGGAAAAATTGCCGGAGAAAACGCAGCTGAACCTAAGAGAAAAATATTTGAATTTGAAACAATCAATTCAGATGCTAAAGAACTTGAATCTGATGCTAAAATATCAGAATTAGATTTTGCAGTTGGTAAAAATCAGGGATTGGGTATAAGTACCAATGGTATCAGCGATCAGCCAATTGTTGTAAGAGTTACTCTTAATAATAATAAGAAAATTAAGGGGATAGAAACTTTAAGTCACAATGAAACGGCTTCATTGGGAGGTAAAGCAATTCCACTGCTTACAAGAGAAATAATTGAAAAACAATCTACCGATGTTGACGCAATCTCTGGTGCATCAGTAACAAGTAGGGCTTTTGTAGATGCGGTAAAATCCGCATGCAAAAAAGCAAACGCCTAAAAATCTTTCAAGATCTCTAGACATTTGCTCTGAATTTCGTTCGGAACAAAGTCTTCTCTAACGCCTAAACAAGCATAGCAATCAACTTGCTGACTAGGAATTAGAGGAATAGCTTTTACACCCGGAACATTTTCCACAGCGATATCCATTAAGTAGCCTACGCCCATTCCTTGGCTAATTAATTTGGTAGTTGCTCCGATACTATCGACAATTAATTTTCGCTTAGGTTTAAAGCCAATTTTAGCAAAAGTTTGTTCTAAAGCGCTTCTCGATAGAAAGCGTTTATGACGGATAATAAAAGGATATTCCCGCAATTCGAACAAATCTATTTCTGATTTTTGAGCTAGCGGACTATTTGAAGGAACGATCAAATAATAATGATATTTAGTCAAATTCATGACTGTGATCCCCTTAAACTGTTCGTCATTCAACTTGGAGAAAACTATTGCATCATACTTGCCTTCACGTAAGTGCTGTTCCAGAAGATGCGAGTTTTCTTCGTGAGTTTCGACAAAGGCCAATAAATCACCATGATTAAGTTTAGTAATAACAGACGAAAGCCATGCGTTTCCCGCAAGTTCAGAATACCCTAAACGGAAATTCTTTTGATTGGCACGCAAGGCTTCGACTTTAATTGATTGCTCGATTTTAAGTAGCTTATCAGCTTGACGATAAACTACCATTCCTGCCGGAGTAATGGTCATCTTAGCGCGGTTATTTACTTTATAAATTAACTGGGTACCTAATTCTTTTTCTAAACGTTTAACCATCGCAGTAATTGCCGGTTGACTAACTTGGAAAAAATTTGCTGTCGCATGATAGCTTTTGCTTTCAACCAATTTCTTAAAATACTGTAGATCTTTGAATTCCATAGTAACCTCTTTTCTAAATTTTATTATAGCAAATATGATAAATAATATTTATCAAAAAATAATTATGATTTATCTAACTAGCAAAATAAAAAAACTCTTAAAAAGCATTTTTACAATATTATTGCAGTATTTGTTGATATTATAGGCTTTTTTAAATTATGTAATAAAAGCGATTACAAAAAAGTGCTTGCATTTAAAAATGATAGATGATATTTATAAAACCGCAAAATAAATCTTTTAATGGGAGAATAAAAAATGCATTTAACAGATAATCTTAAATGGAATAAAGAATATGATGTTGTAGTTTTAGGTTTTGGTGGTGCGGGAGCAACTGCTGCTAGATTTGCGGCCGACAATGGTGCATCAGTCTTAGTAGTTGAAGCAGCTCCTTATGGCCACGAAGGTGGTAACACTCGCTATTCAGCACAACACGTTGCCATGGGTCATGATAAGGAAAAAATCAGTACTTACTATCATGAATTAGCTAAGCCTTACAACGTTTCCGAAAAGACAATGGATGCTTACCTTGATGGTTTCATTTCCATGCCTGAATATTTTGAAAAGTATCTTGATACTAAAGCGTTTGTTTGGTCACGCGATAACAAACCTGGCGATCAATTAGATGAAAAAGCTCATCTTTGCGAATATCCAGAATTTCCAGGTTCAGAAACTTTTGACTTTGCCTTGATGCATAATCGCGACTTTGATGCTGCTTTATGGAAGAAGCTGCGCAAAAATGTTTTAGATCGAAAAGATCAAATCGACATTTGGCTAAATTCACGTGCTCGCAATTTGATTCAAGATGATCAAGAAACAGTTGTTGGGGTAGTTGTTGAACGTAACCACAAGAAGTACTTTATCCACGCTAAGAAGGGTGTTGTTCTTGCTACAGGTGGTTTTGAAAACAATGCCCAAATGCAACAAGATTACTTGCATGTAACCCAATTGACTCCACTTGGAACGCTTTACAACCGCGGTGATGGTATCAACATGGCTTTAGAAGCAGGTGCTAAGTTATGGCACATGGCTAATTACGAATCACTCGGAATTGTTCCAAGCTATGTGATTGCAGAAGGTCCTGGCAAGCAAGGTCGTCAAGTTGGTGGCTGGAAGAATATGAAGTCAGGTTCAATTTTTGTAGTCGGCGATGATGGTACGCGGTTCATGAAGGAAGATGCTAAGTTCAGACATGGTCACATTTACAACCATGGCCAATATGATCTTCCTCGAGCATTTGATAATGCATGGATTATTTTTGATGAAAAACAATATCAAAAGTTCGTTGAAGAACGCGACAATGGTCAACTTAAGTATCAAAAATTGTTTGACAAGATCATTGCTGTCAATGGTGTAAATGAATTGGCAGAAAAAACTAATTTGCCAGTAGCCAATCTTGAAGCAACTATTGCAGAGTTCAATGAATTTGCTACTAACAGAAAAGATGTAAAATTCGACCGTGCTCCAGAATCTATGGTAGCCTTGACTGGTGACCAATTGTACGCAATTAAGTTAGCTCCAGCAGTTCTTAATACTCAAGGTGGACCAGAACATGATGAACATTCACGTATTTTAAATGTAGCCAATGAACCAATTGCTCACTTGTATAGTGCTGGTGAACTTGGTGGTATGTGCATCAATCGCTACCAAGGTGGTGGTAATTTAGCTGAATGCTTAATTTTCGGAAAAATTGCCGGAGAAAATGTAGCTAATGAAACTGCTCTTGAGAGCGTAGAGCTGACAAATGAAGTTCCAGAAATTAATGACTTGGTAGCTGGTGAAGAAATTTCCAATATCGAATTGGGCGAAAACCAATACATCGGTGAAACTGAAGCCGGAATTGGAGGTCGTATTGTGGTTCGGGTTACTTACCAAAACAATACCATCGAAAATGTTGAAGTTATGGAAAATCATGAAACTGAAGGTATTGGTGCGGTTGCTATTAAGGAACTTCCTGGCAAGATCGTAGCTGCTAATTCAACTGATATTGATGCAGTATCGGGTGCATCAACTACTACTAGAGCCCTTGAAGAGGCAGTAGAAAAGGCTATTAAACAAGCAAAATAAAATTAATTAGATTTACTATTTGAAAGGATATAAAATGTTAGATAAATTTCAATGGAAAAAGTGGCTGTTACCAGTTGCTATTGGAATCGTATTATGGCTCTTAACGCCATTTAGACCAACTGATATCAGCGTGCCAGCATGGCATTTGTTTGCAATTTTTATTGCCACGATTATTGCATGTATTACCAAGCCTTTGCCCATGATGACAACTACTTTGATTGCGGTAATCATCGCAACTTTAACCGGCATCTTCAATATGAAAGAAGTTGCTGCTGGTTTTGGTAATTCAACAGCTTGGATGGTAGCAATGTGTATGTTCCTAGCTGCTGGTTTTATTAAATCCGGCTTAGGGAAAAGAATTGCTTACTTATTCGTTAAGTTTTTCGGTAAAAGAACTTTGGGTTTGGCTTATGCCTTGTCAATGGTTGAAACGGTCTTGGCAATCGGCATTCCAAGTAACAATGCCAGAGTAAATGGGATTATGTATCCAATTATTGATAACTTATCAAGAGAAATGGATTCCGATCCTAAAAATGGTACGCAAAGAAAAATGGGTTCATTCCTGGTTTTCAATGAATACGAAATCAATATCGTTACCTCAACCATGTTCTTAACTGGTTTAGCCGGCAACATGATTGCGATGGGACTTGCTAAAACTCAAGGAATTGAAGTTTCTTGGATGCAATGGTTCTTGGCTGCTCTTGTACCTGGTGTGATCTCTCTTATCGTCATTCCATTTGTTTTATATAAAATCTATCCACCAGAAGTAAAAGAAACGCCAAATGCTAAGGCCTGGTCAGAAAAGCGTTTAGCCGAAATGGGCCCCATGACTCCTGCAGAAAAAATTATGGCAGTGGTATTCGTGCTTGCAATCGTATTATGGCTTATTGGATCAAAGATTGGTATTGATGCCACAGAAGTAAGTTTTATTGCCGTAATCTTGTTATTGATTACCGGGGTGATCAATACTAAAGACATGTTAAAGGAAAGCTTTGCTTGGAATATCCTTACTTGGCTTTCAATCATTATGTTAATGTCACAAAAATTGATGACTTTAGGCTTCTTCCCATGGTTCTCAAAGACTTTGGGTGCCATGTTGCATGGTGCAAATTGGATTTGGGTATTGGTAGTATTATGGTTGGCCTACTTCTACCTACACTACTTGTTCCCAAGTGTAGCAACCCAAATTTCAGCTCTTTATGCAGGTTTCTTATCTATTGCGTTAGGAGTTGCTGGCATGCCACCATTGCTTGCTGCTTTGATGCTTGGCTTCGATGGATCGCTTTACCTCTCAACTTCAACTTATTCAGCTGGTCCAGCAGCCTTGCTTTCAACAACAGGTTATGTTGAAACTAAAGATTGGTGGAAACTAAGTGCGATTATTGGGGTAATTTTAAACATTATCTGGTTAGGCGTTGGTCTAGCTTGGACTAAAGTTTTAGGTTACTGGTAGAAATAAAGGTAAGTTTTAGTTTTTTCTTAAAACTGGAATTTACCTTTTTCTTTTATAAAATTATTTGGTATCCTTGTTAAAAAAGAGAATGAAATGACAAGGACAAAATTCGTGGAAAAACTATTAAGCATAATCGTACCGGCTTATAATTCTGAGGCATATCTTGAACGATGTGTTAATTCACTAATTGTAGCTGGTAATCGAGTTGAAATTATTTTGGTTGACGATGGGTCGCTAGATCGTACGCCAGAAATCATTGATGAATATCATGAGCGTTTTCCAGAGATTGTAAAAGTGATCCATGAGGAAAATAGTGGTCATGGTGGTGCGATTAATAATGGGCTCAAAATTGCCACTGGGAAATATATAAAAGTTTGTGATAGTGATGATTGGCTTGATTTTGCTGGCTTGAAGCGACTGCTTGATTTTATTGAAGTTCAGAATGAAAATGATACTGAATTGGACATGATTTTAACCAACTACTTGTATGATAAGGTTAATTCACGACATAATAAATTGATTCATTTTCCAGCGTTGCCCAAGAACAAAATCTTTGGGTGGAAACAGGTTAAACTGGTGCTTGGTCAATACTTCATGATGCACTCAGTTACTTATCGACGGACTTTACTGGTTGATGAAGCTAAATTACAATTACCAACTAACGTTTCCTATGATGATAATATCTATGTCTTTGAACCACTAATCTACGTTAAAAAGATGTATTACTTGGATGTTAATTTATATCATTACTTCATTGGTAGAGATGATCAATCAGTCAATGAAGATGTGATGTTAAGAAAAATTGATCAACAATTGATGATCAATAAACGAATGATCAAGTTTTATGCGGACAATATTGACCCTAAAACGGCTTTGGGAAAATACATGTGCTTTTATCTTGAGATTATTACCGCTATTTCCTCAATCATTTTAATCAGAGGGAAAAAGGAACAATATCTAGATTTGAAACGCAATCTTTGGCAATACTTGAAACGCAAAGATGAACCTTTGTATCACAAGCTAAAACATCGCCCATTAGGAATGACCGTTAATTTGCCAGGACATTCAGGCAGAATAGTGGCTAGTGGCTTTTATCGACTAGCTAAAGCAATCTATGGCTTCAACTAAACTTGACTGAGCAAATCTTTGGCAAATTTCACAAACTTCATGCTATAATTTATTTAAACTAGGAACGAGATAATCGTTATTACATACAAATCTATCTAGTATTAATTCACAAACTAAGAATAAAAGATCAGCGGGTTGCTGGTCTTTTTTCGTTCAAGCAAAAAGCACCTAAAAATTAAGGTGCTTTAAGTATAAATAGTATTTAACTAGAGAGTTTTAAAATACGCCTTATTAGTGACAAAAGCGCTTAATGTTACTGTATCACTTATTGACTGCGCTTACAATACAATTTCAAAAATAAATATATTTTGTCAGTTAATCTCGACAGATTATTTCTTTTATACACTTGTTTCATAAAATATTAATAATAAAAACTGATTTATTCGCATTTGATCACATCAAGCAACAAATATCTATTTATACTTAATAAACACTTTTATTTTTTAAAAAAGTAACGTAAAATAGAGTTAATAATTAATAAAAGATGATGATTGGGGGTTGAAAAAGATGATTATTGAGAATGTGAAACAAGAGCTTGATCGGTTAAAAATGGAAAGCTCAAGCCTTATTGACAATAATATTAAATTTCAGGTAATTGGCATTAATGATATTCAGGTAGAAACGGATTATGCTGATGATTTCGGCGATAAAATCATGTTTAATATTTTGACAACTGGTGAAGATAGCTTTACCCTTACAGATAAAGGGCAAACGATCTGGAATCTCCAAATTGATTATTATGAAACTCCTCATAATTCTAACTGGTTAAACCAGGTTGATGAGGTAATTGAAGAAGCTGGTTTTAAGATTATTGATAATAAAATTTTTAAAGATGATCTTTCAATGGAGGATCTACCTAAAAATATTGCAGCTTATATCCAATTGCTGATAAAAGTTACTGATTTGCCTAAGGCTGAATAACACATATTTGAAAGGGAAGCTTGAATGGATAATAGAAATATCGTTGAGGTTAAATTAGTGTCTCACACGCCTTTTGGCGAAGAAATGCTGGTAATCAGTAAAAAGACTGGTACAGTTTCTATTATGAGAAAGGAAAAATCTGGAATTCACATTTTTCATGAATATGAAGTCGCAAATGCCATTGAAGCCATCTTCTCAGCTCTTTCATTAGATGAATTTCAAGCATTTAGGCCTGAACGTGATGTAAAAAAGGATCGTAACTATCGTTTATCAGTTTTTTATGATCGACATGGAGAGATTGGTTTGAGTTTCAGAGCAGTTGATGAATTGCCAGAAGCTTGGCGGTCACTATTTGATACTATTCAACGTTTTCTCGTTGCTTTCAATTTTACTAAGTTAAAATTATCATCAGACATTACTTGGAAAGAGCGCCTATCGTTGATGACCAAATATGTTTATCTTTTTTATGTTAGTCCAAGTGATGAAGATCTTGATAATAATGATCCAGCAGTTTTATATGACAAATGGAAAAATCGCTTTGATGCTTTCATCAATGATTATGCTGAATTAGTCAAAAGCAATCCAACTATGGATTTAAGAGCGATGCTTAGTACCGAACTTGATGTGAATTTGGATAAAGATATTGATGATATGTCGGTCGATGAAGTGCTTCGAATTATTGGGTGGATGATCGCTCGTCGAAAAATGTTGAGCTATCTGACAGATGGCGTTTTGCAATTGTTGCTATATCGATTGCAAGATATTCAAATGGAGCTGATTAACTGTTAACAAAATATAGAAATCTATAAAAAAGTATAGAAATATTTGGCATAATATTTATTAGAAAGCTAAACATGGAAGTGAATATTATGGCAATTTTAAAACCTAAAGATGTCGCTGATCGTTTAGGAATAACCACGAGAACCTTACAAACCTGGGATCGAAAAGGTATTCTTAAAGCTAAGCGCTCTCCTACTAATCGCAGGTTTTATACAGAAGATCAAATAAATCAATATTTGAACAAAGATAGTCTAAGCTCACATAAAAAACAAGTTGCTTATGCCAGAGTATCAACTTATGGTCAAAAAGATGACTTAAAAGATCAATTAAGCTATATTCGTCAATACGCTAATGCACAAGGTATTATATTAGACGAAGAAATAAGCGATATTGGCAGTGGTTTAAACTATAAACGTCAAAAATGGAATAATCTTCTAGACGAAGTAATGAACAATAAAATAGATAAAATTTATATTACTTATAAAGATAGATTTATCCGCTTTGGCTATGATTGGTTTGAAAGCTTATGCAAAAAGCATGGGACTGAAATAATTGTTTTGAGTAATATTGATACTAGTCCTGATAAGGAACTGGTTGATGACATGATAAGTATAATTCATGTGTTTTCATCTAGGCTTTATGGTCTAAGAAAATACAAGAAAAAGATTAGAGACGAGTACTTAAATGACGATCAAGACTCAAGTAGTAAAGCTAAAGGTTAATAAAACCATGCAAAAGCATCTTGATGCTTTGTGTGATTATCGTAGATATTGCTGGAATAAAGGCTTAGAAACTTGGCAATTGATGTATGAAGCTCATACATTAAATAAAAAGGATAATCCAAGCCCTAATGAGCGCCGGGTCCGTGATGAATTAGTCGCAAATAAAGCTGATTGGCAATATGCTTTGTCTGCTCGATGTTTGCAACTAGCTGTTAAAGACTTAGCTAATGCTTGGAAGAACTTCTTTGATAAGGCTCAGCCTGATTGGGGTATACCTAGTTTTAAATCTAAGAAAGATCCTAGACAAGGCTTTAAGACTGACAGAGCCAAGATTGTTAATGGTAAACTTCGGCTTGATAAGCCTAGAAGCGTCTCAAAGGAAAATTGGTTTGATTTAAAAAGCTATGAAGCTCTAAAGATGGATGAGGTCAAAGTAGTAAGTATCTTCAAAGAAAAAGGTAGCTATTACGCGGCTTTACCTTATGAAGAAGAGATTTCAGCTAAGGCTAAAACTCAACAAAAGACAGCAGTTGACGTCAATGTTGGTCACTTCAACTATACAGAAGGTCAAATCAATGTTTTGCCTGCTAAATTACAAAAGCTTTATAAGCGCATCAAACATTATCAAAGAACGTTGGCAGTCAAAAGAAAGGTTAATGGTAAGTCAGCTATTAAAAGTAATAATTACTATGCAGTGAGAACCAAACTGCAAAGAGATTATCGTAAAGTAGCTAATATCCAAAACGATCTTTTACAGAAGTTTACTACGCAGCTAGTTAATGATTACGACCAAATTGTAATTGAAGACTTAGCTGTCAAAGAAATGATGATGACGCATGTTGCTTCAAAAGGTATGCAGAGATCAGTATTTAGTAAGTTTAGACAAATTCTGACTTACAAATGTGCTTGGTATAGTAAAGAATTGATCTTAGCTGATAAAACCTATCCATCAACACAAAGATGTGCTGAGTGTGGCTATGTCAAAAAAGGTGATGAAAAGATCACATTGCAAGGCAACCAAAAGCATGGCACTAAACATAACGAGTATATCTGTTATCAGTGTGGATATACAAACGATCGAGATGAAAATGCGGTATTAAATCTTTTAGCTTTGGCAAAATAAAAAGAAAATAAACGGGGCTGGCTAGGTCCTTAAGCTGTAAGAGCTGGTCAATGTGATTACTCCCAGGTGGAATATCAGAATACTAGTGAAGACGACAGTAAATGAAACAAAGAAAGGAAAAATATATCTTTCTGATATGTAGGAAATGCGTATTCTTCTACATATTTCCATGTTTTATATAGCAGAAATAATCGTAAATTAAAAATGCTAATTGATTCTTTTTGGGGAATTGAATCAATTAGCATTTTTTACTAGATTCTCAAGATTGGGATTATTGATTGAGAGGGATATATTATTACATGCGCGAATCTAGTTTTTATTTATCTTCATAGCCATTAGGATGGTTTTGGTGCCATTTCCAAGCAGTAGCAATCACATCTTCGACGTTCTCATG
>NZ_CAKC01000044.1 GCF_000296855.1 Lactobacillus gigeriorum DSM 23908 = CRBIP 24.85 | reverse complement strand
CAGATCCTTCTGATATTACTCAAAAAATGCTTGATAAAATGGCGGAAGTATATAATATGCCAAAGAAATTCTTTTTTTTGAAATAATTATTCGGATTAAAATGAATAAAGAGGAGAATTATGAATACACAATTATTTGACTTTGAAAATCAACAAGTAAGAACAGTGATCATTGATAGCGAACCTTACTTCGTTGGAAAAGATGTAGCTACAATTCTTGGATATGCCAGAACTGCAGATGCCTTGAAATCTCATGTAGATGAAGAAGATAAGCTGACTCGGCAATTTACCGACTCAGGTCAAAGACGTGAAATGGTAATCATCAACGAATCAGGATTATACAGTTTGATCCTGAGTTCCAAGTTACCAACCGCAAAGAAATTCAAGCGTTGGGTAACAAGCGAGGTACTTCCAGCGATCCGCAAACACGGAGCATACATGACAGATGAAAAAGCTTTTGATGTTGTTAACAACAAAGAGGGTTTGGCTAGCCTTTTACAACAAGCCGCTGATCAATTACGTGAAAAAGACATTTTGATTGCAGAAATGAAACCAAAAGCATTGTTTGCTGATTCAGTTGCTACAAGCGAATCTACTATTTTAATCGGAGAATTAGCTAAGATTTTACGCGGAAACGGAGTAGAAATTGGTGCAACACGACTTTTTAGATGGTTAAGAGAACATGGCTACTTAATTAATCGAAAAGGTAGCGATTGGAACATGCCAACTCAAAAAGCAATGAATTTAGGCTTGTTTAAGATTAAAGAAACAACCATTAATCACTCAAACGGTACAACATCAATCAGCAAAACACCAAAAGTTACCGGTAAAGGACAACAATACTTTATCAATAAGTTTTTGAAAACTATTGAATTTGTATAGGAGAAAAAAGATGACTGATCAGAGGATGAAAGCGTTATTTAAAGTAGAAAAAAACAATTTGAACGATCTCCAAAATTTATTAGGTAGAGCTAGAAAACAAGCGAAAGCTTTGGAAAGTACTTTAGATGAAATAAATAACTTTCAAATAAGAAAGGAAAACAAAAAGTCAGAATTCAAATGAGAATCCTGACCATAAGAAGAGAAATTAAACATTTTCGAATAATTTTCTTTCAGCATAAGCCTTTACAGCTGCTTCTTTCAACTCGTCCCAAGAATTGAACTTTGTATGTTCCTTCACCGATTGTTCAATTACAGAAGAAGGAATTTTACTAAATGTAGCATCACTGCTTACATCATAATTAGGAAACAGCTCTTGAAGTGAAGAAACATTAGTGTTTTCTTGCATAAAAGATATTGGAAACAGTTCCTTAGCAGATAGAGTATGTTCGCCAGTCAATTTCTTGGCATTGTTTTCAAGAGTATTGAGCTTACGTTGAAGTTCATCGAAACTTGTTAACTCCATTTATTCACCACCTTTCTTATTAGGTATTTAACATTATACCACTAAATATAGTGGGTACAAATTATTGGAGGCACAAAATAATGTGGAGTAAAGTTGAAAAAATATTAAAAGAAAGAAACTTGACAATTTACAGATTATCGAAAATGACAGGTATCTCAGACAACACCCTTCGTAATTATCGCCTGAAGCATTCAGAACCAAGCTTTACCAACGCATGCAAGATTGCTGATGCGTTGGGTGTCAGTCTAGATGATTTAAGAGAGGATAAAAATGGAAATCGCAGTTGATGAAAAATCATTTGAAAAGATTGTTGATGGGATCATGGCCAAACGTGGCTATGTTCCTGAAGAACAAATTGTAGGGAAAACAATCAATGTTCAGGAATTTGCAAAAAAATATTGCAAGCCACATGGACAGGCTTGGGTTAAGCGAAACATCTTATATGTTTTCAAACCTGACTGGGTAAGCAATATCCATCCTGGCAGAGGTGGGAAGATGACTATTTTTGAATATCCTGCTGCCATTTGGATGAATGAGCATAGGAAGGAGATTGATTGGGATGCTAAGTAGAGATCAACAGTTGGGCTTAGTGATTGCCTTGGGTTTCATTCTGTTCTGGTTGGGATCATTTATCTTAATCTAGCGAGGTATGACTTTGATAGAAAAAATATTGATCTTGCTAATGATTATGGCAACAGGATTTGTAACATTCTTAACGATTAAAGTAATTAGTACGGGAGATAGCAATTACCTGTTGATTATGGTTCCAATCGTTATGTTGTTATTGATGTTAATTATTGTAGGAGGTAATGAATAATGCGAATACCAAAACGACAAAGCCAAAAAACAAAAGAAGGATTGATTGCTGCAAGCAATGCAATTTATGATCCTTTGAAAAAGAAAAAAGCCGGTCACAACAGTGATCGACTTGAATTCTAAAACTGATTAATACCATTTACAGCTGTGAAGCACGGTGTAAATATCTAAGTGCCCAATACATTTGATCGTTGCTAATAACTGGTGGATTAGTCAATTTAATAAGTCTCTTCTTTTCGTTAATTATGAAAGTGAACATAGTTTTATCAGCTGCAAACGTTTGGTGTTGGCCTAGATACTGGAAAGCCATAACAACGCTAATAGAAGACCTAGGAGCAACATTTATAGGTGTCGCATCTGAAACGATTGGATCACGTTCATCACCTTGCAAAATTACAGGATATGGACTTGCTGAGAAATCACAACCACTAATAGGATTTTTAAAGGAAATATTAGTAATAGTGGTAGGCCTTGAAGACATATTAGAGATTAGGAAATTAGCATTTATTTGATTTCCAATTGATGAAATCCATTGCAAGCGGATCTTAGTTTTTATGTGTTTTTCTCGATAAGTAGAGATTAGCGAGATAGTTGAAAAAATCAAAGAAATAACAGCAACGGTACAAGAAATAATTTCAGAAGGAGACATATAAACCTCATGACTTACTATGACGACGACTTTAATAACAACCATGATTGGTGGAAGATTGTTCTACCAATTCTGTCTATTATTTTAGCAATAATCGCAATTTTGTTTGCTATTTTGTAACAAAAAAAGCCGTTCACAACAGTGAGCGACTCAAATTCTAAAACCAAGGAGAATTATACCAAATGGAAGCAAGAAAAGAAATGGATTACTTAAAAAAAGCTAGATCAACGATGGTTAGCTATCATGGCATGGAGATACCATTGATTAATTTAGTAAGCGATGCATTGAAGTATGGTGAAAATAGCGATCCTGGTATTGAGCTAAAGAAAATAAGACAAGGGGATGCACTAATTGATTCTTTGACCAATAAGGTTATAGACATGCTAGGGGTAAAGAAAAATGGTTAGACTCATTAAGAAATACAACAATTACTACACAAATATATCTAACAACTTGGTTCAAGATAGCAGTCTTTCATGGAAGGCACGTGGAATATTTATCTATCTATGGAGCCAAGCAAACGAATGGCAGTTCTATGTTAGTGAAATAGCAAAGCATTCAACTGATGGCGAGCGAGCTTTAAGAAGCGGATTAAAGGAATTGGAAGAGAAAGGCTATTTAAAGCGCGTCCACAGACAAAGCAATGACGGATCTTTTGATGGAATGGACTGGATTTTAAGCGATGATCCAAATATCAACCATCATAGCCAAAACGCCATCGATGGCGAAAAAGCAGAGAATGAGCCGAAAATGCTACAAAATGCATCCGATGCAAAACGCATAGGATGCGAAACGCATTCGATGCAAAAGGGCGGACTAATAAATATCAATAACAATAATTATCAATATAAAAAAATATCAAAGATAATAAATGAAAAGAATTATGATAAGGAAAATATACCTTATGAAGAAATAGTTGATTATCTAAACCTTAAAACTGGTCGTTTCAATGATCCAATTCATAAATTTAGGAGTACAGCTAATCTAAGTAGAAAATTGATTAAGGATCTTTGGCAAAAAGGATCTAGATTAGACGATTTTAAAACAGTTATTGATATTAAGTGCTCTCATTGGCTAGGTACGGATAAGGAATATCTTTTAATACCAGCAACGCTATTCGATCCAACTAATTTCGAAAAATATTTACATCAAAAATTGTGGTATAGATCTGGTAGCATCCCTAAAAGGAATAAGAAAGAAACAGCTACAGACTGGAGCAAGAAGCAGCCAACATATGATCCAAATGTAGATTTGGAACAAATATTTGATGACCTTGATGATAGGGATGAAAAGAATGCATGAAAAGGAGAATGGAAGTATGGATTATAGAAAAGAATTAACAAAATGGGCAGTTCCATTGAAAGATCCAGATAAATTTGTAAGCCAGGAAAAAACTGTAGGCGTCATTAATAAATTGCAGGTAAAAGCAGAATCGCTAAAGGATGAAAATCAAATGCTTAGGGATGAAATACTAAGAACTAAGATAGAGAATAAAAAGCTAAAAGCAGAGCTTCATGAGATTCATATCAATGCATTAAAGATTATTTTTACAACAAGTGGTGTTAATGGTGACTGATAAGGAAAAAGAGAGATTCTATGATTTGATCCATAAGCTAGAAGAAAGATATGGCTCGATTACATCAGTACCGATAAGAAATCGAGATTTGAATACTTTGTGGGAATTAGTGGGGAATACCAAAGAAGAAATTATGAAGTATATACAAAGAAAAGAAGTTAATCTTGAAGCAACCAAAAAGAAAAAAGCCGTTAAAAGAAAAGCTAAAATAAGCCATCATTACAAACCTGGTGATTCGGTAACTGATGGCTGGAAAACTTATGCTTTCGATAAACAATTAAATTTACAGTTTATAAGCTATGGAAGTCATGCAACGTATAAGATAAGCAAAAAAGAACTTAAAGAGCTTAGAGGTATGATTTTGGGAAATGCGGAACTAATTTAGAACTGGAGTGAGTATAAAAATATGGAATTGATCAGTTTCTTTACAGAAGAACTCGATAGGGATGAGACAAAAAAGCGCGTAAAAAAGTTTTTTAAGCGCGATTTTGAAAAAGCCTTGAATTACTCACAATTCCGCAGATCAGATGTTACTAGTCCTAGTTTTGATCCAACAGGCGTAAGTTCACATGGGACTAACCACGTTGAGAATAAATTCATCAGGAATACTATTGCCGATATTTGTGTTACGAGAACCATATTAGCAATAAATCAATGCACTAACGATACTCAAGCGATTATAAAAAATAAGTTTTTGTTGGGATTACCGGACTATGTTACGTATGAAAGGATGGCAATAAAAGATAGTCAATTCTATAGACTACAAACGAAGGCACTTTTAGAATTTGCCGAAGTATTTGATTCCTTACAAGAAAAATATCCTCTAAAAATTGATAAGTTAGCTATTTATAGCGAGAAAAAGAAAGGATTATAAATTGGAAATCTATGATGATTTGAAATATTTTATCCCCGGAAATCCAGTAGGAAAGCAAAGAGCAAGAGTAGTATCAGGCCATGCTTATACGCCGATGAAGACTCGTATTTTTGAAGAAACAGTAAGATATTATGCATTAAAGAAGTTTGGAAATAAAAAACCTTATGATGGGGATGTAAGAGTTACGGTCGATTTGGGTTATGCAATTCCAAAAAGCTGGCCTAAATGGAAAAAAGAAGCTGCTGCAAGAAATGATATTAGACCTGCAAAGAAGCCAGACGTAGATAATGTGCTTAAATCGGTTTTAGATGGCATGAATACTAATTTACGTTCTGGCAAAACGGGCATTTATTTGGATGATAAGCAGGTAATTTATATTAGTTGCGAAAAATGGTACAGTTCAGATCCAGGAGTTTGGGTTTGGGTAGAATTTGTTTAGCGATATGAATTGATGAGGTGAATAAAATGAAATCGGGATTTTTAGTTAGATTAATTGATAAAGAAACAATTCTGTTAACTGATACAGAATATGACTGGGAAATTTACAACAAAGCAGATAATTGTTTCATTCAAGGATATGGAATTGAAGATTACAATCCTTTTATGTCTTTCAGTCAAAGGGATGTTTCAGAACTCTATATCAATATGAACAACATTCTTTATGTGAAACCAATAGAATACGAGTTAAATTAAAAATGGGAGTTTTAAGGGTGAAACGTGGGAGTTCTAGGGGAGAAAAATACCTTTATTATAGTATTGTCGAGTTGAAAGGATATAAAAGAGGTCCAAAGTACGCCGAGACCTGCATAAAGCTTAATTATCATCCCAGGTTCTGAGCTTGCAGCAGCGACACAACTCGATAATGTTATACTGATGATTTATTGTTGTACGAAAACAGTCTAGCCATAAAATTTTAAAAAGGAGAAATCCCTTGTAATTTTTTTATTTATAGTATTCTGTACAGCAAATTCATTAGTTAATCAACTTATTTTTCTTTTATTAGTTGGTAGTGGTGTATGGCTACAAAAAAACAAGGTCCGATTCCTTGTACCACAATTGGTCGATTACATCGATCAGAGCTTCAATAATAAAATCTATAACTGTAAACGGCGACTTTAGGTGCATCGTGGGTTCGATTCCCACCGCCGTTTTAGGGATGTATGATTGCATCCCTTACATAGTTGTAAAAGGGTCTTAAATTTCATACGTGTGTAATTTGATACCTCCAAGTTAGAAGCAAGTGATACGCTGGCGCGATATTAAGTAGGTTCGATTCCTGCTGTATCACATTGGGCAAATGCCCGTAAAAATATCTTGTATACGATACGATTCAATATTATTTTAGTTAATACCTAACAGTCAGTAGCTAGCACATAAGACGAGATGTGCTAGCTATTTGTTTAGCAGTTAATCATCTTTACAATGTAGACACATAAGTATATACTGAAAATGTAAATGGAGGTTGTCATATGTGCACTGTAAAGTTAAGTAAATGGGGGAATTCTAATGCTATAAGAATTCCGAAAGAGATTCTTACGAAAGCTGGAATTAATGATCCCTTTGTTGAATTTTTGGTAACTGTTGATAAAGATAAGATTATTTTAGAAAAGAAAAGAAAACCACAAAATTTGAAAGAACTTTTTTCTGGCTTTGATTATAAAAAGTATTGGGAAGAAGAAAGAAAAAATGCAAAAGGCAAGTCTTTAGAGTTGGATTGGGGAAAACCTGTTGGTAAAGAAGTATTTTAATTTGATATTCGCCTTGAGAGGAGGTGAATATCATTGGTAAAACAAGGTGATATCATCATGGTTAATTTTGATCCAACTAGTGGTCATGAACAACGTGGGTATAGACCTGCATTGATTGTTTCCAATAATGATTTTAATCGCATTAATAATGGACTTGTAAAAGTTGTACCTATAACAACAAATATGAAAGAATTCCCACTTCATATTGAATTGCCAGAAGGCTTGGCTGTTTATGGTAAAGCATTACTTGAACATGAAAGGTCGATTGATATTTCTAGTAGAAGCTATAAAATTGTGGACACTGTTCCATCAGACTTTTTACAAGAAATATTGGAATTGATTAGTTTTACATACTAAAAAATCACCAGCTTGCAACTGATGATTTAGCTTATATACTTGCTTGAACTAACACTAGTATATAAGCTATTTTTGTTTATTTCAAGGTTAACGCGAGATGCTGGCTATTCGCTTACCAATTATTATCAAATATTATTAAAAGTGAAACTCTAGAATTTACTATGATTAGCTATTATTGTAAAATAACGATATATAAAGGAGCTGTTTTGTATGCATAACTTTATAAATTTATCGATAAAGATTTTTACTGATATAGCTGAAATTCCAGGCGAAACATTAAAGTTATTTATTGGGCAAAAGCAAAAATATCAAATTGAAGAAAATTATGGGGGGTTTACCATAAATGACTGGAAAAAGGTAGGTAATGATATGAAGCGAGGATTAATTAGCTTTGGAAAGTCAAAATGATAAAGTCCTAAATAATTTAGATACTTCCGATAATGTTAATCAAGATGAAAAGGTATCTCAATCTAATATTGTTGAAAGTAAAAAAGAACTAAGTCAAAATGATAAAGAAATAATTGCGCAGGTTAGAAGTTTACCACTTACAAATGAGGAAAAAGATAATCTTATTGCAACTATGGAAATGTATAGTGGGCCAATCCCACATCCTAAAATATTAGCTGGATATCAAGCATTATATCCGGATGCTGCCAAAAAGATTATTGATAATGGTATTGAAGAATCTATTCATAGGCGAAAGCTAGAAACAATTAAGCAGAAAAGAAGAGGACGCTTGGCTTGGGTTTCAATGATTTTTCTTGTGGTCTTTTGTATCTTATTTATATTATGTTCATTTTATTTGATATTAAAGGGACATAAAATTATTGGTAGCATTTTTAGTGGGACATCATTTATAGTAATGGTTGGATCGCTGTTGAATAATATTAATGAGTTATCCGATAATAACGAGTTAGCTAGTGAAAATAAGGATAAGAACAAGTCAGATTAATTTTCTGGCTTTTTTATTTTGTCGGAGGGATGCAATGAATTTCAAAGATTGGGAGATTGAAGCAAAAAGAAAATGCGATTTATTAAAAGTTAGAATCAAAGAACCTCAAAAAGATATTGATGATTATACTTGGCACTTGATGCATAAGCTACTTAGATCATATCAAAAGGACTATAGTATTTTGATTCATATGAATAATTCATAACTTCATATATGTTATGAACCAAGAGTTAATTTAAACAAATAATTGACAATGTAGAATTGAAAAGAAGATTGGATGCCTAAAGTTAGAAGATGTAGACATGTAGGCTGTCACTCATATGCAGAGAGTGGCAGCTTTTTTTGTACAAATCATAGAGACGATGAAATAAGATATGAACGATCAAATCAATATATGCAACAAAAGATGTACAGCAAAATCAAAAGATATGCTGAGCCGGATAAAGCAGAACAGAATAAGTTTTATCACACAAAGAAATGGCGATCCTTAAGAAGCATCGTGATCGATCGCGATTTAAATCTATGCCAATATTGCAGAGTTAATGGCAAATTAACAGAGGGTAAGATAGTTGATCACATAATGCCTTCTGAATTGTTTGCTGGTCATCGTGCGGATCTGGAAAATTTGGTTTATTGCTGCCAATCATGTCACCATTACAAAACAATTTGGGAACAACATTATTATGGGACAGGCAAAAACAATAAACGCACAGGAAATCCACCAATACGGGATATAAAAATAATTTCGAAATTAATGATGATGTATAAGCACTAAAAAGCAGTTCTAAGAGCTTAAATATTCAGTGGCTATAGTTATAATAAAAGATTATTTTTGCATCCCCCGGGGTGATAATTCGCACGGAGAATCCGCACGTGAGGCGTTCGCTTTTATGACGCAAGGATTTTTCAAAAAATTTGAAAGGGGGGTTAAAGATGGCGAATGTTGATCTATCAAAGCCGAAAGTACCAACACAAGCACCAAAATGGTTAGGAACTTACGGCAAATATTTATGGCCTAAAATTGCTAATTATCTGAACAAAAATCCAAAGATTTTAAGAGCTGATGAATATCTGGTTCAGCAATATTGCTCTGCTTATGATCTATATCGAACGGCTTATGATGATATTCAAGAAAATGGGATACAGCAAGCTATCTATAAAACCTCCGTCAATCCAGTAAATGGTGACATAGTAAACAAAGATTTTATGGGCTTTCGTAAAAATCCCGCTTATCAAGTGTTATCTGATTCGTTAAACAAGATGGCTTCTATTGGTCATGAGTTAGGATTAAGTCCTAAAGCACGATCGGAACTGTCGGAATTAAGCGAACCAACAGACAATAAAAAATCTATTTCAGATTCAATGAGGGAATTCTTTAATGCAAAGAGTTGATTTAACCCAAACTCATGATGTATTGGGTGCCTATAAAAATATTGATTTTAAAAATATTCGTGAAAGATATCAGGATCCTGGAACTACTTATGCTTTTGATGTGCTAGATGGAAAAATTATTGCTCCATATAAGATACAGCTAGCTTGTTTTAGACATTTAAGAGACTTGCAAAGGCAAAACACCAGCGATTTTCCATATCACTATGATGTAAACTTGCTAAATAAGTTCTTGAAGTTCGCTGCAATATGTCCAACTGGAGAATCTGTTAATAAACTTGTTAAGCTCGAACCGTGGCAAAAGTTTATTTACTCTCAAATGTTAGCTTGGCGCGATGCCCAAGATTATAAGCGATTTACGCGAGTAATCCTGTCAATGGCACGACACAATGGAAAAACATATCTAATGGCACTCCTGATTGTCTATGAATTTTTGATTGGTTCGATTGGTAAAGCAAACCAAGATTATCTTGTATCTTCAATAAATTACAAACAGACAACTAAATTGCTTGGATATGTAAAAAAGACTCTGCAGCATGTTCTACAAGTCGAACCATTTAAATCTTATGGTGAAGAGGTCGGATTGAGTTCGGACAGCTTAACTAGTCAATCAGATACTATAAGAATGAGGCAAAATAATAACCGAATTCTTGGGATTACCTACAATGCAGGATCTTATGATGGATTTCATTTCAGTTTAGCTATAGGTGATGAATTTGGGCAGATAACCGACTCACAGGGAGTATCAGATATTACCACTGGACAAACCAGATCTAGTAATGATGATCATACAGACTATCAATTTGTACAAATATCCACAGCTTATCCAGATCCCACAACTCCTTTTCATAAAGATGAAGTTACTTCCATGGAAAACATGGAGCGAGATTTTGACAGAACAAGCGGTGATAACTATCTATGTTTAGTTTGGGAACAAGATAATAAAGATGAATTGTTCCAGGAAGCAACTTGGGTTAAATCCAATCCTTTGGCTTTGATGGTTCCGCAAATGATTGATGACCTGAAAAAGGCCCGCTCAAATGCTTTGATGACTGATACAATAACTAAATTTGAGAATAAGTCTTTGAATATCTGGCTTGAGCAATCAGCTACAAGTTTTTTAAAGTTAGATGACGTAGTTGATGCAATTGATAATGACTTTGTGATTGATGGCAGGGATGTATACATAGGACTCGATTATTCTATGTTTTCTGATAATACTGCTATTGGGTTTGTTTATCCTTATGAAGTTAATGGGCAAGCTAGATGGCATATTGAACAGCATTCATTTATTCCTTTTAATCAAGCAGGATCAATTGAAGTTAAGGAAAATCAGGATGGTTTAGCTTATCGAGAATTAGAAAAAAGGGGATTCTGTACGATCACTGGACACCCTGATGGCATCATAAATCCTGAACAAGTTTATCGGTGGTTAATTGAATATGTGAACAAACATCGTTTACATGTGATTTTCTTTGGCTATGATAGGTTTGGATCTTATCAAGTAAAGAATATTACTGAAAGCTTGATTGCTAATACTGAGTGGGCAGTAATGGATGTGGCTCAAAGAACTTCAACTTTGGGTAATCCAACAAAATTCTTACAAGAAATCTTTTATACGCATGCTGTTTCTAGGCCTGATGATCCAGTATTAGAAAAGGCCTTGCTTAATGCAATTGTAAAAGAAGATAAGATCGGTATTCAGATCGATAAGAATGCTGCATCGCTAAAAATAGACGTTGTAGATGCAATAATTGATGCATTATATCAAGGAATGTATCATTTCGAAGATTTTGGAATGGTAAATGATCGTTCTAAGCAAGTTGAAAGAATGACGCAACAACAAGTGCTTGATTGGTTCAATAATCCTGATTCAGGACTGTTAGGAGGTGGAGACTTTGATGATTAAACAACTAGTAAAAATTTTGTGGCGATTTCTCGATATTTTGCTGTATATTTTAGGATTTGGTGCGATTATTTTCGCACTTTTTTTGTGGAATGATATAGCAGGCATGATTGGCACTGGTTTAGTGCTATTACTGACATGTTTATTGATTGATACGCTTCCTAGAAATGGAGGTGATTAATGAATGCCAATATTTAATTTTGCCAAACAAGCAACTACCTCAATTATGACTAATGAAGACTTGGTAACATTTTTAAATCCATCAGATGATAATGGTTATGTTTCAGCCTCTACAGCTTTAAAGAATTCAGATATTTATTCATTGATAATGCAACTATCTGGTGATATGGCTTCTGTTAAATATCAAACTAGATCAAAAAGAATTCAAAATTTAGTAGATAATCCAACGCCAACCACTAATGGCCATGCTTTTTGGCAGGCAATCAGCGCTCAATTATTGTTATCTGGTGAAGCTTTTGCCTATAGAAACAGAAATATTAATGGCGTTGATATGAATTGGGAATATCTTAGACCCTCTCAAGTTGTTTCTAGAATGTTAGATGATGGATCAGGACTAGTTTATGATATTAGTTTTGATGAGCCTAAAAGAGGAACGCTTTTTAAAGTACCACAATTTGATATTCTTCATTTTAAATTATTGTCAACAACAGGTGGTAAAACTGGATTAAGTCCACTCTCCGCTTTAGCTACAGAATTAAAGATCAAAGATTCATTTAACAAATTGACTTTACACTCTTTGGATCAATCTGTAATGGCGCCTGGAATTTTGACAGTAAAAGGAGGAGGCTTGTTAGATTGGAAGGTTAAAAAAGCTAGAAGTCAGATGTTTTTGAGACAGGTTCAAGGTGGTAAAGGACCTATAGTGTTGGATGACCTTGAAGAATATCAACCATTAGAAATTAAATCCGATATTGCTAAGCTCCTATCACAATCAAATTGGACTGGTAAGCAAATTGCTAAAGTTTATGGAGTACCTGATACATATATTGGAGGTCAAGGGGATCAACAATCTAATATTGACCAAATTACAGCTGTCTATGGTCGAACATTAAAAAGATACGTGCAATCAATAGTTTCAGAACTAAATAATAAGTTGAATGCAGGCTTTACGATAGATTTAAGACCGGCACTTGATACTGTAGGTGATGATTTTGCTAGCCAACTTTCTGTGATGGTAAAGGATGGAGCTTTAGGAGCTAACCAAGTTCAATATATCCTAAAAGAAACAGGATATTTGCCCAATAATTTACCAGTAATGCAAACGGAAGGGGGTGATGCAAGTGCCGACAGTTAATATTAAAGGGGTTATTTCTAGCGATGACAATGCGGAAATCTATCAATGGTTTGGATACACTGCTGTTACGCCTTCTAGTGTGGCTGATCAGTTATCAGAAGCTGGTGGGGAAGACGTAATTGTAAATATTGGATCTAATGGCGGGGATGTTTTTGCAGGATCTGAAATTTACTCGGCTTTAAAAGAATATCCAGGTAAAGTAGATGTTCATATTACAAGCTTAGCAGCATCCGCTGCTTCTTTTATCGCAATGGCTGGTGATAGTGTACAAATATCTCCTACTGCTCAGATTATGATCCATCGGTCATCCACATCAGCTAGTGGAAATACCGATGCAATGGCGAGTGCAAAGCAAGCAACCGATTCAATTGACACTATGCTTGTTAATGTTTTTCATAAAAAGACAGGCATTAAATGCGAAGCTTTGTATGACATGCTTAAAGCAGAGACATGGATCAATGCAGAACAAGCCGTAAAACAAGGCTTTGCGGATAAAATCTTGTTTGAAGATGAAGAAGCAGATGTAACGGATAATGTTTACAACGGCGTAGGCTTAATATCGCTAAGCAGAAAACAGATTAAAGATATTAAGCAAATCCTACATCCTAAGAGAGTGACCGATGATGTCGATAAACTCACAGATAAGAAGTCTAAGACCGAGCAAGTTAAATATAAGCTCGGTCTTTTGTTTTAAATAAAAAGGGGGAAACCTAATGAATAAATTCTATGAAGCTTGGCTTAGTGCAGGTCAAAAAGTAACCGACTTGCAAGCTAAGCAACAAGAGATTGCTTTAAAAGCGGTTAATGATCCTGATTCTGTCTCAGATGAAGAATTAGTTCAAATTAAGGATCAATTGGCAAAAGCACTTAAAGTAAGAGATTTTGCTAAGCAAGCATATGATGATTATGTAGAAACAAGTGAAACTGCATCAATTGAGGATAAGATTGTTAAATCTCCTGCTACTGTAGAACAAATAAAGGCAGAAGATATTACAAAGCAATTTATTAATGACTTCAAAGATGTAGTTACTTCTGCTCAAGAAGGCAAGGGTGGTGCTGGTTTAACAATTCCAAGTGATATTCAGTATCAAATTAGAGAATTGAGACGTACCTTTGTTTCACTTGAAAACTTGGTAAACGTTGAAAATGTCAATAATCCATCAGGAACTCGAGTTTATGAAAAGTCCGCTGATATTACGCCACTTTCAAAAATTGATCAAGAAGATGGCTCAATTCAATCCATCGATGAACCAGAATTGACTACAATTAAATATCTTGTTAAGCGCTATGCAGGATTAATGACTGTAACCAATACGTTGCTTAAAGATACTGCAGAAAATATCTTAGCTTGGCTCAATAACTGGATTGTTAAGAAGGACGTTGTGACAAGAAATACTGAAATTCTTGCTACTTTAAAGAAGGGAACGAAGACAGCTCAATTAGCTAAGTTTGATGATATTAAAGATTTAGTACTTGCTACTTTAGATCCAGCTATTGCAGCAACTTCTAGTTTTGTCACTAATCGTACTGGATTTTCGATTTTAGCTAAGGTTAAGGATGCTCAAGGCAGATATTTAATGCAACCATCTGTAACTAATCCTGAAATCTACCAAATCGAAGGAAAGACAGTGACTGTAATTGATGACAAGTTCCTTCCAGATGATACTGGCAAGCACCCGCTATACTTTGGTGATTTTAAAGAAGCTATTACTTTATTTGATCGTCAAAATATGACTATTGATGCAACTAATATTGGTGCTGGTTCATTTGAAACAGATACTGTAAAGATTCGTATAATTGATCGCTTTGATACTCAGCTTATTGATCCAGATGCCTTTGTATCTGCACCATTTACAGCAGTAACAGATCAAGTAGCAGCAAGTACAGCTAGTAGTCCCAAATAAGCCGACTGAAGCTAGTACAGTAGCAGAAATCAAACAATATCTTGATAGCATCGGTATTGTGTATGGCTCTCGTGCTACTAAGTCAGAGTTATTAGGATTGATCGATTAGGGGTTATGCGTTATGGCAAACTATTTATCTGTTGATGACGGACTTAAGCGATCATTAGGCTATTTAGATGATGATGATCTATTAGATGATGCTTCAATCACTCGATTACAGTCTAGTTTGGTTGCAGCAGAGAATTTTGTTCAAAGAGCAGTTGGGGATGCAGATGAAAGCTTTTATAAATCAGATGATGTATTTGATTTATATAAGCTAGCTTGCTTTGCAATTGCAGGCAACTGGTTTACACATCCTTCTAGTGCTAATTCAAGCACTACAGCTAAACAAATAATTGGTCAATTGCGAGCAAGGTATGATGAGGTGATTATCAATGGTTCAACTTCAGGAAGCGTGCCGGCTGAACACGGTAATTGAGTTCGGTACTGTAAAATCGTCAATCAATCGAACCAGAGGGGTTACAGAAAAAACTTTTGTAGCTAAATTTAAAACATTAGGCGGTATTTATAGCCTAAATGCATCTCAAATTGTTCAAGCAGTCAGCTCAGACTGGAATAGTACAGTTATCTATCTAGTTCATCATCGTAGAAATTGGGATGATATTGATTTAGCTAAAATTGGCAATCAACTGTTTGAAGTAACCGGCATTTTTTCTGATCCATATATCAATCCAACTGCTTATGATCAGGTTACGTTAAGAAAGAAGAATTGATATGGCTGATAGTCTAGAAAAACAATTAAATGATTTTGCTAAGGGATTAGATAAGCTGCTTCCAAGTACCGCTCAAAAACAAATGGCTGTAGAAGCAGGAGCAGAGGTATTAAGAAATGCGATTGCTTCAACTGCTAAAAGAAAACACTATTCCAAACATAATGATGAAGTATATGGCCACATGGCTGACAATGTAATAATCCAAAGAAGCAATTCTGAAGGAATTAAGAATGGAACAGCAATAGTTGGATGGAAAAATTATCGACATGCTGCTAATGCAATGTATACCAACGATGGCACTGTAAAAATTGTTGGTGATCATTGGTTAGAAGTAGTAAGGGAAGAAAACAAAGAAGCTGTTTTTGCTGTTCAAAAAGAAATCTTGAGAAAGGCGATGAAATCATGATTGCTCCTGCTGTTGAAATCTATGATTTGATTGCTAATGAAAATTATTCATGGCTAGATGATATTGTTATTGGTCAGAGACCTAATGATGTAAGTGAGCAAAAAACGACATTGAGAATTACAGATTCTGTCCAAACACCCACTTTTCATCATAGTAATCGGCCAGTAGCTACTTTAGCTGGTGAAGAAATTCAAATATTTTTTAAAAAAGAGGCTCTTATTGAGCCGTACGAAATTAGGACAGTCATAGAAAATCTGTTAATGGATAATGGGTGGCTGCTTTCCAGTGAAAGACCACAATATTTAGATCCAGATACTGAACAGATTACTATGACCTTTTTTGTTATGAAGAAGATAAGGAGAAATTAAATGGCTAATACACCAGGATCAGCTACTCATGGTATTAAAGCAACATATTTTGCCATGATTGACGATGAGCACAAAGTTATTGCAGATAATACAAAGGGATTATCTACTTCAGGTATTTATAGACCTCATATTGGTGTTATGGGTACCACTGCTGCAAATTACCAAAACTTAGATGCAGCTGGTAATTCTCAATATGCAGATAATGAATCTAAGAGAAATACTCGACCATCACAAACACCTACTCTTGAACTATCATTCCTTGATATTGGTTTTACTGAATCCAATAAACTAACTGGTTATGTTCAAGGTGAAGATGGCGGATGGTCACGTGGAAAAATTGCACCACATTTTGCAGTTTTAACAGTTGCAGATACTTTAGATGGCGGTTTGCTTTTTGAAGCATTTGGATATGCAACAGGTGTAGATGCAACTCATAACCATCAAACTGATAACAATGATGAACAAGATGTAACACCAACATTTACTGCAACAGGTTATGGTGCATTTGAAACTACTGATGGTGAAAAATTACCATATCGTAAGTGGCTTTCAACTGATGCCAAATTTGATTTTGACAAGATGATTAATACTGTATTTCCAGGATTCAAAGCCGATGGTGAAGGCGAAGATAATGTTCCGTCATTCAAAGGAACCAAGGCCAAGCCTGTACCTGCTGTGTAAGTTCTGATTCAGGTTCACATTAATTAATTATGTAGGGTGGGATGGGTAGGTAAAGGAGAAAAATTATGGCTTTAATTAGAATCGATGCAAAACCTTTTAACAGTGATAAACCTTACTTTATTGTGAAACCAACTGGTACACTTTTTGATGCTGCTATCAATCTACAATTGGAAATGGTTGAACAAGATGAACTCCCTGAAAATGGTGGAGTAATTGAAATCTTTAAAAAGCAAAAGCAACTAGTTGATGACATTGAAAAGTTTTTAAAGAAAGTACTTGGATTAACTTCTAAGCAATATAAAGACTTCAACGAAGCTAACGAAAAAGAAACAGTAATGACCTATACTTCTTATGTTGTGGCCATGCTTCAAGGATATACAGAAGGAACCTTTGAAGAATTTTTAAAGGGAATTAATGACATCAATGAGGATGAAACCGACCCAAAAGAAGATCAATCCAAAAGCGAAAATTAATCTTTGATCTAAAGCGAAAACATAATGATTATCTGTTGTTAAAAAGAACTCTGTTAAAGCAAGGCGTAATGCCAGATCAGATTGATAATCAAGATTATTTTGATCTACTTGAGGTATTATCTGCACCAGATGAGCTTGTTCCTGATTTTGCGGATACCTCAAGCAATAATAGTAGCTCATATGACAATGTTAAATGGGCGGATTAATTTATTTAGAGGGGAGGTAGATTAATGGCAAAAGTAACTGAATTGATGGCTACTAAAATTGACATCAATACTGTAGAAGCTTCAAAATCTGTTAAAGGACTTCAATCGGCAATTAGAGCAACTACTGCTGTTTGGAAGGCTCATGAAGCACAAATGAAATCGGCTGGGGATGCATTAGGTGCTGCTAAAGAAAAATACAATGGGCTAACCAAAAATATCGAGTTGCTTCAAGAGCGTTTGAAGTATTTACGAGATGAGCAAGGAAAAATTGATCAGAGTACAGAAAAAGGTGCTGTAGCATATAATAAGTATGCAAAACAGATAGCCAATTCTGAACGTCAATTAAATTCTTTAGTAGGACAGCAAATTAGAACTAAAGAACAGTTAAAATATCAAGAAAGCGGATTGGCTAAGCTTCAAAAAAACTATAATTCAATCTCAGCTCTATCTAAATCTTACATTGTTAAATTAGAGACTGAAGGGAAAAAGTTTGAAGCTAATAAAGCAAAAATCAGTAGCTATAGAGTATCGATTGATAATTTAACCAAACAATTAAAGCTTCAAGAAGCTGAACTAAAAAAGATAGGCTCCAGTTCAAGTGCAACAAGTGAAGCATATATTAAACAGAAGATTAGGATAAATGAAACAGCAACTTCTATTGCTAAATATCGCAAAGAGTTAACTGAAGCTGAAAGAATTCAAAATAAATTTTATCCTACATCAATATGGAATAAAGTTGTTAAGGGAGCTACTGAAGCTGAAAACCGCATTCACAAAATGAATTCGGTTGTGTCAGAAGGTCTCTCTAAAACAAAAGCATCAGCATCAGCAATTGTAGGAGGAATAGCTGTTATAGCTAACCAAGCCTTTAAAGGGGCTAAGAAAGTTCAAAATCTTCAACAATCGTATAAAGAGATTACAAACCTTGCAGTTCTTGGCGGTGAAAAAGAAAAAGAAGTAACCAAGGCTGTTGCAGAAATGCAAAGGCAAGGAAGAGAGATGTCCATTAAATATGGTAAATCTCAAGAATCAATTGCCGAAGCATATGAAGATCTTGTGAAGCGAGGCTACACCACAAAACAAGCTCTAGGTGCAATGCAAACAGAATTACAAGCATCTGTTGCTTCTGGTGATGATTTCAAAGATGTAGTTACAGTATCAAGTCAGGTCCTTGAAGGTTTTGGCATGAGGGCCAAATCAACTGCTGGAATGACCAAAAATACCAAGGATGTAGTCAATCAACTTGCTTATGCAGCTGATATGACATCAACCGGGTTTCAAGATTTAGGTGTAGGGATGAGCTATGTTTCTTCAGTAGCTCACCAAGCTGATATATCATTAGCAGGAACTGCTTCAGCAATGGGGATTCTTAGTAATAATGGGCTAGATTTGCTGGCCTCCTGATTGGTAACTTTCAGGTAATAAAACTTGTTAATTCGGGGAAGGCTAAGTTATGATATAATTTAATCAAAGAACCGGGGGTGTTATTCATGAAAAAGATCATTAATTTTGTTAAAGATTTTTGGCTAGTTATACTAGGATTTATTGTATTATATGCCATAGCATTTTTTATTTTTGATCATTTTTTTGTGCAAATTGTGTCAACCCTCGTAATTGGTAGCTTGGTTTTAGCAATTATTTATATTTTTATTGCTATTATAAATTTTTTATAATACGCTAATCCCGAGCCAAGCTTAGTGGAAACGCTAAGAAGGTGTAACGACTAGAAAAAGTAAGCTAAAAACGAAGACATGTGAAAGCATGTCTTTTTTCATGCGAAAATTTCCACGAAGGCAAGTAATCCTATTAGGATTAAAAGATAGTCTGAACAATATGGAAACATATTGAAGTATGAGATAAAGAGCTTGTACGTTAACAAATTGAGAAGCTGATAAAGCTGGTACAGGATTAAGAAAAGTTATTCAATCGCTTCAGTCAGAGATTGGAAAGATGGGTAGCAAGGGCAATATCCTGGACAAGCTACAAATTAAAAAATCAGATTTAGTAGATTCTAATGGTCAGTTGAGAGATCTATCTACTATTTTTGAAGTTATTAATAAGCATACTAAGAATCTAGATTCTGTTGATAAAGGTGTGATTTTTAAGTCCTTATTTGGAACAACAGGATCACAGGCAGGTGCAATTTTAGCGGCTAATTATAAAGAACTAAGAAGTTTAACTGGTGAAGTAGAAAAAGCTGGTAAGAATGGTACCTATGTTCAACAATTAGCCAAGAAAAATGGAGAAACAGCTAAACAAGCTCAAGCACAATTTAAGCAAGCAGTAGCTTCAGTGCAAATGTCTTTAGGAACAGCACTTCTTCCCACAATTAGTAAAGTATCTAAAGCACTTGAAAAATTTTTGCTTTCTAAAGATGGTCAAAAATTTCAAAAAGATTTTGGAAATGTAATAGCTCATATAGCTGATAAGTTAGGAAGTTTTATTGATTTCCTAATAAAAAATAGAAAAAAAGTTGTAACCACTGTTAAGAGCCTTTTAATTGCATGGGGCCTTTTAAAAGGAATAAAAGTTATTGGCGTACTAGCTAAATTAAAAGATGCAATTAAAGGTGTAAAGGCAGTTAGCGATGTATCTAATTTAGAACGCGGTTTAACTGGGATCGGTAATACATTCCGTAAACTAAAAAACATAAAGTTTAAATCTCTAGGTAGTGGATTGCTAACCAGAATTAAATCTCTAGGTAGTGGATTGCTAACCAGAATTAAATCTCTAGGTAGTGGATTGCTAACCAGAATTAAATCCATTGGTACTAAGGGTGCATCTTTAGCAAAATCAGCTGGTAAAAAGATTAGTTCTGCTTTTACTAAATCATTGGACTTTGGTAAAGGATTATTTGGTAAAGGTCAGGGAGCAGGAAAACTTACAGGGCTATTACAATCTGCTCATAGTGCAGGTGGTTTTAACAAGTTATCCACAGCTGGAAAAGTTGGTACTGGATTAGCTGGTATTGGTGTAGCTGCAACAGCTGGTGTTGATATTTATCAAGGGCTAAAAGCTAAAACCAAAAAAGGTAAGTATGAAGGTATTGGTAAAGGTATTGGCTCTGCAATCGGCGGTGGCATTGGTCTTTGGTTTGGTGGCCCTTTAGGTGCTGCAATTGGAACTAAAATTGGTGAAACTGTTGGTAAATGGGGTGGCAAGGCTGTTCTCTCATTCCAAAAAGGGTGGAAGTCGAAAAAACCACCTAAAAAGTTCTGGAGTCTTGAAAACTTAGGCTGGTCAACTCATGATGCTATTAGTAAAGCCATAAAATGGGGTTCGAATGTAGTAAAAAGTTTCAGTAAAGGCATTAAATCTGCAATCAAATGGGTTAAGAGTAATGCAAAAGAATTAGTTTTAACTTTTATTAGTCCGATTATTGGGATTCCTGCTTTACTTTATAAAAATAATCCTAAGTTCCGTAAATGGGCGGATAGCATATTTAAAGGATTGAAAAATGCTTGGAAAGGTATGACCAAGTGGATTTCCAATCTTGGAAAAAATATGGTTAAGTTCTGGAAGAAAGCTTGGGATGGAATCGGTAAATGGTTCGGAAATATTGGCAAAGGCATTCAAAGAGGCTGGAACGGATTAACATCATGGATTGGTAAGTTGGGCCATAACATGGTTAAGACTTTCAAAGGTGCTTGGGATGGAATAACCAAATGGTTTAATGACTTAATCAAACCAATAAAAGATGGCTTTAATGCTATTATCAATGCTCCTGCTAAATTGTGGAAACGGGTAACCGGTCATGCTGCAGGAACAAATTGGCAAGGGAAGTATCCAGAGCTAGCCATGCTGAATGATGGCAATGATTCTCCTGCAACTAATAATAGAGAAGGAATCATTCATAAAGATGGCTCTATTGAAATAGTCAAAGGTAGAAATGTCCTTAGATTGTTAATGCCGGGCGAAGAAGTAATCAAAGCTTCTGACATGGCTAGAATGTTTGGCAGAGCTGTACGCCATGCAAATGGAACCATCGATTTAGCTAATAAGAATTTTGAAAAGAAGACTATTACAATTGATAATAAGCTTGATGATAAAGATTTAACCGTCAATCTTAAAAAATTGGTTGCAACGACTGACAAAATTCATAAAGAAGCTAAGAAAAAGAATGATACTAGAAAGCCTAAACAAGATCCAAATAATCCTACTGATCAACCAATAACTCATAAAAAAGGTTGGGTAACTATTGATAAAGGCTTCTTTAGTGCTTCTGGTAAATTAACAGGACAGTTTATTACTGTTAAAAAGTCAGAAGTAGAAGCTTTTAATAAAAAATTGGTTGCTGCTACCAAAGCTTCTAGAAGAAAAACGAGTAGAACTAGAAGAAATTCTAGTGAAAAGAGTTCAAACTCTGGTTCTACAACAAGCTATAGCAAAGTAGAAGCAAGCGTTACTGGTTCTAAATCCATTGAAAGTCTAGAAAAATTAATCTCTAAAGTAAAGGGAACACACGGTTCAAAAATCAAATTTTCTGTTTCTGGGACAAAATCTCTTAATGGAATAAACGACAAGCTTAAAAAAGTTAAGCCATCTAAAAAGATAAAAGTTTCAGTTACTGGAGTAAAAGATGCTAATAAGAACCTGAGTTCATTAACTTCAAAATTTAAATCCTTATCCAAGGCAATTAAAACGACTTCTGGTGGAGCTAAAGATTATGCTGCTTTAACTAAGAAGCTAAAGACAGAATCCAAATCATTGGAGAAAACTCTAACAAAGGATTGGGACCATACTTGGGATACAAACGATAAGAAGTTTAAATCTTATCAAAAGAAAACTATCTCACTAACAAAGGCCTTAGTAGGCTCAATGAAAAAAGATTTTACTTCTTTGAGCACTACTACCATCAAAATTTTTAACAAGATGTTAAGTAGCCTTGTTCAAATTACTGGCAAAGCTATTAATCGAGTTATTAAAGTTCTTAATTCAGGAATTAATCAAGTTAATAAGGTTATTTCTGAATTTGGAGGTAAAAAGACAACCATTAGTACAGCAGGAATGGTTAAGTATGCAACAGGTACTGGATTCTTTAGCAATACCAGACGTGCTATTACTAAGCCAACAATGGCTGTTGTAAATGATGGCAATGATTCTCCTGAAACTGGCAATCAAGAAGCTATTTATCGTCCTTCTACTGGTCAAATAGGATTGTTTAAAGGCAGAAATGTCCCTACTCTATTGATGCCAGGGGATGAAATCTTTAATGCTACTGAAACTAAAGCATTAGGATTAACTCATTTTGCTACTGGAACAGGGTATCTTAAAAAGCTTTATAAGGAAGCAGAAAATTATATATCCAAACCGACAAAATCCCTACATAAAATGTTTAATTTTAAGTCTTCAGGTAAAGGCGGAATTAACCAAATTGTTAAGGGTGTATACGATAAAGCCGATAAACAAGTTTCTACATGGTGGAAACAATTGTGGGATATGGTTCAAGAGAAGATTGATGATTCTACCTCTGATGAAGATGCCACAGGTTTGTTAAAGGCTGTAGAAAAATATGGTGAAGGACATAAATATGTCTGGGGTGCTGAAGGCCCTAATGTATTTGACTGTTCTGGATTAGTAAAATATGCCCTTAAGAAAATGGGGATTGATTACCCTCACTTTTCGGGTAGTCAATATGCTCAATCTAAGAAGATATCTGAAGCAGAAGCAAAGCCTGGCGATTTAGTTTTCTTTGGTCCTGGTGGTGGCACCCACGTTGGTGTATATGCTGGCGGAAATAAGATTTATTCAGCAATGAATGAACGTGATGGAATTGGTATGAGTACGATCAGTTCATTCAGTAGTGAAGGTAAGCCTTTATTTGCTAGAGTACCCGGATTAAAGCATAAAGAGTCTGATCCAAAAGTTAAAGCTGATAACAAGCTTCAGAAGAAGATTAAAGATCAAGTAGGCAAAGGTTTTTGGAAAACAATTAATAAGATTGCTGATGAGTTCGGATTTGGAAACATGTCTGGACATGCAGCAACTATGGGAATGATAGAAGCTGCAGCCAAAAAGATGCATGTTAATTTGCCACCCGGTTATGCCAAACGCTTGATGCAAGTTATTGTTAACGAATCTGGAAATCGTTCAATAATGCAACAGATTCATGATGTTAACTCTGGTGGTAATGAAGCTAGGGGGATTTTGCAATATGTTCCAGGAACATTTGCGAATTATGCAATGCCTGGACATAAGAATATTTGGAATCCTTATGACCAACTATTGGCTTTCTTCAATAATTCAGATTGGAGAAATGCAATAGGAATGACTACCATTTGGGGACGTACTAAGATGGATTGGTTGCATTCTGGGCCTCAAGGTCATAGAAGATTTGCTAATGGTGGTATTGTTTCTAGTGCTCAATTGGCTTGGGTTGGTGAAGGGAGAGATTCTGAAGCGATAATTCCTTGGGATATTACCAAGCGTGGTAGAGCTTATCAATTGCTTGATAAAACTTTAAAACGATTTAAAGCTGATGATCCTACCTTAGAAATAGGCAAAGAGCCGGACTACACTCAAGAATTTAAGAACTTAAGTGCTAAATTCGATCAATTGCTAAGTCTGGTAAGTATGTTGTTAGCACAACCACAATTAATCCAGACAGATGTTAAGCTTGACGGAAGAACTATGGCTCAACAGTTATCCAAGTACAACAAAATATTGAACAAAAAGAATTTCAATAAAGCTAAATTTAACTTAGCATAGAGGGGATGATTATTATGAGCGGGGATTCCCGCGGAACAATGATTTTTAATAATAAGTCGAGTGAAGAATTCGGTTTATGGATAAATTTTCCTTTAGCACCATCACATGGAGCACCAGTTTTTACTAACACTAAGGTTCCTGGAAAATCAGGTGAAGTTTTAGATTATGATGGTAGCTTAAATAATGGAACATTGACAGTAGATGCCGATGGATGGCGTCCAAAGCAATTTGAAAATATGTTTGAATGGCAATCGGCTATTATGGAATGGCTGATTACTGATGACTACAGCCCTTTAAAATTTAGTTTCTGGCCAACATATTACTATGAAGCTGCATTATCAGGAGCACCAACATTTACATCTGATCCAGAAAACGTGGGTCAATTTAAAATGCAGATGCAATTTACAGTGCATCCATATGCATTTGCCATCAATGGGATTGATTGGCAAAAAGTACCTAAACATCCTCAAAACGTAGAAAATACAATTGCATGGCCAGATTGGCACATTGTGGGGAATGGAAATTTCACTCTAATAGTTAATGATAAAAGCTATTCCTTTAAAGATATCGACTCTGAAGTATTTGTTAATGGTGAAAATGCTGTTGCATATCAAAATGCCGATGGAACAGTTCCTTTGAATGATAAGGTTATTTGGGACAATAATGATGCACCTTACTTTGTTCATGGAATGAATACAGTATCTTTAATTACTGATAATGGCGTTGATGCTGTATCAGATGGAGATACAGATACTAATGTATTGCCTTCAAATATTAAGAAGTTTGAATACAGACCAAATTGGAGACGAAAAGCATGATTAATTATCTTAGACATCCAATACTTTATCGATATGCTACTGATGATCCAGATACAAATGGATTGGGTTCATTAGCAGATGCCTTATCGGTTCAAGTAGTAAGAACAAGGAATACATTCCCTACCATGCAAATGGTATATCGTAAAGATGGAATTAATGCAGATAAGCTTCAACAAGGTATGATCATTATGACGGATTGCGGACCTGATAGCTTGCATCAGAAATTTAGAATTTCCAGCATATCAAAAACGCAAGATAATATTGTAGTTGATGCTATCCATATAGCTGGGGATGTTGCATTTAATACGATTACCAAAGATATTTCAATGGCTTCTGCTAATGCTGTTGATGTATGGAATGAGATATTTGCTAATTCCGCATATGCAATGCCAGATTTAACACTTTCAACCGATGTACAAGATGCATCAAATATTGATATGCAAATGTCCAGTGGAACTATTGGCGATTTGCTTATTGCACAAGATCAAATAGGAGATACTCCAACGCAATCAATGGCTGCATTGTTTGATGGAGAATGGACTTTTGATAATTATCGGTTTGGTTTATATAAAAATGCAGGTAGAAGAACTAATATTGCTATTAAATATGGTCGAAACCTAAAAACAATCCAGCAGGATAAAAACATTTCTGATGTTTATACCGCTGGATATTTTTATGCCAAATATACTCCTGAACCACCTAAAACTACAGCTTCAAACGTTGATTGGTCGAACATTTCTACAAACTTTAGTTCTAATGGATCAGCAACTTATATGGCTGGTGGAACTGTTAGCATTTATAATGCTCCAACACCAGATCATACGGTTATTGGCTCGCTTTCTGCTGGGGCCAAAGTGGTTGTAGATACGACAAATCCAATTAGTCCAGGAATGAAGGTAACTTCAAATGGAATTGACTTTGAAGCAGATACTGCTAATGGTAATACCTGGTATCATATTAGTTCACCAATGGATGGTTGGGTTGACTCATCTTTGATCAATTTTGATAAGTCTGGAAACTATCTAGTATCTAGTAGCGAAGGACACTTTACTGCGGATGTTACTAGCACGACAGGAGACGGTCTTAAATATACAATTCCTGGTGGAATGTATGTTTATGTGTCCTACAAGCCTTCTATCAACATTTGGTGGTCACCATTTGATGGACCTAATAAATATAAAACTGGTCGTAAGCTAAATTATGGTGACAAAGTAAAGGTTTCAATGAAAGCCTACAATGGATCTGATATTTGGTACAAAATTAGTGGTCAAGAGCATTCATGGATTTATGGACCACATCTTAATACAAACTGGGATGGTGCAGGTTATGCTAGTGTCCCAGTTAAGGGGACCGGATATGTTGATGACAATGCCCAAAAATACTACATTGACAAGAAGGGAAATGTTAAAAAAGCTTCTGGTAAAACGAAATCCAAAGCTAAAACTGGAACTTCTACAAGTAAGCTGACTAATAAAAATGGTTCAAGAAAATCTAGCCAATACACTGCTAAAGTTTCGAAAGCGACCGTTAAAAAGGGTTGGCATAATGTAACACATACTGTAACCCAAAATGGCCATACTTATTACGAAGTTTCTAATGGAGTTTGGGTTAAGTCAAGTGATATCGACTACAACAAAAAGGGCAGTAAAAAGCCAGAATCACCTTCAAAAATCATTAGTAATGAAGCTAAAGAAAATGGAAAGTTTGAAATGTATAGCGATCCAGCCTTAACAAGTGCAATCAATTGGGCAATTCCTGATGGTGCACAGCTGGAATTAGTCTCTGGAACTGGAAACATCGCAAAAAGAGGCGATGGTGGAACAAGCTATTACGTTACTTATGCTGGTAAATCTGGTTGGGTCGATTCTAAATACCTATCAACTTCTGGGGATGCGGATTTAGAACCTAGTGATGCAGAAAATGAAGCCGATGATACTGATTCTGAATTTCATGTAAATGAGGTTACTGTTTCAGCATATCTTAGAAGTGAAGCAAGTTGGGATAATGAAATTGATCATGTTCAGAATGTAGATTTATCAAGCTATTTCCAACATGATCCAATGGATAAAGGCGGATTGCAAGCAGATGGTACATATGTTGCTAGTCCTGATGATATTGCTCAATTAAATCAATTAGCTCAAGCCTACATGACACAGAATAGATTTGGAAAAATACCGGTCAGTCTAACGATCGACTATCAACAGCTTCATGGTATTTTAGGACCATCCACTCTGCTAGGTTTGTATGACATAGTTGGAGTTGATTTTGCAGAGTTAGGTGTACAAGAGACTGCAGAGGTTAACTCTGTTACTTGGGATGCATTGGCACATGAATACACTTCAATTACTGTTGGTGATATTCCTGTAAGCTATGAGCATTTATTGCTTCAAGCAGCTAATGACAATGCTAATTCTGCTAATGTAACTACAAATGCAAGAATTACCAATACAGAATCTTTAATTGGTAGATATCGCGATCTTTTAAAAAAAGAAGGCAGCGATCGTCAAGTAGCAGAAAAGAAGCTGATGGAAGATCTTGGAGCTGTTAAAGATTTAACAACAGCTCATGGTAAGCAAATTGCTGAGTGGACTCCAATAATTGGCAATAAAGGCGATCCTACAAGTTCAACTTCTATCATGGGTCAGTTAGCTAAGCTAGATCAAGCTAATAGTAATTTAGCTAGTCTTATTAATAGTGGAGGAAGTAGCATAATTCATGCAGTAGGTGGATGGGCTAATCCAACTGCGTTAACAGCAAAATCCAATAGCGGTGGATATATGATGTTTAATAGTGAAGGTTTAGGCTATTATGATAGTTCAGGTAGTATTGTAAAATCTGCTATTGGTTCTGATGGAACAGTTTATGCGGATGCCATGTATGGTGGCTATATTTCTGCTGCTGTTATAGATTCAGCCACTATTACTGGTGCATTTCAATTTTCTCAAGGTGGAATTAATGTAATGATTGGTGGAACTTATCATGGGACTCAGTCATTAGGTATCAGTGGTGGAAAATTTAATGGCGGTACAGCCTATCTTCCTGTAGATAAAACTATCAATGGTATTGGATTATCTTCAGCTAATTATTCGACTAAGATATCATCAGGATCGTATAAGATTTGGGATAATGGTAACTTTGGTGGTTTAGGCATTGGTGATGTATATGATGATAGCAGTAATTATGCCTCTTTAGAATTACATCCACATGGAATCCTTTTTAATGGTCATAAATTGGGGCCGGGCTTACTTGATTATGATTTAATGTGGCGCGGATCTACAATTTTGACTTCAAGTAATGTAAATCAATATGTAACAACCAAAAGCGGTATTACAAAAAATGATATTCTTGATGCCTTAGATATTCCTAGAGGAATGATGATAATGTACAGTAGTACAAATGCAACGCCGTCACATTGGGTTATGAACCACTGGAAGGGTAGCCATGACAAGTGGGATATTTATTAAGAAGGTGATTATTTTGAATAAAGAACAAATTGTAGCTAATAATCTTAGTGGCATTATTGCTAATCAAGCATTATTAATTGCGACTCAAGGTGAGCAATTACAAAGCTTGAACAATGAAAATGATCAATTAAAGAGTAAAATTTCTGAGCTTGAAACACAGTTAAAAGCAAGAGGTGGTGACAGTGAAACTACAGGAACTGATACTGACAACAGATAAATCAACTCAAGTTGTTGATGATAGAACGAGAATAATTAGACAATCAGAAAAAGGAATAGTTTTACCAGTAACCATTGTTGATGAAAATAATGCACCATATGATTTGACAGATATTTCAATTGCATTTAATGAAATTAAAAAAGGCGATAAGATCGTAATTGATACTGGTGACCCTAGTAATGACTACAATGGAAAAATCATAAAGACTGATCCTAAAAATGGTCGCTTTGAATATACGCTGCAAAGGCAAGTTTATGCTGCTGATGGTACAGCGTATTTTTCTTTGCAAAAAGGATCTGAAATTGTAGATACAACTAAGGATTTCTACTTTAAGGTAATACCTGCACCAGTAATATATCTTCCAAATGATAATTATGCTTCTAGCATGGAAGCTGAGTTAAACCGCTTGAAGGCCGAAGCAAGTAGAGTTGCAAGTATGATTTCTGGATATAGTGATGATGTTAAAGGTCAGGTTGATAAGATCGGTCAGATGGCATCTGATGAATTTGCTAAATCGGTTCAAAATATGAAAGATCAACTTGCAAGTTTTAGCCAAGGCCTCACTGATTACAGTAACGAATTTGCTAAACTAAAAGATGGTTGGAATGGGCAAGTAGCAGATGATAGGGCTAATTTGCAAAAAGATTATGATGCATGGAAACAACAACAGTTAGACAGCTTCAATAGCCAAATTCAACCAATTAGGGATGCATTATCGCAAAGTCAATCTAAAGCCGATGAAATTACTAAAGAAACAGCTGATGCAACTGCCAAGGTTGAAAAATTGATGAAAGATCTTGAAGGCTATGACTTTACGCAATTTGTTAAGCCTAGTGATTTAGATAACTACTACAATAAATCTCGGGTAGATGATCTAGTTGCTAATGCTGGTAAGGTTAAAACCGTTAACGGCAATCAACCTGATGGCAATGGCAATGTTCAAGTACCAATTCCAAGTACCGACGGCTTAGCAAAAACTAGTGATTTAAATAAGTATTTACCGCTAGCTGGTGGTAAATTGACTGATCAAGCAATCATCAAATGGGATGAAACGGCTAACTTAGGTCATGAAGATTCAACTTCATTTCCTTACAAAGTTGGTGGTATTGAGTTCTATGGTGAAAACGACTGGGTAAAGCTATTTGCTGAGGAAACAAGCAGAGACAATCTAAACTTTGTTATCCAGTTGGGGGATGATGATACACCAGTTATCTATATCAGAAATAGTACTGGTCAAAATGTAGCAAGCATTACTCAAACTGGTTTATATACAGGAAAGATTGACTATAGCAATGTTTTAAATGCTCCAAGCGATCAAACTGCTAAGGTTACTGATTTAATCAATCGAGTAACTAAGTTAGAACAAAATCCAGGTGGTACTTCATTTAAGCAAGCTAGCTCTGAAGATGATGCTTATAACAAGTCAAAGGCAGATACCTCATCAATTTACTACTGGTAGTCAAATTAACTAGAAAGGATTGAGGAAATATATGGGAATTGTTAAAGATGGTAAAGAAGTACAAGGACTAGCTTTAGCTGGAGATACATTCAGTAAGGTAAAGTTTGATAATTCAAAAAATCAAGTAGTAATCGGGAATAATACATATAGTCTAGGTGTTCCTACTTTACGAAGTTACATATTTAATGGAAATTCTTTATCAATAGGTTATACAGGTAATGTATATTACGTGAAAGTGCCATATACTCAATTTCAAAAAGACTATCTTAATGGCAAAACGATCAATTTTGAGATGTTTTATAAAGATCAATTCTTTGTATCAAGGCCTTTTGTATTTCCTGCTGATTATAACCATATGACACCAATGGTATCCAATGATCCAAATTTTTTATTCTTTGACTTTACTGACGGTATTGCCATATGGACACCTAGCGAATTTTCGATTGATGCTTCAAATAGATTGCAAGCAGATAATAATTTGCATTTAGTGATAAATGAATTGGCATCGAATATGCCACTAGTAATCAAGTCATAGAAAAGAGGTGAAATAAATGAGTTTAGCTACGATTACTCTTAGTACAAATAAGTCGTATCGAGTAATTAATGATGATCGAAGAAAACTCAGGCAATCAGAAAAGGGCTTAATTCTGAAAGTTGAATTGCTTAATCAGAATGGGAGTAGTTATGATTTAACTGGTAAAACATTAGTGTTTTCAGAAAACAAAGTAGGAAACAAAATAGTAGTTGATGATAGTTATGATGCTTTTACAATAACCGACGCTAAAGCTGGTAAGTTTGAATATAAACTTCACTCACAAGTTTATAGCGATTCAGGCGTTGCATGGTTTGAAATCAAAGATGGCACTGAAGTTATAGATACTACTAGGGACTTCTATTTTGATGTTATAAAGGACGCAATTTACAACCCAGCCAATGATAACTATGTATCAACATTAGGCGCTTTAGAGGATCATTACAACGGCGTAATTCAAAAATCTGAACAAAGCGTTAATGCAATTATTGAGCAATTTAAATCAGATGTAGCAACCGCAATTAGTTCTGGAAAATCTAATATTGCAAATGAAATCCAAGATGCTCAAGCAAAGATTGCACAGCTTGAAAAATCAGGTAATGATTTAATAGCCAACCTGAAGCAAACTTTCAATGTTAATAATCAAAAACTTATTGATTTACAAGCGCAATGGCAAACACAAACTAAACAAATCCAAGATACCGCTGATAGCCAAATTGCTAAGATTAAAGCTGATGCACAAGCACAAACTCAACAGATAAATGAGAATGCAAATAGCACTATCTCAGCTATCAATCAAAAAGCGGAAACACAAGCTAATGCAATACAAGCCAAAGCTGACCAACAGCTAAAAGACAATCAGGCAGGTTATGATGCTGAAATTGCTAAACTTGAAAAGCAATTAGCTGATAATAGGACTGCTAATGACGCTGAATTAAAACGTGTAGCTGATGATTCTGCTAATAAACTAGCTGAAGTAGAACAAGCTAAAAATGATGCTATAGCAGAAATTGTTAAGCAACGTGATTCAGCAATAGCTACAGCAAATCAAAATTTCACTGATAAGATCAACTCAATGCAATCAGATTATGATGCGTGGAAGTCAAAACAGGTAGCAGACTTTACCGCACAGATTAAAGCATTGAGTGATAAACTTAATAGTAATGAATCAAAAGAGGGCGAATTAGATACCCGACTTAAAACTTTACAAGCTTCAGTTGATCAAGCACAAAAAGATTTTGCTAGCGTTGATTTCACTAAATTTGCATTGACTGCAAACACTTATAGCAAATCCGAAGTAGATAGCTTAGTAGCAAGCGCTGGTAAGGTTAAAACAGTAGATGGCAAACAGCCAGATAGCAATGGCAATATTTCAATTGACCATTACACTAAAGCCGAGACCGATCAAAAGATTGAACAAGGCGGTAAAGTTAAGACTGTTAACGGCAATGCTCCAGATTCAAGCGGTAATGTCGATGTGCCTACTGGTGTTACGAGCTTCAATGGTCAAACTGGTGATGTAAATCTAGATTTAGGTGTAACCAGTGTAAATGGTCAAAAAGGATCAATAACTGGAATAGCAACTTTAAATGATATTAAAGTTCAATCTGTTAACGGCAAAATCGGTAATGTATCAATTGACGTTGGTGTTACAAGTGTGAATGGTCAAACTGGTGCAGTTACTGGAATTGCAACCACAAATGATGTAAATAATTCTATTAATTCGCTAAAAAGTAACATCAGGGCTAATTCTGGTTTTTATATTGATGCAGATAATGGCTACGGTGGTCGCAACAGTATATTAAAGACTAAGGTTGGAAATGACCCTAGTGGAATGCAAATTGCCTTAGGCAGTGGTGGTACAGTTATTGGCGGTGGCGAATCGGCTACAACAATACTGAACTCAATCACTGACAATGCAGAAAGATTAATTCTAGCAAATAATGCTGGTATTGAGTTTTATACCAATGTTCAAAATGGTATTGATAGTGCTCATAAAGAAACTATAGACAATAACGGGGTTTATTCAGGTACTGCTAACAATGCTAACAACTTAGGCAATCTTAGTGCTGATCAATATGCTAAGAAGAGCGATATTACTGATATTCAAAACCAAGTAAATAAATTGTCGGAGAATATGACCCCTTTTTTGATAACCGATGACCCTAATAAAGCTTTAGAGTTCAGTAAACAAGTCAACGGGGGAGTCGGTATTGTACAAACTAGCTAGAAAGGAAAATGCTGATGATTCTTACATATCAAGGCAAAGAATTCATTGATTTAGGAATGAACCCTCATGAATTAATTGGCACTAAACCTAACGTCAAGTATGGCGATACCTTGCTTGATGAAAACGGCAATGCTCAATCATCACAAGTCCATTATCCTGATTATTGGAACAATGGCGGTGTGATTCAAGAGGTAAAATGCAAGGTTTATGCTAAGATCTATGTGGCTGAACGTAATGAAATAGGCTATATTCCTATAGTAATTCGGGGGGTTATAAGGCTCTCCTAACCCACCTTGTCACTAGGCTATTGAGATCATTTCCTAGAAAGGAGATGATCGAATGGGCTTAGCAATCGATGGTAAGAAAATAAACGGTTTAGCTTTTGCTGGACAATTATTTAAACCAGAAGGCAACTGGGGAGAACTAGACTTCTCTGAAGCTGGTAAATCAATTGAATCAATATCTAATGCTTCATTTTTAGGCAATTCTGATCAGATACAATTTCTAAAAGAAAATCTTGAAGATAAAAGTCTACAATATGCACCTACAATTGGATTTAATAGCAATGTTAAAACTAGTCCAAGCAATCAATTTAATCGTCAAATTTATTTGTTGTTTACGATTAAACAACCAGATCGAAAAATTGCTTTTGCAATGATAAGTACCCTAGTTGAATACAATAAATTGCTTGATGGCTATAATGCTGCCGACTGGAAATTTCCTATTGTTGCTTTTTGCGATTACAACAATATTGTATTCGGGGGGGTATTTAGATACCTATCAACCATTGCTGAACTATTCATACAATCACTTTTGAGAAAGAAGGCGATTGTATGGGATTAGCAAGCAATGGTCAAAAGATAAATGGCTTAGCAATTGCTGGTCAAAAGTTTTATCCAGAAAAGCCAAAAGACCCTAGAATTGGCAAACAAATGCGATATCTAGATGGCTATAAAGATGAATCTAATGGATTTTATCCAGGTGCAAGCTTAACGCTTTGGGTAGCACCATCAACAACTAGATATCCAATTAGCACTTCAAAAACTTATACCATTGTTGATGTCCTTAAATTTCCGAAAGTTACAAACGAATGGTTCTTATTTAGAGATTCTGATGAAGTTACATATATAGCGATTGACTCCGCTTGTAGGGTAGTGGGGTGATCGTTATGAGTGTAGAATCAATATTTTATAATGGATTAGAGTTCACTAATGAAACCTTTAATGCTAAAAAATTAAAAGATACCAATACTGATATAACTGTAGCAATTATCTCTTTTAACCAGCAACAAATTGATACCACTTTTGATAATATCGACAAAAAGCGAGGTATTGATGATTTCTATACTAAATCAAAATATAAGCCTAATGAAATAAAATATTTTACTTCGTTTGTAAATTCGTTAGGTGTTAAATTTGGACTGGTTATTGTTCCAAGTTGGAATAGTTATCGATTAGGAGTTGCAGAATATTCTAGTCTCGTATTCGATGCTATCGGGGGTAATTAGTAATCTAACCCACTTAGTTCTTTTTAATTGGATAACACTAAGTAGCTTTATTCAACTGTTCTTTACTTTTATCTGAAATATGATATGATGTTTTTAGCAACTGAGTGAGAAAGTTGTATAATGAAGCATACAAAAAAGCATTGTCCTGCCAGACAATGCTTTTCTTTTTTCACCAAATAGCAACTTTGATTTGGCGTGTGGTGAAACAGCGACTAGCTTTGATCGTTGTGACGATTATTCCACCAGTAATCGAACAGTCTGATGACTGTTTCCACTAAAAGTGGGGCAACGATCGAAGTGAGAAAATCACGAAGCATACGGTTCACCTCCTTTCAAGGGAGGCACTAGTCACCAATAGATATTATAACAGATGAGGTAGCTTAATCGCTGCCTTTTTTCATGCCCACAGATGTTTCGCTGTGGGTTTTTTTGATAGAAAGGAGCCAAATTATGGCTGAAGAAACAACTAATACTACAGCAGAAATTACTGCTGAAAACTCACTTTATACTTACTACTACAGTGACCCACAATCATCGGATTACACTCAACACTGTATTGCAATTCATACTACGGCTAAATTAGATAATTTGCCATGGAGATGGCATGCTGAAAAGCCAGCTGATGATATGGTTGATCCTGTATGGGATAACAATACTAATGGTTGGGTTGAAAATGCTCCAAAAACTCAAGCTCAATTGGTTGCTAGATTGCAACATGATACAAATGCGTTGATTACAAAAATCGATACTTTAGGTAAGCAACAGGAGTCATTGCAACAAGATAGCCAAAAAATTAATGCACTACAGCAAATGCAAGCATCGACTAATGCGATGATGGGGCAACTGACAGGTCAACTTTCTAAATTCGGTCAAGCTATCCAAGAAGTAACCGTTGCAGTAAATAGTTTGAATGCAAAACAAACCGAAGAAACAACTAAGAAACCTACTGCTAATGGCTCAAGTACTAATACAAGTGAAAGTGTTACAGCTGAACCAACTCAAGAAGGAGGTAATAACTAATGCTACATTTTGAATTTGCTCCCTTAGATATGACGCCGATTTATAAGCAGGAATATTCATTGGGTTGGATTACAAAGGATAATGTTAAAGGATATGTTCAAATGGGCTTCGTTACTCCTGAACAATACCAAGTGATTGTAGGTGAGGAATATGTTTCGTAATTTGATCAAGAATTCCTGGTATTCAATTATAGGATTAGGAATGGTACTTATTGGGTCTACCTTATGGGGTGATGAGCATCATTTCTTTTATCCACCTCAATATGCTGGAATTATGAATGCAGACTGGATTGATGCGATTGCAGTTTTTCTAGGTATTGGGCTTATTGTACTTGCATTTGTTGATTCATCAAATAAAGCATTAGCAGGAATGATTCTTTCATGTTCAGCAGGATTCATTTCATTGATTACATTGGTTGAAATCTTTCATATGTGGTTTGCGGGTGTTTTTAGATTTGATGTTCCAATTGCTTATGGATTGATATTTTTGTTAGTAATTATGAACGTGGCCAAGAACGGCAAGAAATGACTGGAGGGAAGCATGCACGATTTTATAAATCTACTGCAAGTATTATTCCCTTTTGTTCTGGGATTGTTGACGTGGAAATTAAATGATAAAAAAAGCGATCGTGAATATCTTCAGGATGAAAACGATCGCCTCAATGAAGAAAATAAAAGGCTATCAAAAAAGTTAGAAGAAATTACTGGAAAGGATAAAGAAAATGACAGTTAAAGATTGGTTGTATTTGGGCATTGTCGTTGCTAGTTATGCGATTACTATTGTGGCGGGTATTTATGCTAAGAATAAGAGCAAAATCAACAAAACCACAACTGCAGGTAAAGTAATTGATGTAATTGGTCAGCTTGCTACTTATGCGGTGCATGAAGCAGAGTACACGGGTATGGACGGAGCAGATAAAAGACAATACGCATCTGAAGTTGTTAGCCAAGGTCTATCTTGGTTAGGAATTAAGAATGTCGATGCTGCATTAATTAATGGTGCAATCGAAAAGAGTGTGAATGCGATGAAACTAGCAAATAATGATTTGCCACTAAGTCCAGAGCCTAAATCTAATGCTGAGATCGCAACTGTAGTGCCAGATTCAGATGTTATTAAGCCAACTGTAGTAGATGAAAAGGTGACTGAGAATGCCTAGAGAATACGGTATAGATGTTGCAGTTTATCAGCCTACTAATCTAAGTTCCTATGTTAGCCATGGCGTTAAATTTGTTTTTGTCAAAGCTACTGAAGGAACGAATTACATTAATCCTAAAGCTGTAGCGCAAATCAGATCAGCACATGCTAATCATATCTATGTTCATGCATATCACTTTGCTACCTTTGGAAATTCCGTTTCCAGAGCTAAAGCTGAAGCCAGATTTTTTATTCAACGTGCTAAATACCTGAATATTTCAAAGAAGCGCTATTTAGCTTTGGACTGGGAAACTGGTGATGGTAATGTCGTCACGGGATCCAGATCAGCTAATACTAAAGCAATTGCTGCTTTCCTAACTGAAATCAAACAGGCTGGATATAAACCTATGTTATATAGCGGGGCTAGCCTGCTAAGAAATAATGTTGATGTTTCTGCAATCGTTAAAAAGTTTGGTACTTGTATTTGGGTAGCTAGTTATCTAACTATGGGTAGAATGGACAAACCAAACTTTGGCTATTTTCCGTCAATGGATGGTGTAGCAATCTGGCAGTTTACTTGTAATTGGTTTGGAATGAATGTTGATGCGAACATTAGTTTGATTGACTTGCACAAAGACCAAGTACAAAAGACTGAAACAAAAGTGCATAAACAAAAAGCAACAATTCCAAAAGTTGTGTATGCACCAATTATCAATAATGATCCTGATTGGAAGATCGCACTAAGGGACTCAAATGGGCACCTTACAGGCAAATACATTCCTACAAATTCAAGATGGAAAGTTTTGGGCCAAAAAGTAGTTAAAGGCGAAAAATACTATAAAATCGGTAATAACCAACAATGGGTTCCAGCAAAATATGTAAAATAAAGAAGAATTGTAGTCAAATCGATTCATTAGCTATTGCAGAAGGGTAAAATCTTGTGGATAAGTACTAATATTGACAAATAAAACGATATCTGATTAAATGAAATTGCAGTTAAGATGTATGAAAAGCTGTATACTCGTGTACCCGAATTAACGTTTAAGCGATATGTAATATCGTCGGCCACGAGGCCGTCCCTTACATGGGGCGGTTTTTTATTTGGAGAGTAAGTAATTAATGGAATTATTTGTTTATTCTGATGAGTCAGGTGTTTTCGATAAAGCTCATAATGAAATATTTGTTTTTGGCGGTGTCTTATTTTTATCAAAACAGGATAAAGATATTGCGGCTAGAAAATATAAACATGTTGAAAAAATAGTACGGAAGAATGAGCATAAAGATAATTTTTACGAATTAAAAGCCACAACAGTAAATTTCAAAGACAGAAATAAAATATATAGATCGTTGAATAAATTAGAAAAATTTGGAGTTGTAGTTCATCAACAAAGGATATTAGAAAAAATCTTTGAAAACAAGAAATCAAAGCAAAGATATTTAGATTATGCTTATAAAATTTGTTTAAAAAGAAAATTACAGTATCTTATTAAGAATAATAATATTGATCCACAAGAAGTGACTGGTATTCATGTATTTGCAGATGAACATACTACTGCTACTAATGGAAGATATGAATTGCAAGAAGCTTTAGAACAAGAATTTAAACATGGAACTTATAATTGGGATTACTCAAAATTTTTTGAACCACTTTTTCCTAATCTAGAAAATGTTGAAGTATCTTATTGTAATTCTGAAAAAATTACGTTAATACGTGCAGCGGATATTACTGCAAATAAACTTTATCGTAGCATTCTAAAGAACAAAGAATCGGAATTGTCAAAACATAACAATTTTCACATTATACATTTACCGTAAATATAAAAAACCACTCTGGGATTAATTTCCTGGAGTGGTTTTTTGTTTGTCTCTTTATATAAGGAAGAAAAAAATAGTTTACTGTTGCACAAATGTTGCACAGAAGGCTTTTAACTTAAATTTAGGCAAAAAAACACCTTGCTAGATCATTGATTTAACAAGGTTTTTTATTATTAAACGCGAGTAACTTTACCAGACTTCAAAGTCTTGGTTGAATTAAAATATAGGTTTTTATGATGTTTTAGAATGCTCGAAGTGTTGATTTTATGGGATTTGATATTTTAGAAAATCATACAAATTTTAATCGTGTTGCACAAATGTTGCACAAACTTGATTGAGTGAATTAATAATTTTGGCATCTTGTTGATCCTTATATTCATCAAGTAAGTGAGCATAGATTGATAAAGTGATTGCTATATTAGCATGTCCTAAGCGTTTACTGATAGCAGCTATATCAATTCCTTGAGAAATTAAATATGAAACATGAGTATGCCTTAAACTGTGAAAATGGAAATCAGGTTTGTTAAGTCCAATTTCCTTAATGGCTTTTCTTAAGAATTGATTTGCAGCAGAACTAGAAGGTGGTAATCCAGTTCTAGGAATAGCAAAAATAAATTCAGAATTATTAATTTTTAATTGTTTCAATTTATCTAATAAGAAAGAATTAACTTTAATCTTTCGAACTGAACTTTCGGTTTTAGTTGGTCCTAGTATTTTTAAATTAGGATTCCAGGTTTTATTAATATCAATAATTTTATTCTTAAAATCAATATCAGTCCATTTTAAAGCTGTTAGTTCTCCAAGTCGTGCGCCTGTAAATAGCCCGCTAGAACTAAATATTTGCTAGTATAACGAGGAGTTAAACTTGTTAAGCATAATTGTATCAGTTTATCCATTTCTCCTGCATTAAGGTATTCTATGGTTCTGACATTATCTTGATTTCCTGTGATGGTTGTGCGATTGGTAAAATTCTTAACGATTAAACCATCCTCTATTGCATTTCCTGCACAAGCTTTAACCATAATATTGGTTTTACGAACTGTAGCAGGGGCATGGTTTTTACCAAGCCAATTTAAGAAGCTTTGATATTTAGCTCTTGAAATATCTTTTATTTTTGTTGATCCAAAATATTTTTCAAGATAATGATGATTAGTAATATATCTCTTTTGTGTTGATTTTCTGATAATCGGGAATTTAAAAGTAAGATACCAGTGTTCAAAATAGTCAGCGAACACAGGGTTCTTAACTACATCCACACCATCAATAGAAGCTGCTTCCATTTTTACCCCATAGGCTTGCGCTTCAGCTTTGGTTTTAAAACCACCTTTTGATTTTTGTTTGAGAACAGAAACATTCTTTTGTTTTTCTGGATCCCATTGAGTTTCTCTCTTCGAAAATCTTACATACCAAGTCTTACCACGTTTCTTAATTGAGGCCATAAAAAACTCCTATTCTAGCTATAACTCTGCTACAATGGAATTAACAATGTTATAGCATTGTATATTGGAATACTTAGAGCTACTGCAATAGCTCGTTTGGGTCCCACCTCTACTGCAACGGGGGTGGGATTTTTTTGTGTTTAAAATTGCTTTGGAGTTTGGAAAGTACCGATCTTAAATTTTTGTTTACCGTAAACTTTACCTAATCCATTTTCAGCTTTTAAAGTTATCAGTTGTTGGACTAAATGATATAATTACTATAACTTGAGGTGATAGTATGAACAATAACATAAAATCTATTTTAACTATGCTCCAAATCATTTCTGCTGAATTAGGATTAATAGCAGGTCTAATATTTGGATACATATTATTTCATTAAGAATTTAACTATATAATTTGACAATAATCCTAATAAAAATGTGAAAAATGGAATAACGAACTTGAGAATTATGTCTTTTCTAGATTCCTTATGTTTTTCAATATATTCCAATCCCTCTTTGGTTACGGAACATTGAGCTGCACCTATGCTATTTTTAAGATAAACTGGTGTATAATCTATCAATCCACGTTTTTTTAGATCTTTTAACACCTTATTTTCAGGATCAGAAAGATCATAGATTACAGGTTGACCATTTTCATCAATACCATTACTGTTATCAATTTTCTTTAAAGTTTTTATTGTTGACATAATATTCTACAAATCATAAATAATTTTACTTAACGACCTAACAAAGGTCGCTTTTTTTATTTAGCATGATCCACTTCTGCTCTAAACAGAAGTGGATTTTTTGTTTTTTATTTCATATTTTAGTTGTCAGCTTTTAACGTCTTCAGTGCTTGAACTATCCCACATAAAATCAGCTAAACAAGACTACGAAGTGCAACTTTTGTTGTCCGAGTTAATCAATAAAATAAGTAAATTTATTTTCTAGTTTGCTACTGATAAAATCATAGTAATAACTCGGGATAGCGTAATAATCCATAAAAGCATCAATGTTAATTGTTTCAGGATCCATTTCATCGAAGTAGTAATCCATAATCATTTTGATGGCTAATTTGTTAGCAGCAGATTCAGTTTTTATTTTAGAAAAGGAAGTATAGTAGCATATACCGGTATCACCATTAATTACGTGGGATATTTCGTGGCCTAATACTAAGGAAAGCTCTCTCGGGTCGTGCCAGTTCATGTTGATGATAATTTTTCTTCTATATGCGTCGGAAGCGGAGGGCATGTCATTAGGAAGAGGATTGCCATATTTATCAGTAAAACGTTTAACGACCTTAATTTTCAGGTCTTTAGCCAAGCTTAATAGGTAGTCAAATGTAAAATCGTCCATAGTTAATCATCCATATCCATTAAGTCTTTGATAATTTTCTTATACTTATCAGGAACTTCTTTACCGTTGTAGTAAAGGGTATCGTCAATGTCGGGATGAGAATCGTTTGGAGCGGTTGAATCGCTGTATCTAGGATCAATTTCAGATTTATCAACATGGAAAAAGCTAGCGAGTTTTTCAAGATTTTTTTCAGTAGGAAGTGCTATTCCTTTTAAGTAGCCGTTTAAGGTGCTTGCTGGTATTCCTGATCCTCGTACAATATCAATCTGTTTATAATTACGTTGTTTTTGAAGTTTTAATAATTTAGAAGATATTCTTTTTTTATATTCTTGTTCTTGTGGTGTTAGTTCGCCTCTAGCCATAATAATTCATCCTTTCTTTAATATATATTTTCGCCTTAAATTGAATTTTTTTCAAATAAAATAGAAAAAAATATTGACATTCGGATTAATCAGAATTATTATGTATATGTAAGCTAAAGAAAGGAGGAAAACAAAATTAAATAGAAAGGAGGTTTAAGCCTAATGGCTAAACTAAAAAAGACTTCTAAGCTCGAAATAAAGAACTTAGAAGTCACATTCAAATTTGGTTTTCCTTGGGTAATCGCACTCGAGATCAAGATTACCGCAGGGAGATCCGAATAATATAAACCAAAGAGGCTAAGCGAAAGCCTCGC
>NZ_CAKC01000045.1 GCF_000296855.1 Lactobacillus gigeriorum DSM 23908 = CRBIP 24.85 | reverse complement strand
GACGTTTTAATTTAAGAATGAATTTAATCTGCGGGATCATCAACCAAGAACTGGCTATCTAGTTTCGCAGTAACTCTAATCAATAATCCGGCTAAAGCAACTAAGCTGCTTCCAATTAATGCTAATCCCATGACTGCTAAATTATTCTTACTATCACCAGTTTGTGGAAGTTGATTTGTCGTATCTTGAGCGACATTAGCTTTATCTTTAGCCACTTGATCATTGGCACCTTTAACAAAACCAGTACCTTTTTGCTTCTTTTCGAGTTTAACTTTTTCATGATTAATTGAAGTTTTATCCTTAGAAGTTTCATGTTCATTTTCTTTTGGATCTTTCACCTTCAAGTAATCAGTCTCTTCGCTACTTGTATCTTGATCAGGAGTTACAGGTGTAGGATTGGTGTCAGGTTTTGAGTTATCAGAAGCTGGAGTTGTAGGATTATCAGTAGCTGGATTTACTGGGTCAGTTGGATTATCTGGAGTAACTGAGGTTTCAGTTTTCTTATATTTAACGGTAACTACAGCATTTGCACTGTCTTATGTCACTGCTAATTCTGGAATTTCTGTTTGATCTGGAGTGTAACCAGTTATCTCAGGAACAGTAAGTTTTTCAAATTTGGTGTTCTCAGAAACGATCTTCCAATTACTGTAGGAAACTTCACGGGTTTCAGCATCAGTAATCTTTTCTCTAGCAAATGTTACTTCTTGTGTTACTGGGTCATGCAAGACATAATTTTCATTTCCAGCTTCTACGAAATCAACTGTGCGAGTAACTTTCTTTTCTTCTGTCTCAGACGCATTTACGTAAACTTTTCCTTGATTTAAAATCATTTCTCCTTGTTTGCCATTATCAATTACAATTAAGTTGATTAAAGAATTATCAGGTTGCTTTTCTTAGTTTCTACAGTAGTATTAGCAATATCTTGAGTGGTCGTGTTGCTTTCAGAAGCTTGATCACTTGTGACATTTTCAGAACTTTCAACCTTAGTAGGTTCTTCTACATTGGTGTTGTCTTTATTAGTATCTTTTTGGTTATTAATACTAGTTGATTTTTCGTCTACAGAACTAGATTCAGTAGTAGCAGGATCGCTATTTCCTGTTTCAGCATGTGCTTCAGGAGGATTAGTTAAAAATAAAACACTTCCCATCATGATAGAGGCTAAACCCACTGACAATTTTCTTAGGGTGTATTTAGGTCTTCGTTCAATCATTGTACTGCTCCTCTTGCAATTATTATATTAATACCTTAATTTTATACAAAGACTATAAGGATATAAAATAACAAGCATTACGCCTGTTATTTTTTAAAAATAGATATATATAATAAGATTAAAAGTACATATTTTAACACAAAAAGAACCCGAAAATATCCGAGTTCCAATTGCTATTATGTTAATATTTTTTAGAATGAGATGTTCATCTTACCCATGAAGAACAATGCTACGCAGATTACTACTAAGTATAGTGCACACCACTTCAAAGCTTGTTTCAAGATTTCACCTTCACTACCTTCTTGTCCGATAGCTGCAGATGCAACCGCAATACTTTGTGGTGAGATCATCTTACCGGCGGTTGCACCAACCATGTTGTTGGCCACTAACCAGTATTGATTTACACCTAAAGCGTGTGATGCTTGTAATTGCAAGTTACCAAACAATACGTTTGCTGAAGTGTCGGAACCAGTAATGAAAGTACCTAACGCACCGATAACTGGAGCTACTAAAGGATATGCTGGACCCATGATCTTTACTAAAGTATCAGCTAAGTTAGCAGTCATTCCTGAGTAACCCATTACCTTTGCTAATGCTACGATTGAGCAAACGGTAATCATAGTCTTCCATAAGCCAGCAATTGTAGTGCCTAAAATCTTGAATAATTCACCAAGCTGCATACCTTGGATTAAACCACCAATCAAAGTTGCTACGATGATCAGAGTACCTGGGGATGCAAGTAAGTTAACGTTGAATAAACCAGCATTCTTACCGGTATATACAGGAAACTTGAATGATGCTGCGTTTAAAGCATGGTTGATAGGTGGAACAAGTGAACTTGCTAAAAGAACAAAGACGAATACCAAAATGAATGGTGCACATGCTTTCAAAAGTTCACTGCTACTATGATGAGTAACTTCAATCTTTTCAGCATCAGGATCAGCTTTTCTCATCTTAGCCATTAAAACCGTTACCCCAATACTTAGGATTGAACCAACAATAGCTGGCAATTCAGGACCAACAAACTTAGCAATAAAGATTTGTGGCAATGCAAAAGCCAAACCTGACATCAAAGTAATGCCAAATACACCCTTCAAACTCTTGATGCCCTTGTCAACAACTGCTACCAATACAAATGGAATCAAAATAATCAATAGCATCAATTGGATCGTAACTACTACTGACAAAGTACTCAAGTTAAGACCCGTTACTTGACCTAATGTGATAACAGGCAAACCAATTGCACCAAAGGCAGTTGGCGTAGTATTAGCAATCAAACACACTACAGAAGCTCTAATTGGGTCAACCCCAAAAGCAATTAAGATACCAGCTGGGATTGCAACAGCAGTACCAAAACCTGCAATTGCTTCAAGGAATCCACCAAATCCCCATGCAATGATTAAGGTCAAGATACGTTTATCAGTTGTAATTGCTGAAAGCATATCTTGGATTTTGTTCATCGCACCAGATTTGGTTGTTACATTATAAGTAAACAAAGCTGCAATGATAACGTAAATAATTGGGAAAAGCCCCATCAAAGCACCTTCAGCTGCACCTGAAAATGTATCAACTGGTGACAGCTTAAAGCCCAAAATTGCTATTACCATTGTAAGAACTAAACCGATGAAAGTTGCCTTAGGTGCAGCCATCTTAATAACACCTAAAGATACAATTAACCAAACAATCGGAATTAAAGCCATGATAAAGGCTCCCCACACAATTCCACTCATTATATAAATGCCTCCTCGTAATTCTGGATTTGTTGATAAATCTATAATACATGAAAGCGATTACAAATGATAGTGAAAAGACTCAAAAAAATTAAACTAGTGCCTGTATGATAATAAGCTTAGCTTCACAAAGTCACGAATTTGGTTCAGACCAAAAATCTCGTAAGAGCCATAATAATATTCATGACCAGTTATCTTCAAAGTCTATATAATCGGGTGATACAGCGATTTTTGGTTAACAGAACATAAGCATTTTCAGTTTGCGCATTTTATCACTAAGTGACCTGATTTTTAGCAAAAAATTTTTGTAATTTTATTTAAAAAATAGACTAATTAGAGTCAAAATTGGTAATCCACCTTGCATTAAAAGAATTTTTGGTTGGCTAGTTACAGCGCCATAAACAGCCACTAGAATGATATATCCCATTAGCAATCCTGTTACAACAATATTGTGCAAATAGAATACTGCGATTAAGATTAAGACACCAAGTAAACCATTATAGATTCCTTGATTTTTGAAAAGTGTTACGACAGTTTCGTTTGCTTGATCGTCTTTGTTGATGTTAAAAACTTTTCTTGTTTTGTTTGATTTAGTAGCAATGGATTCTAAATAAAAAATATAGAAAAATTCTACTGCTACTAAAGAGGCAAGAACAATTGATACAATACTCATTGTTGTTTCCTTTCCTATTAAAAATAATCTTTTATTATTTTATAGTATAATTTATCTAAATCAAGAAAGGAGTCTTTTATGGTACACTCACCTGTAGCTTGTCTCAAAAAAGCAGAACTATTTCAGGACCTTCCTGACGATCTAGCTCAGAAATTGGCAACAGTGTCTATTCATCAACAACATTTTCCAAAAGGAAGCTTGATTAGACAGCCTTTTGATGGTCAAAGTGGCATGTTTGCAATTGATCAAGGCGCGGCAAAAGTCTATAGTATTGCAGAATCCGGCAAAGAATCAGTTTTAGATATTCTCAAAAAAGGAGATATTGAAGGACAGCAGTACCTATTTAAAGAAGAAGACAGTGAGAATTATATCCAAGCACTTGAGGATACCTGGATTTGTTCAATGAGCAGACATGATTTTCAAGAACTGTTGAAATCAAGCCCTGAACTGTCTTTGAATTTGCTCAACAATTTTGGAGAGAAATTAGTCGCAATTGAAAAGAATTCCATTCGTCGTAATTCACTTGATGCAAAAAGCCGAATTTTAGCATATTTTGAAGATCAAGCGAAAAAGAATGGATCACGAACGATTGAACTTTCGATCAAAAAGAAAGATTTGGCATCATATCTAGGTGTTACTCCTGAAACTCTTAGTCGCCAAATGAAAAAATTAGTAGCAGAAGGTATTATTCAAGTTTCAGGTAAAAAGGTACATTTATTGTAATACGATAATAAGGAGTTTTTTATGAAAAAATAGCTGTAATTGGTGTAGGACACATGGGCTCTGCTCTTCTTGAGGGATTAGCTAATACCCATGAATTCGAATTAATAGGCAAGAATCCAATAAATCCTAGAGTTAGCGATTTAAGTGATAAATTGAGTTTTACCCTAGTTCATAGTATTGCTGAATTAATTAAGTTATCACCTAATTTTGTAATACTTACCACACCAGCTTCAATTACCATGGATATTGTTTCTGAATTAACAGACTTGGATACAAACTCGATCATTATTTCGGCAGTCGCGGGACACAGTTATGAAGAATATCATCAGGCTCTACCTAATCATCAAATAGTACGCTGTATCCCAAATATTCCTGTTTCTGTAAATCAAGGCACAACAAGTTTGTTTATTCCTGAAAATATCAGTGACTCTAGCAGAGAAGAAATTTTAGATCTGCTTAACAAACTTGGGGAAACAATATTGGTAAAAGAAGAACAATTAAGTATTGTAGGAACGATTGGTGGTTGTAGTCCTGCTTTTGTTGATGTCTTTTTAGATGCTCTTGCCGATTCAGGTGTGCTAGAAGGACTTCAAAGAAAGCTCGCCAATAAACTTGCTGCTAGCATGGTTAATGGGGCTGCCACTCTTGCCTTAAAATCCGGCAAAGAACCTAGCCTTCTTAAAGATCAGGTTTGCTCCCCTGGTGGAACGACTATTAAGGGTGTAGTGAGTCTTGAAAAGAATGGTTTCCGCAATGCTGTGATTGAAGCTGTTAAAGCTGCTAATCACAATTAGTTTACATATTTTTTGATATGTGTTTTTATATTTAGTAACATTCTATTAATAATAATCAAGATAAGAAAAAGCGTTGATTCTAATCACATTTCTGTGGTTATAAATCAACGCTTCTTTTATTTAGAGCTAGTCTTTATCTGAATCTTCTCTACGCTTAAATTTCATTAAACCAATTAATGAAAGGCCAAGAGCTAGAAGTCCAGCAATTGTTGCTCCCTCACTGTTCTTCTCACCAGTTTGTGGTAATTTATTCTTCTCAGAAACAGCATGGGGTAGTTCGCCACTCTTAGCGGAAGTTGTGATAGGTACTGTTTTGACAACTAAACGCTTGTTGGCTTTGCTCTGTTTACCCTTTGCAACATGACTATTATGTGAAAGCTTTACGTGAAGAACTTGTTTCAGAGTTGTCTTAACAATTGTCGATGAACCATCTGGATAAGTAATATCAGCATTGCCTGTGTCATCTACCGAAATATTTGTTCCTTGTGGTAAATCAGGATTTGCATTGCGAATTGCTTGTTCGATTTCAGCTTTTTCGGATGATGTAAGCATACTCTTATCATGAACAGTAATTGTTCCTTGTACACTGATAGTTATCTTATCAGCATCCCTCAAGTTAGAATTATTGGCATTAGTACTTTGATTCGTTACTTGAGTTTGATTGCTTTCATCTGTATTATCGTTCGCTTCATTTTCTGCTTTAGCTTTATTAGCATCCCCATTCAAGGCAGCTTGAGCATCTTGCAAGTCTTTGGTTGCTTTTTCTACTTCACTTGGATCATTGCTATCCTTAGCTTGTTCAGCTTCTGATAATGCATCGTCTAAGGCTTTTTGTTTTTCTGGATCAGCTTCAGTGTAATTTGGAGTAGTTTTAGCTTGATTTGCATCAGAAATTGTTTGACTTAATTTACCAAGATCATCATTCAATGTCTTGGCATCATTTTTAGCCTTAGCTACATCTGAACTTGTCTTAGCATTTTTGATTGCAGTTTCCGCATTTTGCTTTTGATCACCTGACAAATTACCCATTTGATCAATATCTTGATTGGCGTGGTTTTGAGCAGTTTCCAGATTATTTTCACCGTTCAATGCAGCTTTAGCCGTTTCAATAGCTTGAGTAAGTCTTCTAACTGTTGAAAGATCGTCATTACCACCATTTGTCACATCAGTAACAGCTTGGCCATTCTTGATTGCATTATTTAAAGCAGATTTCTTATCAGCATCAGCTTCATCATAGGCAACCGTTCCATGAGTTCCTTTGCCATCACTAATGGCCTGCTTTAGACTAGCCACGCCTTGATCAAGAGTTGTTGCATCCCCTTCAGTTGTTGAAATTTCATTTGAATTTGTAGCCTTGTCAACTGCATCTTCAGCCACTTGCTTTTGGGCATGATTCAAATGCGTTAAGCTTTCGATCATAGCTTTAGCACCATTGCGATCAATTTTTACATAAATATAAGCATCGTGATCACTTCTAGAAAAAGTGCCTTTTAAGTTTGAACTAGTGCCAACTAATACATAACCTTTTGGTGCCTTGGCATTAGTAGCATAATCGTATACATCACCAATATTTCCAGTATAAGTTAGTGGATTCATTTCTTGACCACTAATAGGATTGGTTGCAGGTACACCATCACCAGGAGTATATTGACTATCGGCAGTGTCCTTAGTTACATCGATATTTGCTAGTAGTCTCAGACGTCGTAGCTTTTTTAACTACGGTACTGTTGATTTCTTGAGTCGTACCATTTTCTAAAGTTACGCTAGCAGCGCCATCATCATTTACAGTAATACTCTTAATTTCAACGCCACTATTGGCGGCTTTAATTGCACTTTCAACTTCTGATTTTTCACTATCAGTCAAATGACTAGGATCAACTACTTCAACACCAGCAGGAGCACTTAATTGTGTCTGGGTATCAGCTTTTTTATCAGTAGTAGAATCGGTTGCATCAGTTGACTTGGTTGCAGATTCAGTTGTTGCAGTTGAGGAATTTGTACTTTCAGTAGAACTATCAACCTTTTCAGCTGTAGTATTTTTACTTGTTTCAGTAGCAGTGTTATTTATTACATCTGCCGTTTTATCATTTGTATTGGAACTATTCTAAGCTTCTACGGTATCGGCGTGTACCAATTTGTCGTTTTTTGATAAATTTACGCCAAAGATCGTTAGGAAGCAACCCCAATATTTAGCTTACGTAAGCTGAAGCGTTGCTTTCTACTTACTTCTTCAAAACTATCTTTCTTCATCATATCCCCTTTTCTAAAGTATACAGTCAATTTGAAAATTACTGACTTTTACTTTTTAAATAATCAAAGTTTGTTTTTTTATGAAACATATTTCACGGCTTTTTCGTCATAAAAAGTATCACGTTAAAAGTCAGCAAGTACTATAGTACCATTTAAAAAATAAATCAATGAAAGTTATTGAAATTATTGAATTTTTAATTTTTATTCCTCAGATAATTGCTATACGATATAATTTTACTAACATAAAATAACAGTTAAGCCAATCGACCTAACTGCTATTAATTTTGTCTTCTTCAGTTATAAAGATTAAATTCCCCATCGACCGCCATGAACCTTCATTACCTTAGACGAAATAATAAAGGCATCTGGATCAATTTTATGCAACTGAGCAATTAACTGCGCATATTCTTGACGATCAACAACCAAGAGGAGTTCCTCTTTTTTCTCTTGAGTATAGCCACCTATGAAGTTATAGATCGTCAAACCTTGGTAGTTTGCAAGTAAAAACTCTTTAATTTCCCCCTGATGTTCATTTGATAATATTTCAACTTGATATTTTAGATCAAGTCCTGCTTCAGTTGCTTGCATCACTAAAGTGGTAATCACTTGCGAAAATGCGGCCATCAAAAATGCTTCCATGCCAGAAACGAAAACGTTCATCACAATTATCGACATATCGATGACCAATAAGGATATCGTAGGATTAATGAAAAAATATTTTTTTAAAATCATTGGTGGCACGGTGGTTCCACCCGCTGAGTAGTTAATCCGATATAAAAGCGAAACGCCTACCCCATAAAGGCAGCCTGCAATAATAACTGCCAAAAGAGGATTATCTGTCAACTTAAAGCTCGGAGTAATAGCCATTAAAACCGGTAACAGAAAACTACCAATGATAATTCGTTTTACCTGTACTTTTCCAAGAAAAATCCAGGCTAAAATAACCATTATCACATTGATCACAAAAACCGATATTGCCGTTGGGATTTTTAAAACTGCCTCTAACAGAATTGCAATACCCGTTCCTCCACCTACTGCTATATTAATCGGGGCATAGAAGAAATTTACAGAGATTGCAATTAATTCAGTCGCAATCACTAATAACAAGTAACGATAAATAGTATTTTCCTTATTCAAATTCTGTGCTCCTTTCAATTTTACATAAAACTATTATATCGTTATTCAATTAGTTATTTCTAATATTTTGCTCAAATAAAGAAGCTTGTTGTTCAGGGCAACAAACTTCTATAATCTATCTAGTATTAAAAATCAATTATCTAATTCCTAAAACATGTTCTTTAGCATGGATCAATTCGGTGATCATGTGACAGTATGGAGTAGGTACACCTAATTCATCACCCTTACGAGCAACTGCACCATTGATGTAGTCAATTTCCGTTTGACGGTGATTTTGAACTAAGTCTTGGTGCATTGAAGGATAGTGCTCAGCAGCAACTTCAGCAGTATGCATTATGTATTCAGTAATTGCTTCTTCATCAAGCTTAACGCCAGTAGCACGCCCTACTTCCACAAATTCGTGAATAATCGTGTGGACTACCTTAAGCGCGTCTTCGCTAGCAAAGAATTCACCGATCGTGCAGTCTTCCAAGGCACAAGTTGAGTTCATCGTACCATTTACACATGCCTTACGCCAAATTGATGGAACCACATCTTTGTCATAAGTTACGTTCAAACCAGCTTCATTTAGAACTTCAACGATCTTTTCAGCTTCTGCTTCACCTGCTGGATCAATTGATTGCAAGTTAACTGAGCCAGTTGCCTTAAGAATCGCTACACCAGGACCTTGCAAGCCTGCAGTCCAAACAGTAACACCCATAAGAATGTTCTTTTCAGGGATGTATTGCTTAATAACATCTTCATGGCCTAAACCATTTAGTAAGCATAAAACCTTAGTATTTTCACCAATTACTTGTTCAATGTCTTGAAGCATTGCTGGCAATTGCATTGCCTTAGTGAACAAGATGATTAAATCAGCTGGTTCTTTAGCTTCTTCAGGATGCATAATTGGAATTTTAACATTGTCTTCTTTATCACCAACAATAGTTAAACCCTTTTCCTTAATCGCCTTAATGTGGTCTTCCCACTTATCAAGCAAAACCACTTTATTGCCAGCTTTAAAAAGTTGGTAACCAAAACGACAACCCATAGCACCTGAACCTGCAATGTAAATAAACATAAACTTTTCTCCTTTTAGTCTTTAAATACAAAGATATCTCTTGAATACAAGTGAAGCATATCGCACATTACTTTATCAACGACAAATCCAACAGCAAATGGAATCACGATCCATGCGAGCAACATAATCCAAACATTGATAGATCCTGAATTAAGGGCTGCAAGTGGTGAAACCAAACCTACCAAACCAAAACCGGCAGAAGCAGGCGTACCAACCATGTGGAATAGTGGCACAGTTAATGAACTGATCGCTGCGGTAATTACTACTGGCAATCCTATAATTGGGTGAGTCAAAAAGTTTGGCATCATCATCTTCATTGCACCAAGGGCAATAGCAACAGGAACACCAGCTTTATTAACCTTTCTAGTAGCAAATACTAAGAATGCGGCTGCACAAGCAACACCCATACCAGCTGCTGCAGAAGCAGTACCAGTAAGTCCGATTGCTAACCCAATTGCAACCGTAGAAACTGGACTGATGATAATAATCGAGAATGACATTGCAATCAAAATACTCATCAATACTGGTTGCAAAGTAGTGAAGGAGTTAATACCTTTACCAAGGTAGAACGTAATCAGTGATACGTAAGGCAATAGTAAGGTACCAACCCAACCAACACCAAAACCAATGATAATCGGCATTAAAACTAAATTCAAGGATCCCAATTTGTTACCAATCCATTGAACCGCCAAAACAGCAAGTGCAGCAGTTATCATAGTATTGATAACATCACCAATACCAGCCAACTGGAAAATATTTGCTTCTTTTCCGGCAATCGTTGCTGGAACATATTTCCAGGCACCTGATCCAATGTAGGTCGCACCAGCAATTGAAGCTGATTGAACTGGATTCATCTTAAATTGCATTGCAATGATGAATCCCGCCATAATTGGCGTGAAGAATTGGAACACTTGTACAATGTGTAGCCAACTAGCAATTAACGAATTATTTACGAAGGGATTAAAGAAGGTCGCTAAGATCGCATTAGGAATCAAAGCTACAACGATCGCAATCGTCGCTCCATTTAATACCTTTAGAGTAAAGGAACCTACGGTTTCCTTTGTTTTTGTCTCTGGCATGATTGCCCCTCCCATATCTTTTTATGTGATATTCTTCTCAAAGTCTATTTTATTGCAAACTACGGTAAAAGTACAGTCGTTTTTTAAAGCCCTTACTTATACTACTATAATATGATGTTATATTTTTAATTAGTTATTTTAAATTTGTGAAATTTTTATTTTTGTCTAGAAAAAATATTACGGGGTAAAGCCTTTGAGACAGCCAATTATGTTGTAATCGCTTTCCCTAAAAAGTTACGGATTCTGCATTATCCTAATTTTGAAAAATTTAAAAAACTATCAGCTTTTCTTGCCGATAGTTTTTTAAGTTATTGATTTAATTGAGCAGCTTCTTCTGCTTCCTTTAGCATTTTCTTTTCTGATGAATCAAGTTTTTCGCCATCGTTTACTTTTTCAACAATATCGCGATCTATTTTTCCAGGATTCAATTCTACCAATTTACCATCTCGACGGTAAACCACCCATTCTGCTAAGTTAACAATATGATCGCCAATTCGTTCTAAATCTCGCACTACACTAAGGTAACTCAAGGCAGCTACAGCAATCGAAGTTTGCCGTTGCATTGCACCAAGAATCAACTTTTGTGTTTGGTAATACATCAAGTCAACTTCAAGATCCATCTTAGCCGTTTTCTTTGCTAATTCGATGTCATCACGAGCATAAGCATCAAGGAAGTTTTCCATCATATTTCTTACTACGACGGTGATTTCAGAAATTTTTTCTTCGACTTCTGGGATACGTTCATTGCCTTTTACCCGAATAGTCTCACGTGCAATTGAAGCTGCATAATCACCAACACGCTCTAAGTCGGAGCTAGCCTTTAATGCAGTGATGATGCGTCTAAAATCACCTGCCATTGGTTGCTGCAAAGCCATTAGTTCTAAAGCTTCATTTTCGAGGCTAATCTCTTCATCATTGATTCGACTATCGCCCTCAATTACTTTTTTAGCCAATTCCTTATCATGCTCAGCATATGACTTGCTAGCTCGATAAATTTGTTCACTCGTGTTGATCCCCATTTCGCCAAAGCGTAGGTTCAAGCGTTTCATTTCATCTGCAAATAGTGTTCGCATGTTTGATACCTCGTTTTAACCAAAAACTCCATTAATGTAATTTGCTGTCATTTCTTCCTTAGGATTAATAAAAATCTTTCGGGTGTCATCATACTCTACAATCTTTCCTGCCACAAATAATGCCGTTTTATCGCTAATGCGGGATGCTTGTTGCATATTGTGAGTTACCGTTACTATTGTATAATCCTTAGCTAATTCTACCATGGTTTCTTCGATTTGAGCTGAAGAAATCGGATCTAACGCACTAGTTGGTTCATCCATCAAAATGACATCTGGTTTTGTTGCTAAAACACGTGCAATACAGATTCGTTGCTGTTGGCCTCCAGAAAAACCTAAAGCATTATCATTTAAGCGGTCTTTTACAACATCCCAAATAGCAGCCTGCTTAAGAGCAGTCTCTACACGATCATCGATTAAGGCCTTGTCCTTAATTCCGGCTAGCCTCAAGCCAAAAGATACATTTTCATACACTGAAAAAGCGAAAGGATTAGGCTGCTGGAAAACCATACCTACGTTTTGACGCAAATTAACGACGTCCATCTTAGGCGAATAGATTTCTTTGCCCTCAAACTTAATTGTTCCAGTAATTTTGATATTCGGAATTTGATCGTTCATACGATTCAACGTCCGTAAAAAAGTTGACTTACCACAACCAGATGGCCCAATCAAAGCGGTAATCTGCTTTTCAGGAATATCCATTGAAATTCCGTGCAAAGCTTCTTTTTGACCGTAATACACTCTAACATCTTTTGCTTCGATAACTGTTGCCATAAGATCCTCCTTCCTAACCAAATCTTCCTTCAACATAATTCAACGTTAATTCAACTTGCGGATTTTGGAAAATATTGCTGGTATGATCATATTCATATACTTCTCCAAGGTGGAAGAAGGCAGTATAATCGCTAGTTCTCGCTGCTTGTTGCATATTGTGAGTCACCATGATCATCGTGTAGTTTTCACGCAATTTCATAAGCGTTTCCTCTAACTTAGCAGTTGAAATAGGATCAAGGGCACTTGCCGGTTCATCTAACAATAAAATTTCTGGCTTTACAGCAATGGCTCTTGCAATACATAATCTTTGTTGTTGACCACCTGACAAGGCTAATGCACTTTTATCAAGATTGTCCTTGACTTCATCCCATAAAGCAGCACCACGTAAACTCTCTTCAACAATTTGGTCTAAGGTTTGCTTATCTTTAATGCCTTGGTATTTCAAAGCATAGGTAATGTTGTCATAAATCGACTTGGCAAAAGGATTTGGTTGTTGAAATACCATACCAATTCTGCGTCGAAGTTCGTTGACATTAACTTTTGAAGAGTTGATATTAATACCTTCAAAATTGATCTCACCCGTTACTCGTGCAACTTTATCATTCATTCGATTGAGCGAGCGTAAAAATGTTGACTTGGCTGAACCCGAAGCACCAATTAAGGCGGTGATTCGATATTTAGGAAAAGATAGTCTGGTTTCATGAAGAGCCTTCTTTTCACCATAATATACCGCCATATCTTTGGTTGAAATCGCTACTTCATGATCAGGAATAATAATATTTTTTTCTTTCATCGTTACCTCTTCCTATCTTTTAGCAGTCAGCTTTTGTTCTAACTTTTCGCCAAAGTAGTGAGCTGAGATATTGAACAATAAAACTACAATAATTAAAACCGCACTAGCTGCAGCTGAAATCGCATCGGCATCTGGAGTAAGTCCTTCAGAATTTAATTTCCAAATATGCACTGCCAACGTTTCAGCTGGACGCATAATATTTAGCGGGCTGTCTGGAGAAAAAGGATTCCAGTTAGCGTAATTTAGAATTGGAGCACTTTGACCTGAAGTATAAATTAAAGCGGCGGCTTCACCAAAAATTCTTCCCGAACTCAAAATTACTGCAGTAATGATGCTTGGTACGATTCTTGGCAATAGAATGCCCTTGATCATTTTCCATTGCGATAAGCCTAAAGCTAAGCCTGCTTCTCGTTGTGAATCAGGTAAATTCCGAAAAGCATTTTCAATATTTGACGTTAGCAATGGTAAATTGAAAAAAGTTAAAGCCATCGCACCAGCGATAATTGAAAATCCAATTTGAAATTTGATTACTAGCACCAAATAAGCGAATAAACCAACTACGATTGAAGGCAATGAACTTAAAATTTCAATCAAGGTTTTCAACATTCTGGTAAACCAATTATCAGGAGCATATTCTGCTAAATAGATTCCTGCACCTAATGATAGTGGAACCGAAATCAACAATGCCAATACTAGTAGATATAGCGAATTGAATAATTGATCTCTAATACCACCGCCTGCCTGCGCAGCTTTGGAAATCTTAAAAATAAAATCTAGTTTGGTCTGTGATAGTCCAGTTACTAGAATATATCCTAAAATTAATACCAACAAAACGACGATCATCAACACCATTGTTTGAATGACGCGCTTTGCGATACGATCCACTTTTTTTGCATCCATCTAGATCTTCCTCTTTCTCGCAATCATCTTCACCAATAGGTTGAAGAACAATGACATAATCAACAATACTAAAGCCAATGACCAGAGGGCATCGTTTTGGATACTCCCCATAATAGTATTCCCAATTTGACTTGTTAATTGACTTGTTAAAGTAGCAGTTGGTGAAACCAAACTGGTTGGCATCAAGACTGAGTTTCCGATTACCATTTGCACCGCTAAAGCTTCTCCAAAGGCACGTGCCATTCCGAAAATAACCGCTGTCAGAATACCTGGAGTTGCTGCTCGTAATACGATTTTATAGATAGATTGCCATTGCGTTGCTCCGAGTGCTAAGGCAGCCTGGCGATATGAAACTGGTACTGCAGTTAAGGCATCAACTACCATTGAGGTAATTGTTGGAAAAATCATCACAAATAATACGATTGCTCCCGGCAGAATACCAAAGCCAGTACCGCCAAAAATGGTCCTCATCATTGGTACGATAATAACTAGACCTAAGAATCCGTAGACTACAGATGGAACACCGGTAAATAATTCCAAAACTGGACGAAGTAATTTATTGGTCTTCTTGCTTGCATACTCACTCATGTAAATTCCAATTGCCAAACTAAATGGTGTAGCAATAACTGCTGCTAGCAAAGTTACCAAGAATGACCCAAGAATCATTGGCGCAGCTCCTACTTCAGGCTTGCCATCTTTGATACTTCCAGGATTCCAATTGCTTTTGGTTAGGAAATCCCATAGATTAACGCCATCTTTGGTAAAGGTAGTGATTCCTTTAATCGCAATGAAGCCAATTACTGCTACTGTCAAAACAATGATTAAACTAGCAATAATAAAAGTTAAAGCTTTACCACGAATATTTTCTCGGGTAGCTTTTGAGGGACTTGTAAGTTGCTTTTGTACATCATTTTCCATCTTACTTACCTAGTCCTTTCTTTAGTGGAGTAACATTTCCATCAATATCCTTAACGACTTTCATATCGTGAATACTGATGTAGCCTAATTTAGCTATTAAATCTTGTTGCACTGCTGGAGTTTGTAAATATTGTAAAAACTGTTCAGTTAATTTTGAATGCTTATTCTTATTAGTATACATATGTTCATAAGACCAAATTTTCCATTCATTTGTAGTTACATTGGTCTTCGTTGGTACAACATGGTCGATCTGTAACTTTTGCAAACCAGGTTGGTTAGCATAAGCAAAGGCAAGATAACTAATTGCGCCTGGGGTCGCCTTCACAATTTTTTGAACTGAACCATTGGAATCTTGTTCCTGACCAGGTGCTACGCTAGTTTTACCCATAACATCTTGTTCAAACGTAAATCTCGTACCGGATCCTTGGCCTCGGTGAATCAATAGAACAGACTGATTCTTTCCTCCAACCTCTTTCCAATTGGTAATTTTCCCGGCAAAAATCGCTCTTAGTTGATCCATGGAGAGATTCTTTACCCCAACACCAGGATTAACCACAGGAACAATTCCTACCACAGCTACTCGATGATCGACTAGTTTATTTGCTGGAATGCCTTGCTTTTGTTCAACGAATAAATCGGAGTCACCAATTGCTACAGAGCCTTCAGCTACTTGACTAAGTCCCGTACCAGAACCTCCACCTTGAACATTAATCGTAACGCCGTGTTTATTTCCATAAGCGTAAGCTGCCTCTTCAACAAGCGGTTGTAAGGCAGTTGAACCAACAGCTGTAATTGAATTTTTATTTTGTTGGCAGGCGCTAAGTAGCCCAGCTGTCATAATCGTAATTAAACTAATCCATAGATAGTGTCGTTTACTATTTTTCATAGTGATCCCACCCTTCATTCAATATTCTACGTGGAGCATTTGTGAAAACGATGTATTTCATGTAAAAGAATGTAAATTTTAGGTAAATTTGGGGATTGTATCGTAAAATAGCCTTAGGAGTAATGTATATGAACAAAATAATTTTAATGACGAAAAACATCACCTTGTTCACAGGATTGACGACTTTCGCTAATGATCACGAATTGCGCATCTACAACGCCTTATCCTTGGCGAAGGCAGTGCAGCATTCAAATTCAAATGACCTTTGTGGGATTATCCTTGATATCCATGGAATAGCAGAAGATGCCTTATACAGCAATATTTCTGCAATCAGAGAGCATTTTGCTGGTCCAATTATCGTTTTAAATAAAGTCATGCATGCCCACATTGCGAAGAAATTATTTCAACTGAAAGTTTCTGCTTATTTAGTTTCGCAAAATGTTGATTTAGTTTTAGCTCAATTAGAAAGTTTGCTTTGGCTCAGTGATCGTAAACCGCTTTTACCTGAAACCAAAGTTACTTCAACCAATTTCACGGTGGTTCATTTGGGCGATAATTGCGATTTACGAATTGATTTTAAACGCTATAATGCTTTCATTAATGAACAAAGTATTTTCTTAACTCCCAAAGAATTTAAGTTGCTTAAATTTTTGCTCGATAATGAAGGTCAGGTTTTATCTCGTGAACAATTACTAGATGGTGTTTGGCATTACGATGATGACTATGATTCAACTAGAATCGTTGACATGCATATTAGCCACTTACGTGATAAATTAGAGAAAGATCCTAAACATCCAGAATATATAAAAACCGTGCGTGGTTTTGGCTATATGTTAGATTTACCGGCACAGGATTAACTAGAAAGGATTAATTATGAAAAACATAAAAACCGTTGGAATTGTGGGTAGAGGAGCCATTGGCGTAAATTTCGCGACCTTTATATATGACTATTTAGGCAAAGATAAGCTCGTATTTATCGCTGATGAGCAACGAAAAGAGCGCTATCAAGCCAATCCTGTTATTTATAATGGCAAATCTTATGACTTTAAATATGTTTCATCTGTCAGTGAATTCCAACAAGTCGATTTACTAATCTTGGCGACTAAGTACACGGCAATCAAAGCTGCAATGGAAGAGATGAAGCCTTTTATCAAAAGTAATACTATCATTATCTCAACGCTGAATGGAGTAATCAGTGAAGACGATCTTCGTCAAGCCTTTGGTCGTGAAAAAGTCGTTCGCTGTATTGCTAGAGCGATGGCCATTGTTTATCAAGGCAATACAGTAACCGCAGATCCAGTTGGTGAATTAGTTATTGGTGCAGAACAACCTATCGATGAAGAAAATGTTGCTAGTCTACGGGCATTTTTCACCGCTTGTCATTTGCCGTTTGTTGAATCTGACCATATTTTGTTAGAATCATGGCATAAATTGATGTTTAATTGTGGCGTAAACCAAACTTGTGCTGTCTTCAATATACCTTATGGACAGTTGAAGCCTGGTATGCCCTATCGTGAAAAAACAATTGCAACGATGAAAGAAGTACAAGCTGTAGCAAATAAGCTCGGCATTCCGATTACTGATCAAGATGTTGAAAATACTATTGCTCCTTTGACTAATTTCAACTCTGAATCGATGCCTTCGATGCGTCAAGATGTTCTAGCTAAACGCAAGACTGAACTACAATTGTTTGCAGGCTATATTGTGCCTCTTGCTAAAAAGTTGGGTATTTCAGTTCCTAATAACGAAGAATATTTAGCTAAAATTCAAGAAATCGAAGCAAACTATTAACTTATTTTTTCATACCTAAATCCATACAAAAAATCGCAGGGATGTTCTTTTCTCTGCGATTTTTTACTATTCTTTCTTCAAAAATTATCCTACTCGACTAGTACCAGTTTGATAGTTCAAAACCACTCCAGGTTGGACGTTAAAAATGTAAACATTAAATCTGACCGCGTTAGAGCCAATGGATTGAGCTTCCATTTCAACGCCCCGTGCCAGTAATTCGTCGCCACGAAATACTGGAGTTACGCGATACCGTACATAGTGGGAGTTGGATGATTTCAGGTAATCTGCCACTTCATTTTCATAACGTAACATTCCTGGATCATTCAATTGTCTGGTGCCCGTCATTAAATTGCGAATATTATTATTCTGTCCTGTTAATTGATAGCCGATTAAGTGACAGCGATTGTAAAGCCAACCACTTGAAATTCGTTTGTTATGCCAGCCAGTTGGATTCACATATAGTGGCTCACGTTCACTATGTGGCATTAAGCTATGATTCAATAAAGCGTTAGCCGTCGTTACTCTGTTAAGCCCATCTAATTGACCATAGCTTTGCCATGGCCGGGTTAACTTTAATTCACTCTTGGTAAACGTGGGTTTATTATGATTAACGGTAACAACTTCAGACCCTTGATAAGTTAACTTACTCAAAGCAGCTCTACTTACTGACTCAACAGCCGTTTTCTTGGTTGCAAGTCCTAATTGTTCTTTTAAGGCCGCAATTTTTTGTTCTAAAATTTGAATTCGTTTTTCAGTTGCTCTATTTTCAGCTTCTATTCTTGCTAAATTAGTACTATCGCTTGCTTGCACTGGTTCAACATAACCAAATCCTATTAAAGAAATACTTAATACTATACTTGATAAAATTTTTCTCCAACTTTTCATTATCTCAACGCTTTCCGATATCCTGCAGCAATAGCTTCTTTTTCACTATTAAAAAATACGGCATTGCTTAAATTCATGTGATATCCAGCTTGACCAGGAACATGATATATTTTTGACCGCTTATTACCGATTATCCTTTGATGGTTAGCAGTATATGTATCGCCTACACCAAAGCTTCGACGCGACTTTTTAGTCTTTTTGACTGTAGTTTTCTTCTTGTATACTTTTCTGGTTTTTTTGGCCTTTTTTGCTTTTTTCTTAGCCAATTGGGCCTTTAATCTAGCATATTCAGCTTTTTTCGCCTTCTCTATTTTAGCCAATTTTTTGGCCTTTACTTGTTCAGCAGAAAGAGTAGTAGCTTGTACTTGTTCAGTTATTCCTTGGGTTTCAGCAATTCCACCAAATCCGAGTAATAAACTAAGTAATATTAACGATATGAAAAATTTCTTATTCTTTTTCTGCTTCATCTCTACACCTCGATAAAAATATACCTTACTCAGTACTATAGTTTTAGTATAGCTTTATTTTGGTGTAATCGCTATCATTTAAATAATTTTTTTAAACTTTTTAAGTGAATGTCGAAACTTCGTTAAATAAAAAAACGAGCTAGTGCTCGTTTCTGTAAAAGTAGGATGTAGCTTAAACTTCTTGCAAAGAATCGTTTTTCGCTTCTGCGATGAATTGCTTTAATTCATCATCTGAGAAGTATTGACCGTACTTATTTTTTGCCTTAATAAAAATCGTTTCGTCGTCGTGAGACAAATCGATAAGCACATCAATCAGTTTCTTAACTCCTGCACGATTTGCAATTTTTTCACCAATCTCGCGACCACTAATTCTGGCATCCATGATCTTCATCTCGTAGTCCATGATATCTGATCTCCTGTCTTGATTAAGTTCCTTGATCCGCTTTTGAGCCCAAATAAAGTGTTCATTTAGACTGACTTCTTCATTGTTCATCAACTTTGCTAGCTCTTTAAGTTCCTCGCTTTCGCCAGTGAAGTCGCCTTTTGAGTTAATAATAACCTTTCAACTCTAACGCATGATCTTTGGTATCAATCGTTTTGAAGAAATGCACTGCGCGATTATTAACTTTTGAAAAAGCTTCAGATGGATCAAACGAACACAAGAAGATAATAAAGGTATCAGGTAGCTCAGAATAATCATGACCTGGCTTAAGAACCTTGGCACCATCAATCGTTGATTGGTAGTAGCGCAATCTTCTTCCAAGATACTTGCTTGGCGAGGTCTGCATTTCGATATCAAAGATGCGACCATCCTTATCAACCACTTTGATATCCAAGCGAATATCTTTAGCTTCCCGCTGATCATTGCCTAACGAATCCTGCTTGTTAAACTCTACGACCTCCTTGATTTCCAAAAAGGGCAGGATGATCCTAAGCACATACAAACAGAACTCTTCGTTTTCCATGACCCAACCGAAGATCTTATCTTCAGTAAAGCCAAATTCCTTTGGGACTTCATAATCCATGAAGTTGCCTGCTCGTAATATATATTTGAGAGCATAAATAACCCCCTAATATATAGATCGCAAAAATTACAAAAAAATATTTTTTATTTGAAAAACGAGCAAAATATTTTCCGCATAGGAATTAATTTTGCTCGTTTAATTAGTTATAACAGTATTTTTATCAAATATATAAACTTAGGCAACAATTGCCTTAGCTACTTCTTCAGTTGTCATACCCGAGAAGTACTCTGTTGTATCAATCGTTTGAAGTTTTGCAAGTACATCTTGATATTCATAGCGAGTTCCAACCAGTAAGTCCTCAATTTCAAATGCTGGCTTAACGCCAAAGAAGTCACCGAAGATCTTAATACCTTTAATAATTGAGCCTTCTGCATCAACAAAAGTTTCAATTTTACCAGCTGGGTAACGTACAGCTCTAGTCAAAGTATATTTAGGAGAAGTACCAAAATTCCAATCCCAAGTACTAAATTGCTCATCACAGGACTTTTGAATCTTAGCTTTATCTTCATCTGACAAAACGTATTCAGTCATGTCAGGATATTCCTTTTTCATTTGATTTAAAATAGCATCAGCAAATTCATGTACAGTCATTGGCTTTGGCAATTCTGATAAAATGTTAGTCACTCTGGCTCTTACCGATTTAACGCCTTTAGATTCAATCTTGTCTTTGGAAACCTTAAGTGCATTACCTAAAACCGTCATGTCAACATCAAACAGTAAACATCCATGGTGCATCATTCGACCATTGTAGTATGCTTGAGCATTACCACAGAACTTTTTACCATCAATTTCCAAGTCGTTTCTTCCAGTAAATTTAGCTTCAACACCCAAATTTGCGAGTGTATCAATTACTGGCTTTGAAAAAGTCTTAAAGTCAAACGATCCTTTGACATTGTTTGAAATAATCGTATAGTTCAAGTTATTCAAATCATGGTATACTGCTCCACCACCAGAAAGGCGACGAGCAATATGAATTCCATGTTCATCTGTATATTCCTTGTTTATTTCTTCAATTGCATTTTGATTACGTCCGATAATAATTGAAGGTTCATTGATCCAAAGAATAAATAATTCATCTTCTTGCGTTAATTCACGAAATGCGTATGCTTCAAGAGCAATGTTGTAATAAGGATTGTTACTGTGGTTGACGATGTACTTCATAGTTTTCTCCTCCGACTAATATATTTTAGTTTACACGCTTATTAGTATCGCCTGTTTCAACAACTTCGACAGCTGCCTCTAATGCGGTTTCAACTATTGCCTGTAAAGCTTGATCAGTAAAGTATGCTGTGTGAGGTGTGTAAATTACTTTAGGATGATTGATCAGCTTTTCCAAAATTGGGTCATCGATTTCTTGACCTCTTAAATTCTTTGGTACGTATGGCATTTCATTTTCATAAGTATCAATACCCGCACCAGCAAGTTGACCTGAATCTAACGCATCTAGCAATGCCTTAGTATCAACAAGAGCTCCACGGCCCATATTCAACAAGATTGCACCAGGCTTCATCTTGGAGAACAACTCAGCATCAAACATATGGAAGTTTTCCTTAGTTGCTGGCATATGAAGAGTAAGAATATCAGCATCTTTAACAGCTTCTTCTACTGAATCTGCATAGGTTAAAAACGAAGTTAACTTTTCGTTTGGATAAATATCGTACCCTACGATTTCACTGCCAAATCCATGGAAGAAACGACCAGTTGTTGCACCAATTCGACCGGTACCGATGACTGCTACCTTCATTTGACCAATGACCTTACCTCTAATTGGGTTTTCCCATGCAAAGTCATGTTCCTTAACGTTCTTGCGAATTTGTTCGAGATGTCTAACAACAGCCATCCCTACCATAACTGTAAATTCGGCAATTGATTCAGGAGAATAGCTGGCAACATTTGAAACAATAATGCCGTTTTCACTGGCAGCATCAAGATCATACATATCAACGCCAGCACTCATTTGTGCAATTTGCTTGATTCCAAATTCACGTAGCTTTGGATAAACCGCATTATCTACTTTTACTACTTGAGAAACGGCCACTCCGTCAAAACCTTTTGCTAATTCAACAGTTTCTGGGGTTAACAAATCGTGAACGATCTTGATTTTATTACCAGTCTTCTTGCTCCATTCATGAGCCAATTCTTCATGTTTACCATCAATGTTATAGATAATAATTTTCATAGTTGATATTATTTCTCCATTTCAGTTCAACTTACATTTTTATCATAGCAAAAATCTGTAAGCGTTTACACTAATTGTTTATTATAGTACTATAACCAGATTTACCACTTACAAGTTTTCTTTCTCCAATTCTAGCAACATGATATACATCAAGTGAATACATAGTTGACTTCGCTTGATATTATCAGTTGTACCAGTTAAGTATAAATCTAGTTCTGGGCAATAAAAAGCAAATGCTCCCGATAAACCTGAATGACCAATAAATGTCAGCTTCTCATCCAAATTATGCTGACCTGCATGCAATTTCATATGACCTCCGCCATAATAGACGGGCGCATAATCTGCTTGCAGTGGTAAATAGTCTTTTATTTCATCCCAATGCCGTTTATCAAATAATTTTCCTTGAATAAAGGCCTTTAAAAATATCATCAAATCATTTGCAGTAGATATACCTGCACCAGCAGCCTGCGAGCTAATAATTGCTTTCGGACGATTTAAATATCCCAATTCTTCAAAATAATAGGGAGGAATTGTAGCCAGCTCTGTTTCGGGGATATAAGACCTAGTTAATTTAAGAGGCTCAGCTATTCTTTCTTCCACATTTTCGGAAAGACTTATTTTAGTTACAATTTCAATGATTTTACCTAGCAGTAGAAAATTGATATCTGCATAATATGCTTGTCTTTCTCCTGGTAAGAAATGCGCTTCTGTTTTTTTGACTTTCAAAAGCATATCTTCAAAATCGTAAGAATTATCCTTTTCAATTATTTTTGTTGCCAATTTAAAAGGTTCTTCAAAAAACACATTAGGCAAACCGGTACGATGAAACAAAAGATCATGAACAGTTATTTTCCTAGTATAGTCATTGTTAAGGAAATGATGCAACCCATTGATCTTTTTAATAGGTAAGAAATCGGTTACAATAGAGTTATAAGTTAACTCTCGCTCATCAATTAGTTGCATAATTATTGTACTAACCCATAATTTAGTAACACTTGCAAGGGCAAAAGGGGTATCTTCTGTGATATCACCATGTTTAAATTCAATTTGCTGATTATCCTTAGAGTTTTGAATTTCAAGGATTGCCTTAGGCAAATGATTTTTAGCTACAAAGTTATCAAATAAACTGGCCAATTTTTCAGTATTCATTTTTTCCTCCCCCTTTTTGAGTTATCCATAAGTAAAGAAAGGATAACAGATATGGATATCAGACAATTAACCTATTTTTTAACAATTGCTGACATGCAAAATTATTCTCATGCAGCCAAACTACTTTATGTATCTCAACCTGCATTAAAGCAAGCTATTTCTAAGATGGAAGAAGAGCTTCATACTCAACTTTTCATTTATAATAATCATCATTTGCAGTTGACCGATTCAGGACAAATTTTATACCAACGTGGGAAGCCTTTAGTAAATCAATTCAATCAATTGGTTCACGATATTCAGAGTCATGATGTAGAAACACGTCAAGTTCTTACTGTAGGTGTCAATTTTTTAACTATGATTCAATTTATGGATCAAATATCACGTTTCATTAGAAGATATCCTAATGTTGACTTACACATTGTTCAGGGTGGCTCGATTAAACTTCAGCATATGCTTGCAGATAATCAAATTGATGTCGGAATTATTTCTTTTCCTCAAGTCGAACAAAGTATTATTATCGATACTTTTCCCGTTGAAGAATCTTGCTATCATGGTGCAATTGTTATGCCAGAAACGCATCCTTTGGCAAAATTAGAAAAAATCAAATTTAAGGATCTAAAAGGTTACAACATAGTTACTTTAAGTACAAATTTTGCTGTTGGAGAATTTACTAAGCGTCGTTGCCAAGAGTATGGGTTCAGTCGTCAAATAATTTATACTCACGATGATTTTGAGATGTTGCTACATAGTTTGGGTTTACTGGATGCTGTAGCAGTGTTACCAATCGAACTTAAGGATGCAACTCATATTAAAGGTTTACATTGGATTCAATTAACCGATTCTCAAAACCTCTATCGTCAAGGAATCGCTTATCGTAAAGCCAGCTCAGACAATGCTGTTATTATTAATCAATTCATTGATTCAATTCGGAACTAGTTTTCATCTTCATAAGTTAAAATTTGAGCAGTTTCTTCCCCATTGATCACTCTCAACCCACCTAAAGCTAAGGCTTCAAGTTCAAATTCACCTGGGTATGTCCTCAAAGGTGCGATAAAACCTGTTCGTTTAGCAACATTTTCAACTAATTTTTCAGATCTAGCCATACCACCAGTCAAACAAATTACATCTATTGGACCATTGATGCTCACGGACAAAGCAGCAATGGTTTTACTTATTCCCAAGCATAGAGCATCGAAAACTAGAGCAGCTTCTTCATCGCCAGCTTCAATTTTTTGTTGGACAACGCGAAGATCAGTTGTACCAAAATATGAAACTAAACCAGCCTTATGCCGTGCAATTTTATAAAATTCATCAATTCCAATTTCTTTAATATAAGGAACTATCATCTTGATTGGTAATCCACCAGAACGGTTAGCACCAAACATCATTTCATCATCAGATACAATATCGATTACTTCTCCATGTTCATGAGCACTTGCACTTGCTCCCCCACCAATATGAGCAACTACAATATTTAGATCTTTGTAGTCTTTGCCTAAATCTTCGCTTGCTTTTCTGGCAACTGCTCTCATATTTAAATGGTGCGCAATTGAAATTCTTGATATTTGCTTTAGTCCCGTTAAACGAGAAACTGGCTTCATCGAATCAACTGTAACCGGATCATAAACATAAGCTCTTCCATCACCATATTTTTCACTCACAGCTTTGGCTAACTTTGCGCCTAAATTTGACGCATGTTCAAGCATTGGATGAAATTCTAAGTGATTTATTAATGGTTCATTGACTAGAATTGCACCTGGTTGTACTGGCCCGATCAAGCCCCCTCTACCTACTGCTGTATCAATATGTGTAATATTGTGTTCATCTAGTAGCTTTTCGATATCTTTTAACCGCAGTTCAAATTGATCAAAAATCTTATCGTATTTTTCTAGATCGGAGGATTCATAAATAAGCTCTTCTTTCCAAAGCAGATTCTCATCTTGATATACTGCCACTTTAGTTGAAGTTGCACCTGGATTTATTGCTACTACTGTTTTCATTTTTTCCTCCTAGATCTTACGATCTAACATCATAATCTGTGCTAAGAGAATCGATGCGTATTTTTCTTCAAAACTTGACGCACGTGAAGTTACAATAACCGGTACTTGAGCACCCATAACCACACCAGCCATCTTGGCATCCCCAAAATACAACAATGACTTACATGCTACATTCCCTGTCACAATATCTGGTGCGAATAAAATATCGGCATCCCCTTGAATTCTTCCTTGATAACGTTTTTCTTTAGCACTAGCAGGAGACATTGAAAGATCAAAGGAAATTGGGCCTTCTACTATAAAATCAGTTTCAGCTTGATATTCGCTAGCCAATTCAGTCTCCATTACTGACGAGGGTAACTTGGGGATCAAATTCTCGGCTGCAGATAAAAGGGACACTTTTATATTTTCAACTTTCAATGCTTGCATAACTTCAACTGCATTATTTATCTCTACTTTGGCCATTTCTTTATCAGGTAACAAGATTAATCCTGCATCTGTAATTGCAATTAAACGATCTAATTTGGGAACGGCCATTACTGTAACATGTGAAAGTAAATCAGCTTTTCTGATACCAGTTTGCTTGTTAACAACCTGCTTTAATAATTTGCCGGTTGGAATCAAGCCCTTTAAAATTGCATCAACTTTACCTTCTCTAACAAGCTCAACAGCTTTAAATGCGGCTTCTGCGTCATCTTTGAGATCAATAATTTCATACGAATTTGAATCAATATCAAATTTTTCAAGTAATTCAGTCAATTCTTGTTGATCATCAATCAAATAGGCATATATTCGCTTTTCTTTGATAGCCTTTTCGACACAGGCCAATACTTCTTTATCTGCTGCTTTTACAACTGCCATATTTAGCGGTCGACTAACAGTTTGAACTTCAGGTCTAACGGAAAGTAATCTATCAATCAATACAGACATTTTTTCTTCCTTTCTAGCAAAAAGACTCCTGCCAAGTTAAACAAAAGCAAAACTTGAGCAAGGAGTCTTTTCTTTTTAAATATTAAGTCGATAATCCTCAGCTGTGATCAAGTGCATCTTATCAACAAATATTATTTTGAAAATAAAGCCAAATATTATTGGTGCTATAGCATAAACTAAAGTAGTGATTAGAATGTTCATCGTATTCCATCCACCCGGCATCAAGTTTAAATTATTAATTGGTCCGACAAGACCACTAAACCCAAAACCGGCACTCATTGGTGTTCCTTGAACATTGAACAAGCATGCTACTGCTCCCGAACATGCATCAGAACAAATTATCGGAATCAATATTTTAGGATTCTTTACTGCTAATGGCATGGAAATTTTAGGAGATCCAAGAAAATGGGCTAAACACGTACCTTTAGAGTTTACTGACCATCCTAATATTGCAAATGCAAAACCAGTTGCACATATTCCCACATTGGCTGCTCCTGACCCCAATCCTGAGATTGAAATTGCTAGTCCAATTCCTACGGTAGTAATTGGTGAAACGATCAGGATTCCAAAAATGATTGCTAAAAGGATACTCATCAATAAAGGTTGCAAATTAAGCAAATGTTCAATTCCAATGCCAATGATTTCAGTTATCTTAGCAACATATGGTAATAACAAGACTCCAATATATCCTACAAATGCTAAAAGTATGGTTGGTATTAGCAAAATTGAATAAGCCTTTAAGCTATTACCTATAAATAAGATCAATGCTGCACCCAATGATGTGGTAATCATCATATTGATAATATCGCCTGTGCCACTTAACACAAGAACGCCATTTTTAAATTTTATTGCTCCTGAGGCAAATTCTGTTGCAAGTCCCAAGGAAGCTGCTTGAATCGGATTAAATTTAAAATTCAGTCCTACCAAAGTTCCACAAACCAACCCCATCATGGAATTAGAAAGCGATAACCCTTGGGAAACTGTACTAAGAAATGGCATAAAAGGCATTAAAGCTTTTACAAGTTCAGAAAGTAAGGCACCAGGAATTAATACTACTACTGCTCCTACGGCCGTTCCATTAAGAACGCTCATCGTAAAAGCTTTTGCTGATACTTTATTTTCCATAAGGATCACCTTTCTATTGGTGAATGCCTTGTCCTAACAAGATCTCACTCGCATCCATGATGGTTTCAGCTAAACTTGGGTGATTATGAATCGTCAAGGTGATATCTTCTGCAGTCATTAGGTTTTCAATTGCAAGCGTAATTTCACCAATCAATTCACTTGCTTCGGGTCCCACCAATTGAGCACCGATCAAGCGTTTAGTTTCTTTTTCTGAAATCAAACGAACAAAACCATCAGTTTCATCCATTGAAAGGGCACGACCATTGCTTGCAAATCTAAAAGTAGCAACTTGGATCTTGATACTTTTTGCTTCTGCTTCCTTTTTTGTCATACCAACGGTAGCAACTTCTGGATGGGTAAAAGCAACTGTAGGAATTACTAAGTAATCACTTGCTACGCCTTTCTTACCAGCAATCGCTGTAGCTGCAACTTTTCCTTCATAAGATGCTTTGTGTGCAAGGGCTGGACCTTTAACAATATCACCGATTGCATAGATGTGAGCTTGTTTGGTTCTCATTTGCTCGTCAACTGGAATTAATCCACGTTCATCGAGATCAAGGCCTGAAAGCTCAATACTAATTTCATCGGTATTTGGTCGACGACCTACCATCACAGCAATCTTGTCAGCAACAACTTCTTCTTCCTTGTCATTTAGTTTGTAAAACAAGTGCAAGCCATCTTCTGCTTTTTCATAGCGAGATGCCATTGCTTTAGTGATAATTGTCATGTTCAATCTTTCAGCTTCGGCCAAAACTGGTTTTACTAGATCAGCATCGAAGTTATTAAGAACACGATCTAAGCCTTCTAAAACTGTTACGTGACTACCAAGACTTGCATAAGCCATGGCAAGTTCCATTCCAACATAACCACCACCGATAATAGCTAATTCTTTTGGAATTTCTTTCAAATTCAATAAGCCGGTTGAATCAAGGATATCATCGCTAAATGGAAAAGCCTTTAATTCAATTGGACGACTACCTAGAGCCAAAATTATGTTCTTGAAGTGATAATCTTCACCCAAACCACCATTTGGAGTCACATGAACAGTGTTTGGATTGACGAAATGTGCTTCTCCGGACACCAATTGAATTTTATTTTTCTTAAGGAGTCCACTTACACCCATAGTCAATTTTTTAACAACACTGTTGTCTTTCCACTTTTGGGCTTTAGCAAAGTCTAACTCAACTTTATCGACCTTCAAGCCAAATGGTGTTTCTTTTTGCGTCTTGGCATATTCTTGACCAACATGGATAAGTGCTTTTGAAGGAATACATCCCACGTTAAGACATACACCACCAACTTTATCTCTTTCGACTACAACTACTTTTTGTCCTAGTTGCGCTGCCCGAATCGCAGCTACGTAACCACCAGGACCGGCGCCGATAACGATGGTATCGACTTCATTTGTAAATCCACCTACAACCATCTGTTATTAACCCTCCGCTAACAATAAATCTGGATCATGGAAGTATTCTTTCAATAAGTTAACTGCCTTTTGTGCAGCTACGCCATCAATCATTCTATGATCAAATGCGAATGAAATCTTCATTACGTTCTTTAGAACTGGATTACCCTCTTCATCAGGAACGAATGCTTTATCAATTCTTCCGACATTCAAAATAGCTATTTCTGGTAAGTTGATAATTGGTGTAGCCCAAGCACCAGAAGTTGCAGTAGCTCCTACATTGGTAATAGTAATTGACCCTTTGCCCATATCAGCTGGAGTAATCTTTCCTTCACGAGCCTTGTCTGCCAATTCATTAATTTCTTGAGCAATATCAAATAAACTCTTTCTTTCTGCATTCCTAATCATTGGCACCATCAATCCGGCTTCAGTATCAGTTGCAACACCAATGTTGTAGTATTGGTGATGAATAATTTGATAATTATCCATATCGATCGAAACGTTGAATTCAGGAAGGTTCTTCAAAAGTCCTACCAATGCCTTTACCATGTATGGCATGAATGTCAACTTAATACCACGTTGTTCAGCAATACCCTTCATTCTCTTACGGTGTGCTACCAAAGCATCAACTTCAACTTGGTCAAAGATGGTAACTCTTGCAACTTCACTACTACTCTTAGCCATAGCTTTAGCAATAGTCTTCCGAATTGCCGGCATCTTTTCAATAACTTCAGGGAATTCTTCATTAGTTGGAGCTGATACTTGTGCAACTGGTGCCACTGGTGCTGATTCAACATTTGGACTTGCAACAGGAGCTGAACCGTTGGTTAAGAAATTATCAATATCTTCAATAGTAATCTTGCCATGATTGCCAGTTCCCGTTACTAAATGTAGATCGACCCCCTTTTCACGAGCATAATGGCGAACTCTAGGAACAGCTAACGTTCTAACATCTACACTTTCATCGGCTACTTTAGCTGCTGGTGCAACTACAGGACTAGGAGCACTTGGTTCAGAAATCTTTACCTCAGGTGAAGTTTCTGACTTGGCAACTGGAGCTGGTGAAGATGATCCACCTTCTGCCAGATATTTCTTTAGATCTTCTTCAGTTTCAGCAATATCAGCAATTGGCTTACCAACAACAGCAGTGTCACCTGCTTCAACATAAATTTTAGCAAGGTAACCACTCACAGGACTTGGAAGTTCGACTACTGCCTTGTCACTTTCAATTTCAAGTAAAGTTTCGTCTTCCTCAACATGTTCACCAACTTTGGCTGCCCATGACATAATCACACTTTCGTGAGTACCTTCTCCGGCATCTGGTAAAATGTATTGATACATAGTCTACCTCCTAAAATTCAACGGTTTCACGAGCTTTAGCAATAATGTCATCAACATTTGGCATCCATTGATCTTCTGCCATACCAACTGCAAATACTGTATCTGGTGCAGTTACTCTAGCTACTGGAGCATCAAGATCCATGAAGTTGCGTTCTTGGATTTCTGACATAATTTGGCCAGCTGTACCGGTTTGTCTTTGAGCTTCTTGCAATACTACAGCACGGTGTGTCTTGGCTACTGATGCACATACAGTTTCATAGTCAACTGGTGAAACAGTTCTTAGGTCTACTACTTCTGCATTGATACCATCTTTTGCTAATTCTTCAGCTGCTTGAAGTGCCATAGGAACCATCATTCCGTAACCGATCAGAGTAATATCTGAACCTTCACGAGAAATAGCAGCTTTGTCTAAAGGAACTGTGTAGTAACCTTCTGGAACTTCATCCTTAACAGTTCTGTATAAACGTAAGTGTTCAAGGAAGAATACAGGGTCTTCTGATTCAAGGGATGCTAACAGCAAACCTTTTGCGTCGTAAGCGGTTGAAGGAATTACAACTCTCAAACCTGGAACTTGTGCAAAGAAACCTTCTAATGAATCTGAGTGCAATTCTGGAGTATGTACACCACCACCATAAGTTGAACGAATCAAAATTTGTGAGTGACGTGAACCACCAGTACGATAGCGAATTCTTGACATTTGAGCAATTAATGGATCCATGGCTTCTAGAGTGAAACCTGAGAATTGAATTTCAGGAATTGGAAGAAAGCCTTCTTGTGCCAAACCAATTGCCATATGTAAAATTCCAGATTCTGCCAATGGAGTATCAAATACTCGCTTATCGCCATACTTTTCTTGCATTCCAGCAGTTACACGGAATACACCACCGTTTTTACCAACATCTTCACCAAAAATTAAGGTGTTGTCGTATTTTTTTAATGCTTCATTTAAACCGTCTGTTACGGCTTGAGCTAATGTAAGAACTGGCATCCTAGTTTTCCTCCTTTGCACTATAGATTTCAATTTGTTCTTTGATGTTTTGAGGTTGAACAGCGTACATATTCTTGAGCAAATCAGTTACTTTAAGAGGTTCTAATTTTGCCATTCTTGCAAGAGTTTCTTTAGCTTCAGCCTTAACCTCTTCTTTAATCTCAGCTTCTCTTTCTTCTGACCAGAGTCCCTTTGCTGTTAAGTAGTTACCTAAACGAATAAGTGGGTCTTTTTTACGCCATTCATTTACTTCTTCCTCTGTACGATAACGAGTAGGATCGTCTGACATAGTGTGTGGGCCATAGCGATAAGTAAGAGCTTCGATTAAGACTGGTCCATTATCAATAGCATATTCACGAGCTTTCTTTACAGTTAAGTAAACAGCAATAGGGTCCATACCATCAACTCTTACTGCAGGAATACCGGCTGCGACACCTTTTTGTGCCAAAGTCTTAGCAGCTGTTTGATGTTCTACAGGTACGGAAATTCCATACTTGTTATTTTCAATGACAGTTACCAAGTTAGCCTTGTATGCCCCAGCAAAGTTAATAGCTTCATAGAAGTCACCTTGTGAAGTTGAAGAATCTCCAGCAAATGAAAATGCGATTCTCTTTTCATTACGGAATCTTAAAGCAATAGCACTACCTAAAGCTTGTGGAGTAGTACCACCAACAACTACGTTTGGTGCATACATATTAACAGCTTTTGGATAAGTACCTGATAAAACGTGACCTTTACCCCAAACAAAAGCTTGTAATAAATCAACGCCCCAAAGCTTCACACAAGCATATACATCACGATATGTTGGTGCTAATACATCTTCTTTTGGATCTAACGCCATCATTGCTCCATATTGCGTTGCTTCTTGACCACCAGATGGAGGGAAGTTGATCAAAGCTCCTTGACGGTTAAGCAAGATAACTCTGCGGTCCATTTCTCTATTCCAAGTCATATCTTCCATCATTTTTACAAGAAGTTCGTCTGAAACAGAATCCATGGCTTCTTGGTCTACAACATTCCCCTTTTCATCTAATACTTGATATGTAGGGAATTCATCAGCATATGATGAAACTATCTCTTTGAAGTTGATATCACTAATTTTCATAAAAGAGCTCCTTCCTATAAGCTTACTTTCTACAACTTAATGATAGCGCTTTCTTAATTGGGAAGGAACTACTACAAAGTTATAGCGCTATAAGATAAAAAATTATTGGTATATACAGATATTATCCGCTTTCATTTTTTTGCTTTTTTCAAGCATATCACTACTATATTCAGAATTTCTTTGGTAGAATGTAGTTAAAATCGTTTTCATCGATTTCTCTATATAAAAATGCCAATTAGACAAAGGATCCAGTTGGCATTTTACATTTCGAACTAAAAATAGCTATTGTTTTTATGGTCGTTAGCTCTACAATTATCTTAAATCTAAAAACACGACTTTAAGAAGGTAGATATGATGTTTGGCAAAAACAAACAAAAATTAGAAGATAAAATCATTTTAGATATTGATTAAGTTTTACAAGACCCTAATATAAAGCAAGAAGAACGTGACGCTTTGATTAGAGCCAAAAGTAGATTAGAAAAAGGTCAGTACACTCAACGCGTACTCAATGATTTTTTGGCTCAAGTCAGAGATCTTGCATTATAATCAAAACTGACCCATTTCGGCTCTATAATTTTTCCTGTTGATGAATATTTATGGTATTCTGTCCACAGGATTTTTTTATGCAAAAAGAGGCCATAGCCTCCTTGCTTAAAATCTTCCACTAACCAATTCAATTAAGCTATTTAGGAGTTATGCTATGTCCTCTATTAATGATTGTATTAAATTTGATCTCGATATTAAAGATAAAAATATCTTTTTTTACGACAATTTCTATAAGTTCTTCAATGGCGTGCAATACAAAGTCTACGAGGCCCTTTTAAAGCAGCCCGCTTGTCCATTCTGCGGCTCTTTGAATTTCATCAAGACGGGCAGGCTAAAGACCCACGTTCGTTATATTACTGCCGATGCCAGCCGTCCGATTGTCATCAGACTGTTCAAGCAGAGGATTCTGTGTCGCGATTGTCAACGCAGATCGATTGCACAGTCCGACCTAGTGGACAAGCACTGCTGTATTTCCAACGCATCCAAGAGAAAAGTCTTAAGCGCCTTGACTGAGGATCGCTCAATGACCAGCATCGCCAGAGAAAACAATGTATCCGTCAATACCGTTCAGCGGGTCCTAGCCTCTTGCTCGCACCGCTTTTTAGACGGCTACGACTATCTGCCTGAGTACTTGGCTTTTGACGAATTCAAAGGCGTCGATAGAACGCTACATTTTATCTGTCTGGATGCCGACAGCCATACCGTTGTCCAAATCTTAAGAACTAGATATAAAAGCGTCTTGTTAAAGTATTTCGGCAAGTTTTCCTCGCAAGCCAGAATGGCGGTTAAAACGGTCTCGATGGATCTCAATTTCTATTATCAAGATATCGTTAGAGCCTGCTTCCCCAATGCTCGGATTGTCATCGACCGCTTCCACATAGTACAGATGCTTGCCAGGTCCCTGAACTCGCTAAGAGTCCAAGTGATGAAGCAGTATGAGAAATCCTCTAGAGAGTACAAGCTCCTCAAGTCCCCTTGGAAGCTCTATTTAAAAAAGTTTAGGGACTTGGAAAAGCTTCATCCAGTCTATAACTGGCATTACAAAGACTGCTTAACCCAGGAACAGATCGTCATGGAAGGGATCGCCTGCAATGAAGAGCTTGAGAATTCCTATAACCTCTTGCAGGACTTTTTCGAAGCCATCGACAATCATGATACTGCCAAAGTGGAAGAGCTGCTCTATTCTAAGCTTCCTGTCGGCAACTTGATGCATAAGACGCTGTTGACTTTTAGACGAAATAAGGCAGCGGTTTTAAATGGAATCACCTCGACTTATTCTAACGGCTACTTGGAAGGCTTCAATCGCAAAATCAAGCAAATTGAGAGAACGGCTTACGGCTATTCTAATTTTATCAGCCTATTAACAAGAATTAGGGTAAGCGTCATATAACCGAGTATCTTTTTTAGTCCGTATTTTTCAGGTATTCTAATCTCATTAATTTAATGGAGGTTAAGAATATGATCGAAAAACAACAACCCATTGTGGCACTTGGCCACTCTTCTAAACCTAAGAAGGC